>JAFGKA010000038.1 GCA_016928855.1 Phycisphaerae bacterium
CGCGCATGCCACGCACCCAGGCGATCGAGGATTTCTTCGTAGCGTTCTGCGTAAACGATGACGGGCGCAAGCCGGACCTGAGGAAGATCGTCGACGATGCGCTCCGTGCAAATGCACCTAACCAGAACAACACGCTTCGAGAGCAGGAGCGATGATCACATGCCGCGGGTCGGGCACGCCGGCTTTTTCCGACGGAATAGAGCCCCGGGTGCAGCGCAGCGGAACCCGGGGAATCGGGGCGATCCTCTTTCATCCGAGAACCCCCGTCAGGGGGTGACAGAGGCGTATGCATCGAGCGCCGCGCAACGTATTGGCAAACGCGGGATTCACCCCGCCGCGTTGCCTTCTGCCACCCCTCCGGGGTTGGAAATCACTGTGGGAGTTGTCCCCGGGTTCCGCTGCGCTGCACCCGGGGCTTTATTCCGGTTCATCCGGGGGCTCGTTCCTGCACTGCACCCAGGCTTCTGTTCGGTAAATACTACGACCTCGTGCTCCGTTCCTGTGTGGCAGCCCGGATCTTTCTACCGTGAGACGTGCGACGCGGCGCTTGATTTCCCGGCGCGGCGGGCGCATGCCGGGGGCGTTATGGAATCGAACCCGTCCGGCACGACCGGTCCGCTGGCGGCGATGATCGATTGCCGCGCGCCGGACAGACGGGCTTTGCCGACGGAATAGAGCCCCGGGTGCGGCGCAGCGGAACCTGGGGAACGGCTGGGCGGGGCACGTCCGACGTCGCGGCGATGATCGATTGCCGCGCGTCGGACAGACGGGCGTTTTCCGACGGAATAGAGCCCCGGGTGCAGCGCAGCGGAACCCGGGGAAACGCGGCGCCCCTCCACATCTCCAAACCCCCGTCAGGGGGTGACAGAGGCGCTCATCGCCACGATTCGGCATCAAATGCGATTCCGTGCGCCTTCAGGATCGCCGCCCATTCCTCTTCAAACGTCATCGTCCGATGATGCGTCTCCTGCTCCGCGATGTACCGCCGTACACGTTCCACTTGTGATGCACTGACGGTGAATGCGCCGTACCCGCTCTGCCAGGCGAACGACGCGTGCGTGGGAAATGTCTGATGGAGCCATCGCGATGCGTTTGCCTTGATGCCGCGTAAGACATCGGAGACCGTCTTATCCTGCCGCAGCTTCGCGAGAATGTGCACGTGGTTTGCCGTGCCATTGACCGCGAGCGCTGTCCCGCCGTTCTGGCGGATGCTGCCGCCGAGATAGGCGTACAGTCTCTCGGTAACGAGCGGCTTGAGCATCGCCTTTCGATCCTTCGTCGTGAAGACAATGTGATAGAGCAGATTCGTGAATGAGTGCGCCATGATCGTGTCCTTCCTTCTGCCACCCCTCCGGGGTTGAAGATTATTGTGTCGCATCTTATCCCCGGGTTGCGCTGCGCTCCACCCGGGGCTTTATTCCGAGAAGACCGATGGAGGTGACATATAAGCGTTGCTCGGTACACCTTGATGATCGAGATCCCACCCGACTCATTGAAGATTGCTGATTTGCGATTGCAGATTGGAAATCACAGATCAACAATCCACAATCTGCAATGCATGATTGGCCACCCGTGGTCACGTATCAACGTTAGCCTGGCGCGGGGTTGGTTGTTGCGAGGCGGCGGCGGGTGATGGCGGTGGCGCGGGCGGAGCTGTCGCAGCCGAGGTAGCGGCGGCCTAATCGCTTGGCGGCGACGAGGGTGGTGCCGCTGCCGCAGAAGAAGTCCGCGACGAGTTCGCCCGGGTTGCTGCTGGCGCGGATGATCCGTTCGAGCAGCGCCATCGGCTTCTGGCCGGGATAGCCGCTGCGCTCGCGCGAGACCGTCGAGAGAAACGGGATCGACCACACATCCGTCAGCGCCGGGCCGTCGGGATGGAAGTACAACCGGCCGCGCTTCGTCGTCTTGTACGGCCGGCCCTGCTCGTCGTAGTTGAGCCCCTCGGTGCGAAACACGCCGTCCCGCAGAACATGGAACGTGTGCTGCCCGCGCTGCCGGGCATACGAGAGAATCGTGTCGTGTTTGCGGGCGAACCAGCGCGTGTTCACGCCGCCGGTACGGTAATCCCAGATGATCTCGTTAAGAAAGTTCGTGTCGCCGAACAGGCCATCGAGCACAACCTTCACATAATGCACGGCGTGCCAGTCGAGGTGAACGTAGAGCGTGCCGGTCGGTTTGAGCAGCCGGTGCAGCTCGCAGAGCCGCGGCTCGAGGAACGCGAGATAACTCCGCACGCCGCCGGGCCAGTAATCGTCAAACCGGTCCGCAGCGACGCCTTGGACTTGCTGGCGGCCGGTGTTGAACGGCGGGTCGATGTAGATCAGGTCGATGCTCGCGTCGGGCAGGCCGCGCATGTACGCGAGATTGTCGGCGGTGCGAACCGTTGATCGCAGCGAATGGGCGTTCGTCAAATCGCAGGCCCCGCGGCTTGTAAGCTCCGGCCGGCGGGGACGCCGGCCGCTACACTTGGCTGGTGTGGACCGTTGCAATTCGAAAGCCCCCGCGGAGGCAGAACCACCGGTAGCCGCCTTGCCGGAACGCGTGCGATTCGTGCTGCCGCGCTGGGGCTGCATCGTCGTCGGCTCAGGCCTCGCCGCCGCCGTCAGCGCCGCGAAGTCGGCGGAGCATCCGCCACAGGTCGAACCACCCGCCGATGGTGATGAGCAGCGCCAGGCCGAAGTACGCGGCCAGCCCAAAATAAATCACGTATGTCCAGAAGTCGGCGAGACTCATGACTGCACCTCCGGCTTCGCGCCCGCGGTCATCGACGGCGACCCGCCGCCGCCCCGCAGACTGGCGTAGACAAGACTCCCGATGACCATGCCCAGAATGCCCAGCGGATAGCTGATGAGGCCGATCCAATTCTCGGTCAGTTTCGCGCTGAACACCGCGACGGCGTGCACGGGCACGTGCCCCACCTGCGTGATCTCCGGTTCGACGATCAGCGTTGTGATATGCATGACGAGGTAGAGCACGCCCGGGGCACCGCCCGCGATCAGGCCGGCGAACGCGCCGCCGATGTTCGCCCGCTTCCAGTAGAGGCCGAACGCCAGCAACGTCGCCGCCCCGGCGAAGTACATCGTGCCGGTGACCGCGAGGAAGTTCCACAGGCTGCTCTTAACCTCATACCACAAGCCGAAGACCAGCAGGTAGGCCCCGAGCAGGACGATGAACCCGCGCGTGATCCACAACCTCGTCCGATCGGGCAGCGTGTAGCCGAACGCGCGGCAGACCGGCGCCAGCAGGTCCTCGGTCAGTACGCCGCTCCACGCGAGCAGGTACCCGCTGTGCGTGGACATCAGCGCCGCCAGCATGCCCGCCAGCAGAAGCCCGGAAATGCCCGATGGCAGGATCGCGGCGACGAACCGCGGCATCGCCTCGATGTCCTTGACCTCACCGAGGCCGCCCGTGGTGGCGAAGTACGCCAAGGCCGCCGCACCCCAGAGCATCGGGATCAGCGCGCGGCCGAAGTAGTTGATGCCGGTGAACGACCACATGATGCGGGCCGTGCGGGGCGAATCGACCGCCGCGGTGCGGAACGCCTGCGTCTGCCAGCAAGACGTGGCAGTCCAGTGCATGACCTGCCATGCCACAAACAGACCGCCAAGCCCGAGCAGCGTCGTTCCCTCCTTCTTGAGGATGAACGGATTCATGCCGTAGCCGGGCCGGTGGGTCTCGACGGCCGAGGCGATGCCGGCCATGCCGCCGACGGTCGGGTCCATCAGGATGTAGTACGTGGTCACGCCGAGGCCGACCGTCAGGATGATGAACTGGATGTAGTCGGTGATGACGATCGAGACCATGCCACCCAGCAGGGTGTAGGTCAGGACGATGATGACCAGCACGGTCATGACCAACTCGAGCGCCGGCAGGTTCATGCCGGCCAGCGTCACAACCTCCGGCGTGCCCGTGATGAACCGGACGAAGTCGGCCTCGGTCCGCAGGAAGATGCCATAGTTGAGGATGCCCGCCGTCGCGAGGATCAGCCCGCCGAGCACCCGTACGCCCGGGCCGTAGCGCTGCTGATAGTACTCGGCGAACGTCGTGACGCCCGACGCCCGCAGGCCGGAGACCATGAAGCCCGTCAGGCCGACAAACAGCGTCGTCACGGCCGCGATCACACCGATCGTGAAGGCCGAGAAGCCGTTCAGGAAGCCCTGCTGCGAGAAGTACATCACCGTGATGAGGCCCATCTCGGTGGCGGTCAGCGTCGCTGTCGCCAGGTAGACCGACAGCGTGCGGCCGGCGATGAGGAAGTCCGCCTGCTGCTTGATGTACTTGCGGACGAGATACCCCGGCATGCTCGCGATCAGGACGAGCACGATGACAATGCCCCAATCGTATCCGGTAAACTCTGCCAGCAACGCAAGCCTCCTTCAATTCACACGGGCGAGACGGGTACAGAACGCGGCCATTGTGGAGGACGCGGCGGCCCTTGTCCAGCCGGCGGGAACGGCGGCGGCCCGCCGGCCGGTATCCGCGAAGGGCGGCGCATGGTCCGGCCCGCCGGCCGAAGCCGGGCAGAAGAGAGGCAGAAGGCAGAAGCCAGAGGGCAGAAGCAGAAAGCCGCGTCGCCGGGTGCCATGCAACGCCGTTAACCAAGTGCACTCCCATTGAGTCCGCCGGGGGCCATGCCGAAGCGAAGCGCCGGAATGTCGACCAGCCCCCACCGCCGCAACACACGCCGGCGCTACGCTTCCACGGGTTTCATGGGTCCCGACGGCACGTCGGGATAGGCCGCAAGCCGGAGGGTTTGCCCGTGTCTTCGCACCGGCAACACCCATCAGTATCCCCGCGGCCGCGACGCATGCCGGCGCTGCGCTTCGGCAGGCCACACCCGGCCGCCCGGCACTGGCGTTTTCGATGGAAATCGCGTCTCATGCCCGGACAATGGTCAACGAGGCACCATCAGAGACCCCCGCTCTCGACCGTTCGGCCACGGACGCCGCCGAACGATGGCAGGCTCTCGGCTGGCTGGGTGCCTGCGCGGCGGCGACGGCCATCCTGGCGCTGTTTTCCAACGGGACCTACCACGACGACGACCTCAAGCACTTTCTATTCGCCCGGTGGACGCGCTTCGACCCGGAGTATCTGGTCCACACCTGGGGCCGGCCGGGTTTCACGCTGCTGCATGCGCTACCCGCGCAGCTCGGCTGGACGGCCTGCCGGCTGCTCTCGGTGGGCCTGACCGCCCTGACGGCTTGGGCGACGTTCCGCTGTGCCCAGCAGCTCGGCCTGCGCCATGCGGCGTGGGCGGTGCCGCTGACGTACGCACAGCCGCTGGTATTACACCTGTCGTTCACGACGCTGACCGAAACGCCCATGGCCGCCCAGCTCGCGCTGGCGACATGGGCGCTGCTCGCCGGCCGCCGCCGGACGTCGGCAATGCTCTTCTCGTTGACCCTGGTCACGCGACACGAGGCGATCGTCCTCTTGCCGATCTGGGCGTGGGCGCTCTGGAGCACTAAGAAAAGCACTGAGAAAAGGGGTTGGACCCCTTTTCTTGCACTCGGCACTATGGCGTTGCTGTTCTGTGCGCCGGCAGCACACAACGTCGCCACGCGACTCGCCTTTGGCTACTGGCCGTGGGCGATCTTGACCGAGCCGGGCCATACAACGCACTATGGCCAGGGCACGCCACTGACGTTCCTCGTCCGCTTCGTCAGCATGGCCGGCCCGGTCGTCGCGACGTGGTTTGTCGTCGGCTGTCGCGTGCTGTGGCGCGACCGGCGAACGTGGCCGCTGCTGGCCGGGGTGGCGGCGTACATCGCCGTCCAGACCGCGCTGTACATGCACCAGGCCTACGCGACGGGCGGCTATGCGCGCTTCCTCGTGCCGATCGCGCCGTGGGTCGCACTCGGCGCGCTGGCCGGTGTCAACGCACTGCGCTCGGCGGATCCCGCGTTGCGGCAGCGCGCGCACCGAACCTGGCTGGCCGCCGCGATCTCGCTGTGGGTGTGCCTGGAACTCGAACAGATGCTCAACCCGAGTCCCACGCTGCAGCCGTACCTCTGGCCCCTGCGCGCGGGCGCCGCTTTGTTCGTCGCCGGAGTCAGCGCCGGCCTGCTGCATCGCGGCCGCTTGATCGGGACCGTGATCGTCGTGCTGGCGCTGCTCGGGCCGCTGGTCCGCGCCGGCCTGCCGCACCGGCTGCGACCGCGCGAGCGGGCGATGGCCGAAGCAGTCGAGTGGCTGCACGAGCGGGATTGGGCGGGGCGACCGTTCTTTGCCGTCAACGACTGGCTGTACTACTTCGCCGATCGTTGGTATCCGGCCCGATCCGAGCCGTGGTACGATATTCTAACGGCTTCACCCCCGGGCGCGCTATTCCTCTGGGACGCGCGCTACGGTCCGTCACCCGACTTCGGCATTTCGCTGGAGTTGCTGCGCGCCTATCCGCTCTTGGCCGAGATCGGCCAGACGACGGTTGACGGCGAGAACAGCCCCTTCGTGTGCATCTTCGAACGACAACCGTGACGGAATGACTACGCATTCGGCCGCAGCGCGGGGAAAACGCCGACGATGGTGTCCAGCGCCCGGACGGCATCGTCTTTCGGCTGCGCGTCGTCGCTGTTCTCAACGTGGATGAGGAAGCCCTGGTGGTCTTCGGCCTGTCGCGCGCGGATGTGGGCGAGCTTCTCGTCGCTCGACCACTGGGAACGGATGCGCCGCTCGGCCTGTTCGGCGGTGAGCTTGCCGCGCGGATCCGAAGCGGCCCGCGCCAGCAGCCGTTTGAGCTTGACTTCCGGACGGGCGGTTACGACGACCACGTTGTTGTTGCAGAGGTACAGGTAGCCCTTGTCCGCCAGCAGCGCCGCTTCGAGCAGGATCAGGCCATGCTTACCGTACAGATCCCGCCGCAGCTTGAGCATGATCGGCTCGTAGATCACATCGTCGAGCTTGCGCATCTCGTTGGGGTCGCCGAAGACGATCTGGCCGAGGCGGCGCCGATTGATCGCACCATCGGGCAAAGCGATTTCCGAGCCGAATCGCTCGATCAGTTTCCGACGGCACAGTTGATACCGCGGCTCGGCACTCGGGCCGAGGATATAGTGCACGTTGTGGTCGAGGTCGAGATGGTGACACTCGATCCCGCGCCGCGCCGCTTCTTC
>JAFGKA010000254.1 GCA_016928855.1 Phycisphaerae bacterium
ACTACCCCCAAGGGGATTCGAACCCCTGTCTTCAGGATGAGAACCTGATATCCTGGGCCTCTAGACGATGGGGGCGGTTCTCGATTCCGTCACGATATTCGCCGTCGCACGTGACGTCAACCTTCATTGTCCGTCCGTCGACGGTCATCGCAATCCGTCGCGATGGCCCGGGCGATCGGCCGACAACCAATCGCGGCCCGGCGCGCTCAGCTCGACTGCTCTTCAGACTTCTTCGCGCCTTCCGGCAGAATGTCCTCCCAGCCGGCGCGCTGGCGGATCTGACCCTCGTCGTAGTACGTCTTCAGGAAACCGCCGACACGTTCCAGGAACAGCCGCAGAGCGACCTGTACCCGCTCCTGCTCGTAGACGTCCTCCCGCACCGGCAGTGTTTCAATCCACTGCACGACGATCCAGGCCTTGTTCCGCTTGTGCTCGACGAGGGTAACGCGGTTCGGTGTGTCGCTTGTCGGCGACTCACCGAGTTCGAAACACTTCTGGACGAACGCCGGCTCCGCTCCGATGCCCGGCACCGACGTCGGCATGAGCATCCATTGGCCGCCGCCGCCGAAGACCCGCTGGCGGGCAAACGGTTCCGGCTTCATGACCCGCGCGACCGGACCGCCGAGCTTGGCTCGCAGTTCCGGATCCGCGTCCATCGTGGCGGCCAGCCCGTTCGTAGCCGCCCGTTTCGCCAGTTGCTCGGCGGACTCCCGAGCTACCCGATAGCCCTGGAGCAGCCGGAAATCGTTCTCCACCTGTTCGCGGACCTCGTCGATCGACGCCGGCGGGGCCGACTCGCGGGCGGCAACCACGCGGTACATGTAGACGTTGTTATCGCGATCGATCAGCGGATCCGGGCTCGGCTGGTACATCGCGAGATACCAGCGATCGGCACCGGCGGCGGTCGGCCGTTCGGCCAGCCCCTGAACCTGCCCGCCGACGCGGCTGAAGAACACCGGCGTGCGCGCCTCCGCGCCGCGGGTCTGTCCGATGCCCGGCTCGGCCATCAGACGATTGATCTCCCGCCAGTCGCTCTTGTGGTATCGCAACGCGTTGCCGTAGCGTTTCTTCGCGAAGCTCTCGACCGCCTGCTGCAGGTAGGTTTCGCCCTTCACGGCTTCCGGCGCCACCAGGTAGCCGTCCTCGCCCGTCTCGGCTGTCCGCCAAGCCTGGTTGAGGTGGCTGATGAAGCTGTTCATCAGCGCGATCGCCTCTTTCTGCACCTGTTCATCCAACAGCTTGGCAACGACCTCGGCCTTCGCCTCGTCAAAGTGCTCGTAGGGGACCGGCTGTGTCGCGGCCGGCTCCGCCGGTGCGGTGTCCGTCGTCGGCTGCGTCTCCAGCTCGGGCCGGATGAACTCGTCCCTGTGTGCCCGCCAGTAGGTGAACGCCTTCTGGTCGTCGATTTCGATCTGTTTGGCGAGTTCTTCGGCGTCCGCCACCACGTACTCAAACTGAATGGCCGCTTCCTTCCGGTAGCCGAAGCCGAGGTCCGGCCCCGCGCCGGGCAGGTAGTTGCGGTATTGCTCGAAATGGGACCGAAGCTGCTCGTCGTCCAGCGGGGCCTCCCGGTCGATCAGTCCCTCGGCCGCGACGCTCACGAATTCCACGCGAACTTTCTCGGCGACCTGCTTCACTTCGTTGCGAATCTCAGGCTCGGTGACGTGCACGGCACTGGCCGCGCGGCGAGTCGCCTCACGCACACGGAGAAAATCGGCGATTGCCTCGTCGATTTGCGCCAACGAGACGCGTGATCGGTCGCGTACCTGGCTGATCCGCGTGGCGGCGTCCGGCATGGCGCGTTTAAACTGCTGGACCTCGTCGTCGGACACGGCCACATTCTGCCGCCGGGCGCTTTCAACGAGCATGTACCATTCCATCATGCTCAGCGGCTCGCGGTCCACGTCGGCCATACCCGGCGGAATCCCAAGATCCATCAGAGACACTTGCCACATGCCGCGCCATGCAGCGCACGGGTAGCCAAGCCCGGTCAGCACGTCAGCCCGGCTGTACGTGGACATCAGGTCGCTTTGGCGCAGTTCGCTGCCGAACGCCTTGGCAATGAGTTGGTTGCTGTCATCGCTTCGCAGGAGTTCTTCCAGTGCCTGGCCACCGAGCCAGACGACCAGCAGAGCAGCCATGAACACGACAAGGAGATGCTTATTGTATTTCCGGAACCATTTCAGCATGGCGACGCAAATCCTGTAGCCTAAAGTGGTTAGAATCAGGGACGCAAAGACCATATAGCATACCGCCCCGGCCGCCAAAAGCAAGGGCAAATCGCGCGGCCCTAGATACTTAGCACGGCCATCATGGCTGGAGCCGCCGGCGAGGCCCCCAACAAAGATCGAACTTGCATGTTGGCCGCCGCCGCTATAATGCGCGTGGAGATTGCGGCGGGAACGTCCGATAGACTTCCGCAACCGGGATTGTGGACGCGAACCGTCCCGTAGACGGATGAGGATTGATGGCGAAGCAGAACACGAGCAAGGCTGGCCCGGACTTGGTGATCGTCGAGTCCCCCGCCAAGGCAAAGACCATAAACAAGTATCTGGGCAGTGGTTACGTCGTGAAAGCGTCGATGGGGCACGTACGCGACCTGCCCGAGCGGTCGATCGCGATCGACGTTGAAAACAACTTCCAGCCGACCTACGAGGTCGTCGCCGGCCGCAAGCGGGTGCTGGCCGAGCTGAAGAAGCACGCGGCCAAGGCAAGCACTGTTTATTTGGCGACAGACCTTGACCGAGAAGGCGAGGCGATCGCCTGGCATCTGGCCGCCGCGCTGGAACTCGATCCGGAGCGGATCCGCCGGGTCATTTTCAATGAGATTACCAAGCCGGCCGTCCGGGCGGCGTTCGCCAATCCGCATCAGATCGATATGGACAAGGTCAACGCCCAGCAGGCGCGCCGGATCCTCGACCGCATCGTCGGCTACGAGTTGAGCCCGCTGCTGTGGAAGAAGATCGCCAAGGGGCTGTCGGCCGGTCGTGTCCAGTCGGTCGCGGTGCGGTTGATTGTCGATCGCGAGGAGGAGATCCGGGCGTTCATCCCGACCGAATCCTGGCGGATCACAGCGTGCTTTACGGCGGCCGTCGCCGAGGCAGCCGGGCTGGGCACGGCGTGGGCGAAGTTCCTCAACACGGGCGAGGAGGAGCCGAAACTTAAGGATCAGGCGGCCTGGCTCGCGTCGCACAGCGCATTCCGGGCCGAGCTGGTCAGCGTGGCGGGCAAGGAGTTCAAGCCGCAGGGGCGCATCACTGCCGACGTTTCGCCGGAGAAGGCGTTCACGTCGGGCGTCGATGACGCGGCCGCGATCGCCGAGGCGCTCGGCTTCGTGTGCACCGATCGGCGTGAGCGGACGTGGGAACCGTACGCGAATCGCGGGCTGCGAACCGTCGAGCTGGTCGGTCGGTTCGATCCGGCGAAGGCGCCGGCCTTCCGCATCGCCGACATTCAGACACGGCGCACAAAGAGCAAACCCGCGCCGCCGTTTACGACGGCCGCCCTGCAGCAGGCCGCGGCGAACCAACTCCACTTCGCGACATCGCGCACGATGCGGATCGCGCAGCAGCTTTACGAAGGCATCGATATCGGCAACAGCGAGGGCGTCGTCGGCCTGATCACGTACATGCGTACCGATTCGACGAACCTGAGCAACGAATCGGTTGCCGCCACGCGCGAGTGGATCGGCCAATCGTGTGGGGATGCGTACCTGCCGGCTCAGCCTAACCGTTACGCCAGCAGCAAGAGGGCGCAGGAAGCGCACGAAGCGATTCGGGCGACCAACGTGCAGTACACACCCGACTCGCTGCGCGGGCACCTCAACGACGAGCAGTGGAAGCTCTACGACCTGATCTGGCGGCGGTTCGTGGCGTGCCAAATGACGGCAGCCGAGTGGGATTCAACGACGGTGACGGTGGAGGCGGACACGCCCCGGGGCGCCGCGGCGTTCCGGGCCAGTGGCCGGACGCTCGTGTTCGATGGGTACTACAAGGTGCTGGGGCTGCCGAAATCCGGCGACGAGCAGATCCTGCCGCCGCTGAAGACCGGCCAGCCAGCGGCGCCGTTCGAGCTTGTACCGCGGCAGCATTTCACCAGTCCGCCGCCCCGGTATACCGAGGCGTCGCTGGTCAAGGCGCTCGAAGCCGAGGGGATCGGCCGGCCGAGCACGTACGCCGCGATCATTCAGACGATCCAGGACCGCGGCTACGTCGAGCAGATCGAGCGCCGGTTCTTCGCGACGGATAAGGGTGAGGTCGTCACGCGCAAGCTTCTCGGGCACTTTCCCGAGTTGATGGATGTCAAGTTCACGTCCTACATGGAAGAGGAGCTCGACAAGATCGAAGAGGCCCACCTGGATTGGGTCCACGTCTTGCATGAGTTCTACGACCCGTTCCATCGGTCGTTGATCAAGGCGCATAACGAGATGGAGGCCACACGGGCCGAGCCGAGCGAGTACGTCTGCGAGACCTGCGGTAAGCCGATGGTCTATCGCTGGGCGCGGACAGGACGGTTCCTGTCGTGCAGCGGCTATCCGGAGTGCAAGGCGGCGTTCAACATCGACCGTGACGGCAAGCCACTCGTGCCGAAGGCCGTGGACGTCAAGTGCGAAAAGTGTGGCAAGCCGATGCTGTTGCGACAGTCACGCCATGGGCTCTTCCTCGGCTGCAGCGGGTATCCTGAGTGCAATCAGACGATCGCCTGCGATGCCGAGGGCCAGCCGCTCAAGCTGGTCAAGGAAGAGGACATCCAGGAAGCGTGCGAGCTGTGCGGCTCGCCGATGGCCGTCAAACGCAAGGGCCGCCGCGCATTCCTGGGCTGCAGCAATTACCCGACGTGCAAGAACACGAAGTCGCTTCCGGAGGGCATTCGCCTTGAATCGAAGCCGGTGCCGCCGCCGGAGGAGGCCGGCTTTGCGTGCGAGAAGTGCGGCAAGCCGATGGTGCTTCGCACCGGTCGGCGCGGCAAGTTCATCTCGTGCAGTGGTTTTCCGCGGTGTCGGAACGCCAAGCCGATCCAGAAGCTTGAGGAGCTGAAGGCGGCCGCGGCGGAGCGGGCCAGAAATGCGCCGCCGCCGGAGAGCGCCGAGGCGGCGACGGACGAGTCGCCCACAAGCGACACCCCAGCCAGGACCAAGCCCAGCAAGAAGACGGCCCGGAAGAAGCCGACGGCAGGGAAGTCGCCGGCGAGCAAGGGCACCGGCAAGGGCCGGACGCCGGTGGATCTCGACGAGGCCTTCGTGGCGCGGGCCGAGGCGAAGGGTTTCGGCGTCACGCGCTATGGCAACCTTTACGTCGACAAGTTCAATGGTAACATCGAGTGCCCGTCGTGCGGCGAAAAAATGGCACTCAAGCGGGGCCCGTGGGGGCCGTTCCTTTCGTGCGAGGGGTATCCCAACTGCACGATGACGGCACGCCTGCGCGGCGACGCCGTCGAGCAAGCCAAGGCCCAACTCGGCGAGCCGGAAAAGAAGCCGCCGCCCGAGCCCACCGATATCGACTGCGATCAGTGCGGTGCGAAGATGCTGATCCGCACCGGCCGCTCGGGCAAGTTCCTCGGCTGTTCGGCTTACCCCAAGTGCCGCAACACCAAGCCCATTCCGACCGACATGCTCAACCTCGGCCGGAAGTGACCCGGGGACATTACTCATTATTGCCGAAAGCAGCAGCGGCCTTCTGGTTGGACGGAACCATCGCATGGCATCCGGGCAGCAATAATGAGTGGTGTCCCCTTCCAGCGTGGGGACACCACTCATTGTTGCCGGCCTGTTCCATTTCGATAGCCCCGTTGGCATCGGCGACTGAATTGCCGACTCGCGGCAACACGG
>JAFGKA010000255.1 GCA_016928855.1 Phycisphaerae bacterium
CTACTGATTCTTGCCATTGCCTACGACCTGCGCGCTGACGTTCGGCGGATGATCTCCGCGCGGAATGTCGTGCTGTTCGGGATCTTTGCATGGTATTTGCTGGAAGCGTTGCAGGCTGGTCCGGCTGTGATGGCTTACGGTGAGAGTGCGTACCACTACGGCGTGCTGCTGGTCCTATTGGCGGCGGCCTGTTTTCTCGCGGGTTACCACACCATCGAGGCCGATTGGTTTGACGGCTGGGGTCGTCGCGTCGCGCAGCTCAGGAACTGGGATTTCTGCTGCCAGACTTTGGTGGTCGGCGCGATGATCGGGGCGATTCCGGTGGTGCTCTATGGCCTGGCCGATCCGGCGGAAACGCTCCGCGGTCTGCTGGCCGCGCGGCACGGGTGGCGCGGCACACTGGTCCGGCCGGCGCTCGGCGATTTTCGTGCGTCGGTCATCATGCTCGAGAACTTCCTGTTAGGCGTGGCCTGGATCGCGATGCTGATGCTCGGCGACCGACGTCGCACGCGGGCCATGACGCTGGTGGCGGCGCCCATTCTGGCGTGGAATCTGATCCGGTCCTACGGGTCGGGCACGCGGTGGCTGACGTTCGTCTCGCTGTTGATTCCGATGGCCTGGTACTACTGGCGTTCGAGTGTGGACCGGCAGCGGAAACTCCTCGTCGCGGTGATTCCGTGCGGACTGATGTTCTACTGGCTTTCGGCGGCGATGGTGGCGGGGCGCGACGAAGGTCGCCTCGCCTTCGATGCGCACCCGGATTACATCGGCCACGAGATGTTTCGCGAGCTGTTGTTCGCGATCGACGAGGTGCCCGAGCGGCGCCCGTATTTGTGGGGCGAGACGCTCTACGTTGAAGCGGTCAATCCGATCCCGCGGTTCATCTGGGAAGACAAGCCGGTGGGGTTCGGCGTGACGTATGCGCAGTGGAAAGGCGAATCGCCACTGAGCGGCGGCCCTACGTTATCGCCAGGCATCATCGGCGAAATGTACATGAATTTCGGCGTGGCCGGGATCATCGTCCTGAGCCTACTGGGCGGGGGCGTGTGCCGGGCCTGGGACCGGCTTGGTCCGGCGCGAACGGATTCGCTGCCGGTCCTGCTGTTCTACTCGCTCGGGCTGGGATGTTTTCTGATGCTGGGACGGTCCTTCAGCATCCACCTGTTCTATCAACTGTTCGCGTCGCTCATCTGCATGCTGCTGGTGTCGTGGCGGCACCGGTATGCGGGCGGCGGGCTGGGGTATCGACAACGGCGATACGCCTGAGCCGGCCGGACAGAGGGCAACGCTGGGGATAGCTTCCAGGCGTAACGCCCACAATGATTCGTGAGGAGTTTCGTATGGCTGAGCAGACAATGGAAGTCGGATCGGTGTGGCTGGCATGGTTGGCGACAATCCTGCTGCTGGCGATCATCGGGTACGACATCCGTCGGGATCCGCGGCGGCTGATCTCGGCACGCAACGTGGTGCTGATCGGCATGCTCGTCTGGTACATGGTCGAGGCGTTGCAGGCCAAGCCGGCGGTCTTCGCATTCGGCGGAGCCGCCTACGATTACGGCGTGCTTCTCGTGGTGCTGGCGGCGGCCAGTTTTCTCATCGGCTACCATCGCTCCCGTGCCCGGTGGTTCGGCAGGGTGGCGCAGCGCGTGGCCGGGCTGCAAGACTGGACCCTGTTGTGTCACACGCTGATCGTCGGCACGCTGCTCGGTGTGATTCCGATTGTATGGTACGGCCTGGCCGACCCGGCCGAGACGTGGCGAGGTCTGATCGCGGGCCGGCACGGCTGGCGCGGAACCCTGTCGCGCCCCATCCTGGGCGACTTCCGTGCGTCGGTGCTGATGCTCGAAACCTTCCTGCTCGGTGTGGCGTGGATCGCGATGCTGGTCCTGGGGGACCGGCGGCGCACACGCCGCATGGGCGTGCTGGCGGCCTGTGTCCTCGCATGGTACCTGGTCCGCTGCTATGGCACCGGGACACGGTGGCTGGTCTTCGTCTCGTTGCTGACGCCGGCCGCATGGCTGTATTGGCGTGCCAGCCGTTCGCTGCAGCGACGGCTGGTGATCATGGCGCTGCCGTGTGCGCTGTTGTTCTACTGGTTTTCGGCGGCCATGGTCGCGGGGCGAAACGAAGGCCGGCTCGATTTCAGCACCAAGCCGGACTACGTCGGTCATGAGATGTTCCGCGAACTGCTGTTCATCGTCGATCAGGTCCCGTCGGCACATCCGCATGCCTACGGCCGTACGCTGCTCGTGGAGGCGATCAACCCGATCCCGCGATTTCTGTGGGAAGGCAAGCCCGTCGGTTTCGGCGTGGAATACGCCCGCTGGAAGGGCGAGTCCCCGTTGCATGGCGGCCCGACACTCTCACCGGGCATCATCGGCGAGATGTACGTGAACTTCGGACTGCTCGGAATCGTGTTTCTCAGCGGTTTTGGCGGCGTGCTCTGTCGGGCGTGGGATCGAATCGGCCCGCGTGTAACCGAGTCGCTGCCCGTGTTGATGTTTTATTCCATCGGCCTGGGCTGTTTCCTGATGATGGGCCGATCGATGAGCATTCACCTGTTCTACCAGTTGTTTGCCGCGTTGATCTGTCTGGGCATCGCCAGCGCGCGGCAGCGTGCCGTGCAGGGTGAACTGCTCACGTTCCCGTGGCGGACCCGCGCGACCGCATGAGCCGCGGGCCTGAGTGGAATCGTCATCTTCGGGTGTGAGGTCCCCTGTGCTTTCAGCGATCGTCAGTCACTCCGGTAAACAGCATGCGTATTGGCACGCACGGGCGATGGAGCGCCTCGGCGGCCTGCACCACTTCATCACGAGCAGCTACTACGCCCCGCAGCGCTGGCCCGATCGGCTGCTGAGCCGGTGGGCGGCGGCCGATCGGTACTTGCGTCGGCGGTGTCTGGACGGTCTGGACGCGCGCGTCATCCGGCAGCCGCTTTTCGAGCTGCCCGAGGTCATGTGCCGTGCGGCGATGGGCAACGGCCGTCTGGTTCGTGATCTCATCCTGCAGCGTGATGCGCTCTTTGATCGGTGGGTCGCATCGACACTGAGCGCGCGCGGTGGTGCGGATACGTTCTGGGGTTTCCAGGGTAGTTGCTGCCAGAGTCTCACCGCGGCGCGGCGGGTCGGGTTGACCGCGGTGGTGGAACTGGCCACCGGACATGCTCCGGCGGCGGAGGCGATCCTCGGCCGCGAGCGGCAGCGCCATCCGGAGTGGGCCGACTCGCTCTCGAATGATGCCTTTCCTCGCTGGTATGGGCGCCGTCTCGATGACGAGGTGATCCGTGCGGACTATTGCGTGGTGGCCAGTACGTTCACGCGCCAGACGCTTGAACGTTCTGGTGTCGAGGATGCGCGAATCCTGACGTTGCCGTTGGGCGCGGACCTGCGTCGGTTCACCTTCTCGCGCCGCTCGAGCACGGGGCCGTTCCAGATCCTGTTCGTCGGCGGTGTCGGCCAGCGCAAGGGAATCAAGTATCTGCTGGATGCCTACGATCGGATTCGCGGCAATGGTATTCGCCTGGTGGTCGTCGGTCCGCTGGTCGGGTCGGGCCGCGCGTTTCGCGCGCGGATGCGTGGCGTGGAGTATGTCGGGCGCGCCGATCAGGCGGCCGTCGTCGACCATATGCGGAAGAGTCACGTACTCGTTCTCCCTTCGCTGTTCGAGGGGTTCGGTCTCGTGATTCCCGAAGCGATGGCGACCGGGATGCCGGTCATTGCCAGTACGCATTCGGCCGCGCCGGATATCCTGCGCGAGGGGCGGGACGGCTTCGTGCTCGCCCCGGACGATGTGGACGGTCTGGCCGAGGCACTGACACGGCTGGCGACGCATCGCCGGGACGCCGTTGCCATGGGGGCCGAGGCGGCGACGCGCGCCGCAGAATTCGGATGGGACCGACACACGGAGCGTCTGGCGGATGTGTGCCGGACGATCGAGGCGGGGCGAAATGATTCGGTCGTACGAGCTGCCGCATGGGCGGGAGGATTGAACTGACATGGCGCAGACGCGCGTGCTTCACCTGATGCAGTGTACGTATCTCGGCGGTACCGAGCAGACGATGTATACCCTGATGCGCGGATTGCAGGGCGCCGAGTACGGCTTCCAGATCGTTTCGCTGCACCCGCCGGGCGACGGCGCCGAGTTGATGGCGACCGCCGGTATTCCAACGGCGGGTCATGCGTATCGCGGTCGGTTCGGCTGGCGCACGCACTGGAGTCTCCGGCGCACGATCGCGCGGACGCCGTGCGATCTGGTCCTGGTGACCGGTCCGACGGTTTCGGGTTCGCTGGCGTTGGGTGCGACGCCGACGCAGCGCCGCGTGTTGACGATCCATCATCATCACGGATCAAGCCCGGGCGCGCGCCGCCTGTGGCAAGCGTTCTATCGCATGTATGGGCATCAGTATCACGTGATCACCTATCTCACGGACTTCATTCGCCGGGAAGCGGAAGCGATCGCGCCGTGGATCGCTCCCCGGGCACGCGTAGTGCGTGCGCCGGCGGCAAGCATCGGGCGCGTCGACGACGAAGCCAGGCGCGCGTTCAAGCGGAGCTTCGGGCTGGACGAAGCGGCGCCGGTGATCGGCTCCGCCGGTCGGCTGGTGACGCCGAAGCGTCCGGATGTATTCCTCGACGTGGCGGTCCGCGTGGCTCGACGTTGTCCGGAGGCCCAGTTCGTCGTGGCCGGCGGGGGCCCGCTGCAGACGGAGCTGGAGCGCCGGGCGGAGCATCTCGGGCTGGCGTCGCGGATGCATTTTCTCGGCTGGTTGCGGGACACGGACCGGTTCTTCGGGGCGCTGGATGCGTTTCTGTTCACGTCGGACGCCGACGCGTTTGGCCGAACGCCCATGGAGGCGATGGCCGTCGGCGTGCCCGTCGTGGCGTCCGTGGTGTATGGCGGGACCGACGAGATCATCGAACACGGACACAACGGAATTCTGCTTCCTGAACACGATATCGATGCGTTGTCGGGGCACTTGCTGGATTTGCTCGAAAACCCGGCACTGCGTGAGACACGCATCGCGAACGGTCTTGCCACGGTACGGGCGCGCCACGGGAGCGAGGCGTTTCTCCGAGCCTATCGCGCCATTTTCGAGGAGACGCTCGCCGCGTGACCGCGTTGCCTTACGAGGAGAGTCGATTGACGGTTCTGTCCGACGAATCCGCGTCGAGCCGGTGTGATGGTCGCGCGCGCGATGTTGGGCCGGCCGTTCGCCCCGGCCGCGGCGTCGCGAGCCGGCGCCGATATCGTATCACGTTCCTGACGGTCATTCCTTCGCCGTATCAGGTGGAACTGTTCGACGGCGTAGCCCGGCATCCGGACCTGGACCCGACGGTGTATTACTATGCCGAAAACTCACCGAATTGCCGCTGGACGCCACCGTTGCTGCCGGCCTACAGCACGATTCTGCCGGGTGTGGCGATCCACGCGCTGACGCGATGCTGCTGTCTAAATCCCTCGGCGATCCATCGATTGCGACAGGACTCGCCCGATCTGGTCGTCGTTGGCGACTATTTCACGCTGACCGCCCAGCTCGTGATGCGCGATCTCACGCGGCGCGGCGTGCCATGGGTGTTCTGGGGCGAACTCCCGGGCTTGAACCGTCGCTCCTGCGTCGGTGACCGGCTTCGCCGTTTCGCGCAACAGCCCATCCTGCGAGGGGCGCACGGCGTTGTGGCGATCGGCTCGCGGGCGCAAACGGCGTATCGCACGCTATTGGGCGACGATCGGCCGGTGTTCAACGTGCCGTATCACTGTGATCTCTCCGCCTATCTGGCGATCGAGCGGCCGCCGCGCACGCCGGAGCAGCCGGTGCGGTTTCTGTGCAGTGCCCAGATGATTCATCGCAAAGGCATTGACGTGTTGGTTCGCGCGTTCGTCGCGCTGGCGCGACGGATGCCGGCATCGCGACCGGTGCCGATGCTGACGTTGCTGGGCGAGGGCGAGGAACGCCAACGCTACGAGGCGCTGGTGCCGGCGGATCTCCGCGATCGTGTGGTATTCCGCGGGTTCTGCCAGCCGCAGGCCCTGCCGCGGGCGTTTGCCGAGGCGGATGTGTTTGTCCTGCCCAGTCGCCATGACGGCTGGGGCGTGGTGGTCAACGAAGCGATTGCCAGTGGCATGCCGGTCATCGCCACCGAGAAGGTCGGGGCAGCGCATGACCTGATCAGGCCCGGTCGTAACGGATTTGTCATCGCGGCTGATGATGTGGCGGCGCTGGAGCAGTCAATGCGGCATTGCGTCGAGCATCCGGACGAACTAGCGTCCAGTGGCCAGTGTTCGCGTGTGATTGCACAGGACTACACCGTTGAGCGCGGAGCCCAGCGTTGGCATACGGTCTGTCAGCAGATCCTGGCCGGGCGTGTGGTTTCGATGTCGCCTGAGGTGGAGGTGGCCGCAGTATGAGGTGTGCGCACGTCATTCCATACATGAACATGCGGGCGGGCGGCCCGGTGGTGGTGGTCGACCGCTTCTGTCGACAGATGGCTCGGCACGGCGTCGAATCGATCGTGCTGACGACGGATGTCCTGGGCGAGCCGGACGGGCAGATCATCTCTGGCGAGGCGGCGGGCGAAGGACCATCGACCGGCACCTATGAGCTGCGCTGCCATCGGGCGTTCCTGGGGACCTTCGGTTACAGCCCGACGCTGGCGACGAGCCTCGACGAATGCGTGCCGACCTGCGATCTCGTTCACGTGCACACGTTGTGGACCTATGCGACATGGGCGGCGGTGCGTGCCTGTCGAAGACACGGCGTACCGTATGTGCTGATGCCGCACGGGATGCTGGACCGGCATTCGCTCGCGCGCAAGCCGCTTCGGAAAACAGCCTACGGCCATCTCTTCGAGTTTGCCCGCGCCCGTGCAGCGGCGGCGATGATCTATACCACGGACGCGGAGCGCGAACTGGCGGAGGCATCCGTCCGCGATCTGCCGGAAGGGCACATTGTGCCGTTGGCGGCCGATCCGCCGCCGGACGAACGGGCGGCGCTGGCGCAATCGTTCCTCGCGTCACGGCCGCACCTGGCGGATAAGCACGTGGTTACGTTCCTTGGCCGCGTTCATCCCAAGAAAGGGCTGGATCTGCTCATCCCGGCGTTCGCCAAGGTCGCGATGCGAGTGCCCAATTCGCACCTGCTGGTGATCGGTCCGGACAACGACGGCTACTGGCCACGCATTCAGCAACAGATTGATGGGCTTGGCCTGCGGCCGTACGTCACGCGCATCGAGATGCTGCGCGGACAACTCAAGTGGGCGGCTCTGGCGGCGAGTCAACTGTTCGTGCTGCCAAGCCATCAGGAGAACTTCGCGATCGCTGTCGCCGAGGCGCTGCGGATCGGCACGCCTGTGGTGATCAGTGATCGCGTGAACATCTGGCCGACGGTCGCCCGGGGCGGGGCCGGTCGGGTGGTGCCACGCGATCTCAATTCCCTGGTCGATGCCCTGTTGGCATCGTTGGAGGATCCAGTTGCGTGGCGTGCGATGTCGGAGGCTGCGGTCTCGGTGGCGTGCGAGTGTTTCGATTGGCGCCGATCGGCCGATGCGATGATGCGTGTGTACGAGCAGGTTGTCGAGCGGCGCGCGGCACGCATGGTCCAGCCGGCTCCGATGGGTCGGTTCGCGAGATCCTCTGTGGCGGAGGTGCACCCATGAGCGTGAGTGACGGGTTGATTTCCGGATACGTACCGACTGCGGTGGAGAAGCTGGCCGAGCTGCGCTGCCGAGCCAACGGCCGCGTGGACTTGAGCCGGTTCGACAACTCGACGTTTGACCGGGGAGCGGGCCGTCTCAAGGAGGCGTGCTGGCTGCTCGTGCGGCGGCTGTTCTTCGAGCCCTCGTGGCTGCCGGGAAACCGTCTTCGCTCGTGGCTGTTGCGGCGGTTTGGGGCCGTGGTCGGCCGTGGCGTGGTGATTAAGCCGGGTGTCAAAATCACCTTTCCCTGGCGACTTCGGATCGGCGACCACGTCTGGATCGGTGAGGACGCGTACTTGCTGAACCTGGTTCCGATAACCATCGGTTCCCACGTGTGCATCTCGCAACAGGCGTTTCTCTGTACTGGAAACCATGATTACAGCTCCCCGAGCTTCGACCTGAGGGCCAGCCCGATCCTCATTGACGAGGGGGCCTGGATTGGTGCGGCGGCCTGGGTGGGGCCGGGTGTTACGGTCGGTTCTCATGCGGTGCTGGCGGCTGGTTCGGCCGCTGCACGCGATCTGCGAGCCTATACGGTCTACCGCGGCAACCCCGCTGAGCCGATTCGAGGACGGAAGATAAATCCGGACCCAGTTCGAGCCGAAGACAAGGTAAGCGGGGAAGAGGTGGGAGCGTAGAGCGATTCGCATCCTATTGCTGAATCAGTTTTACTGGCCGGACGTTGCGGCCACCGCCCAACTCCTGACGGATCTGGGTACAGCCTTGGTTCGCCAGGACCACGAGGTGCACGTCGTGTGCTCGCGCGGTGGCTACGGCGGTGAGGCCGTCCGACTGCCCCGCGAGGAACTGCGCGACGGTGTGCACATTCACCGCGTCGCGGCCACGGGGCTTGGTCGCAAGCGGATGCTTCACCGGCTCTGTGACTACGTGACCTTCTACTCGACTGGATTGGCGCGGTGCCTGGCTCTGCCACGCATGGATGTGTGCGTGGCGCTGACAACACCGCCGTTCGTGGCGACGATCGGCGCGGCGTGCAAGAAGCTGCGCGGGACATCGCTCGTGCTTTGGGCGATGGATCTTTACCCGGAGATTCCGGCGGCCATGGGCGTGCTTCGTCCGACGTCGATCGAGTATCAGGTTCTGCGGGGGCTGGCGAGTTGGACCTATCGCCAGGCGGATCAGGTGATCTCGCTTGGTGATGACATGACCGGTCGCCTGCTCGCGAATGGCGTGCGGTCCAGCCGAATTGCGACGATTCCGAGCTGGTCGCCGGGCGAAGCCGTCATGCCGTGCCCGGACGCCCACACGAAGTTCCGCGATCATTACGGGATCAACGGGCACTTCGTCGTGATGTACTCGGGCAATATGGGCGTCGTGCACGAATTCACGACGATTCTGGCTGCGGCCCAGAAGCTCCAGCATCGTGAGGATGTTCGATTCCTCTTTGTCGGTGGCGGAACCCAACGGCGGTGGCTCGTGCAGGAGGTTCGCCGGCGTGGGCTGACGAACATCCGGTTCTGTCCGTACCAGCCGCTCGATTCGCTGTCGGAATCGCTCGGCGCGGCGGATGTGCACCTCATTTCCATGAAGCCGACCGTCGAAGGGCTTCTCGTGCCGAGCAAGCTGTATGGGATTCTGGCGGCGGGCCGTCCTTCCGTGCTCGTGGGGCCGGATCAGAACGAGGTGGCCAGGACGTTGAAGCTGAGCCGATCGGGATGGGTTGTGCCCGCCGGACAGGCGGCTCAACTGGCCGACCGGATCGAACGTCTCGCCGCGCGTCCGGGGCTGACCAAGGCGATGGGCGCGCGCGCCCGCCGACATTACGAAACGAATTGCGCCAGGGCGCACCGCATGCGCGACCTTGCCGGTGTGATCGAAGCGGCGGCTCGTCGCGATGTATGACGGCTTCGCGAGTTTCATCCCCTTTCGACCTCATCCTTCCATCCGAATCATTTTCTTCCTGGCCCAGATCCGTTGTGCGACGGGAAGTGTCTTGATCTTTGGGCCAAGGTCCGGATTAATTCTTCTGTAAAGCCATTCCTGCTTGCCAGTTATGATTGTGTGTCGTGATTGTCCGTGCTTCGCGGCGGATGGCCTCCGGCGAGCGTTGCCCGTCGACTCGGCCTGGTTCCAATAACGCTTTCCATTTTACTTGCAGCGGTTGGCGAGGGTGCCTACAATGTGTAAAGCTGCGGGGAGTGGCGGCTGTCAAAGTGTAGGTACGCAGGGATGCGGCGGGCAATCTCGGTGGCCGCGTGTGCGTGACGGGGATCTGGCCAGTCAGATGTTGAACGTGTCGGCGTGTCACGCGCTCGACCGTTGCTGAAAGGAGACGCCGCAATGAATGGTGGGTTCATTCGGCATCCTCGAGAGTTGATAGTGGCGATGGCTGTGGGCCTCTTGGCTCCGGCATCGGCCATGGCGGATATGTCGGCACTGTCGGTGACCGGGATGTCGGATCAGGGGAGTGTCGTCTCCGCGACGATCACGCTGAACTGGAACGGCACCGACCTCATTGCGATGATCGCCAACACGAGCGCTGACAATTCCGTGATCACCGGCTTTGGCCTGATGGGCGGAAGCATCAGTGGCGATACGACATTCACCGCTAGCGGGACGGCGAACGATGGCGTCTGGTTCGGCGCCAACAACCTGAGCATGACGCCGCCCGGGGAGTTCGGCACGTTTCAATTTGGCGGGGACACCCCACCGCCGGGGTTGAACGCGGGTGACCCCAACGCCGGCGTTGTGGCGGGCAGCACAGCGACCTTCACGTTCGCAAACCTGCTGTCAGATAACGTTAGCGCGCTCGACTTCCTGACGTTGAGCAACAGCAACGGCTTGGCCGTGGCGCTTCGCTTCCAGCGTGTCGGCGCCAACGGTGAAGAGTCGGCGAAGGTGGCCGGTTCCGGCGGCGGGCAGGTTGTGCCGATCCCGGCGCCGGGCGCGGCGATGCTTGGCATGATCGGCTTCGCGATGGTCGGTTGGGTCAGGCGCCGGTTTTTGTAGCCTTCGCCTCGTTCACGACAATCTAGAAAACTCCACGGGCCGTCTGATCTTCGGGGCGGCCCGTTTCATGCGCGCGTGCGGCAGCGGATTGTTGTTTGGGGCACAACGGGTATCATGTCGCACGGCGCGTGGTTGGCGGGTATGGGCGCCGTCGCCTGGATCGAGATGTACACTCGCGACGATGGTCTTGAGTTTGTGACGGCCGTTGTGGTGTGCGCTGCTACGCTGAATGACATCGGGCCGGGTTTCGAGTTGGTCGGGGCGACGCAGAACTGCGAGTTCTTCTCCGTGCCGAGCAAGCTCGTGATGTGCTTCCTGATGGCGCTGGGCCGTCTTGAATTGTACGCGTTTCTCGTGCTGCTGATGCCGCGGTTCTGGCGAGAGGAATAGCCTCGGGCATCGCCGGACGCGTTGACGCGTCGGGCGCCGGGGCGTACTGTCGGACAGGATATCGATTCATGCGCACCTTCGGAGGATGCTGAATGAACAAGGAATCATACGAGTTTCTGCGGGCGATGGAGGAGACGCCTTCGCCGTCGGGGTTTGAACAGCCGGTGCAGCGCATTGTACGTCGGCGGATGAAGGCGATCGCCGATACGATCGAGACCGACGTGCACGGCAACGTCATCGTCGGCCTGAATCCCAAGGGCACGCCGCGGGTGATGCTCGCCGGCC
This sequence comes from Phycisphaerae bacterium, assembly GCA_016928855.1. Classification (GTDB taxonomy): domain Bacteria; phylum Planctomycetota; class Phycisphaerae; order UBA1845; family PWPN01; genus JAFGKA01. Next base: position 11,337 of record JAFGKA010000255.1, read on the forward strand.
ACTGCGACCAGATCGGCATGATGGTGCGATACATCAGCGATCAGGGGTTCCTCTCGTTCGCGCCGATCGGCGGTATCGACGCGCAGTTGCTGCCCGGGCTGCGGGTGACCGTCCATGGCGGCCGAAAGCCCGTGAACGGCGTCATCGGGCGAAAGCCGATCCACCTCATGCGCGACAAGCCAAACGAACCCGCCAAGATCGATATGAATGATCTCGTGATCGACATCGGCGCGAAGAACAAGGCCGACGCGACGAAGCGCGTCAGCGTCGGCGACCCGGTTACGTTCCAACTCGGCATGAGTCCGTTGAACGGCGATCTGGTCGTCTCGCCCGGCTTCGACAACAAGGTCGGCACGTTCGTCGTGATGGAGGCGCTGCGTCTGGCGGCGGCGAAGAAGATCCGCTGTGCTTTGTTTGCGGTCAGCACGGTGCAGGAAGAGATCGGGCTTCGGGGCTCGCGCACGTCGTGCTTCGGGATCGATCCGCTTGTTGGCATTGCGGTCGATGTGACACACGCCTCGGACTACCCCGGCGTCGAGAAGAAGGACGTTGGCGAGATCACGCTTGGCCGTGGGCCGGTCATCGAACGCGGCGCGAACATCAACCCGAAGGTCCATGAGCTGCTCGTTCAGACGGCCAAACGCAAGCGGATCGGCCATCAGTTGTCGGCGGCGCCCGGCGCGACCGGAACCGACGCCAACGCGATCCAGATCTCGCGGGCCGGCGTGGCGGCCGGGTTGGTCAGCATCCCGAACCGCTACATGCACACGCCGGTCGAGGTCGTCAGCCTCGCCGACCTCGAAGCCGCCGCGAAGCTGATCGCCGAAACCATCGCGCAGATCGACGGGAAGACGAATTTCATTCCGCAGTAGCGGCGAACGCGAAGACGACACGGGAATGGTAACGTAGCGGCCGGCGTCTCGCCGGCCGTTGTCTTTGTGTGCCACTGCTCTGTGAGCTTGCTGTTACCCACATTCCTGCCGCACCCCCTTGGCGCGGCCGAGAATGCGGGTCCGCAGGTCTCCGCAGGCGCGGCCTGTCC
>JAFGKA010000256.1 GCA_016928855.1 Phycisphaerae bacterium
GCAGAAGGCCCTGACGATCTACGCCTGGAACGAGTTCGGCGAAGGCGGCATCGTCGCCCCAACCCGCGGCGACGGCACCATGAAGCTGGACGTCATCCGCCAGCTATTCGGCAGCGGCAAACCCTAAGCCCGCGACGGAAACACGCTCGACCGGCTGCTTAGAATGCGGACACAGCAAAGCCGTTTTCTCGCACGGGTAGATTTCGGTGAATAACAGGCTGTCGGCGGCGTCATCACTGAGGAACACGGAACGTCCATGGGATCAATCGACGAAGCCCGGCTGAGCGAATGGTTCGACGCCCACGCGGCGGCGCTGGTTCTCTACGCTCGCCAGTGGGCCGGCGGCGGCATGGCGGAGGATCTCGTCCAGGATGTGTTCGTCCGGCTGGCGGCCGAACGCAAGGCCCCTGCAAACCCACGGGCATGGCTGTTCGCGGCCGTGCGCAACGCCGCCATCAGCGCTCTGCGGTCCCGGAAACGACGCGAAGCAAGGGAGGCCCGTTCCGCCGGCCACGGCGAGTCATGGTTTCGATCCGCCGTCGATGATTTGATGGACGCAGACGCCGCACAGGCTGCACTGGTGGCGCTGCCCAGGGAGCAGCGCGAACCCGTCATCCTGCGGATCTGGGCGGAACTAACGTTCCGCGAGATTGCGGAGATCGTGGGCGAACCGACGTCGACCGTGTTTCAGCAATACCACGAGGGCCTCGTGGCCATTCGACAAAGGATGGAACGCTCATGCAAGACGAAACACCCCTGACACCGGCGGAACGTGAACTGGAGGCGGCCTTGGCGGCGCTCCAGCCGGCCGTACCGGCGATGGACCGCGATGCGCTGATGTTTCGCGCCGGGCGGGCGTCGGCACGCAACCGAATGCTTCCCTGGCGACTCGCAACAGCCGCATTGGCTCTGGCTCTGACGACCTCGTTGGCAATCCGACCGGAACCGCGGACCGTGGAGCGGATTGTCCGTGTACCCGCCGAAACGCCTCGGATCGATAGTATGTACGCATTGGCACGGGCCTCCTTCCCCACTGGCGAAACCGGCACAGCAACTCAGAGCTCGTACCTGCGCGTGCGAGACGATGTGCTGGCGCAGGGCGCCGACGCCCTGCCGCGGCCGCCAGTCGGCACGGTTACCGACACGGAACCGGTGCCGGAGGTACGTCGTGTGTTGGACACGCCATCGCAACGGCGATGGCAATTCTTTGGCCTTTGAACGATTGCTCCCAAAAGGAGGACAATCATGATCCGTATCGATAGCAGACAAATGGTGATCGTGGGACTCTGTGCTTCGATTGTGGCGGCAATGTGTACTGTCGCCGTCGCGGAGCCTCAGGCGATGAGTGTCGTCGCCAGCACGGAGCCCCAGCCGGCCGAACAACCGCGCATCGTAACGATGACCTTCCGACCGCAGGCGGCAGCACAGCCGGCACTGCGTTACACGCTGCTACCTGATCTCCTGGATCAGACGCCAGGCAACGCTCTGCCGCTCTACTTCCTGGCGATCGACCTGATGGAGAACCAGGAAGGTGCGAAGATGGATGCGTTCGGGAATTCCTTGATTGAATCCCTGAAGAAGCCGCTCGCGGAATTGGCGTCATCAGACGAGATCCGATCCTTGCTGGAACGACACCACGAGGTCCTTGCCCAAGTCACCCTCGCTGCCCGTCGAGAAACCTGCGTCTGGGATCTGCCTGTCCGCGAGCAAGGCATCCATATGCCCCTACCGTCGCTGACCAGGTTCCGCACGCTCGCCAGGCTCGTCGCCCTCCAGGCCCGCCTGCAAATTGCGGAAGGCCGCAATGCCGACGCCTGCCGGACCGTGCAGACCGGCCTGGCGATGGCCCGGCACATGGGCCAGGGCCCCACGCTAATCAGCGCGCTGGTGGCCGTCGCCATGGCGGAACTGACCCTTGATCGGGTTGCGGAACTCATCCAGAACACCGACGCACCGAATCTCTACTGGGCCCTGACGGACCTGCCTCAATCGTTCATCGATGCTCGAACACCGATGCAGTTCGAGAAGTCGATCCTGTATTTGACCTTTCCACAACTTCGCAATCTCGCCGATGCCGCGTTGACTCCCGAGCAGGCGCAGGCCCTGTCCGACGAGATCGTCCGAATCCTCGATTCCAGAGAGACGGGGTGGAATGCCAGGCTCGCCGCAGCCGCCGTGGCTATCAAGGTGTACCCCATCGCCAAGCAGCATCTCGTGTCGCTCGGTTACACACCGGAACGCATGGAAGCTATGCCCGTCCAGCAAACCATTTTGCTCTATTGGTTGGATCAATACACCCGCTCTCGCGATGAAATGTTCAAGTGGTTTTCCGTGCCGTACTGGCAAGCGGCCGAAGGCCTTCGCGCAGCGGAGGCGAAGCTGGCCGAGAACCCCGACCGCCTGCTGAATCCCTGTATTGCCTTGCTGCCGTCTCTGCGTAAGGCGCATCTCAGGACGACCATGCCCGACCGGAGTATTGCCGCCCTTCGATGCATTGAAGCTGTTCGCCTGCATGCCGCAGCGCACGACGGCCGGCCACCGACACAACTCGACGACATCACGCTCGTCCCGATTCCGATCGACCCCATCACCGGCGCACCGTTTCGATACGAAGTCAATGGAAACCAGATTCTTCTGGAAGGACCGGCGCCGGTCGACGGCTCCCCCAAGGACGGTCTCCGGTACGAGATGACACTGACTCAATAAGGACTGCCTGTTCTACGCAGGAGTGAATCCCATGCAAACGAAGAGAACGATTATCGCCTTGATGATTCTCAGTGTTCCGATTGTGGTTCTCGCCGAGGAGTTCGACCCCGGGGCACGAGCAAAGGCCATCGCGCCGTTCCTGGATGAGCAGACCATCGGCGTGGCGCACGTCGATCTCCGCCGTAGCTTTGCGCCGGGCGCGAAGGGGCCGCAGGTAGACCTCGACGCCCTCGAAGCCTGGTGCACGGGCGTGCTCGAGCTGGCGCAACCGGATGTACAGGCGCGCACTCGCGACATCGCCGAGTTGCGCGAAGTGAAGGCCGTCGCCGAAGAATGGATCACCGAGTTCACCCAGGCCGGCGGCACGGAAATCTTCGCCGTCGCCAGCCTCGCCGATTCCATCGAACACGGCAACGCATTCCTGGTCGTGCCGCTGGCAGCCGGCGCTGACGCGAACGCGATCGCCAACCTGCTCCGTGACGGAACGGCGAACGCGCCGGCGAGCAGCCCGGCCGAAGCAGCCAACGTCAGTCCGTCGACCATGACGACCGAGCACATCGGCAACGCAGTTGTGGCCGCCCCGCCGGCTACCCTGAAGCGCCTCCGGACGATCACGCCAGCCGCACGCCCGGAGGTCGCCAAAGCATTTGACGCTGCCGGCAATACCGCCGTTCAGGTTCTGTTGCTCCCAACAGCGGATTGCCGGCGTGTGATCGAAGAGATGATTCCGACGCTCCCGTCGCAACTCGGCGGCGGGCCGGTGACTGCTGTAACGCGCGGCGCGATGTGGGCCGCCCTCAGCATTGACACGCACCCGGCAATCTCGGTCCAGCTCGTGCTTCAGTCGGAAAACGGCGCCGCGGCACAAGCCGTTGAGGCCGTCATCGACGCAAGCTTCAGATTCCTTGCGGCAGACGCTGCGGTGCGCGTCGCGGTGCCAGATGCCGAGAGCATCCTCGCATCCGTGCAACGAACGGTAACGGGCGACCGGCTGCAACTGTGCGTCGCCCCACAATCGTCCCAGAGGCTGGTCGCCGCGATCACTCGCCCAATGGACGAGGCACGCCAGCGATCCAATCGGCTTGTTGGCTCAGCACGGATGAAGAGCATCATACTCGCATGCAACATGTACGCCAACGATCACGAAAATCAGTGGCCTCCGGATCTGCAGACGCTGGTCGATGCCGAATTGATTCCACCAGGCGTGTTGCTCAATCCGTTGCAGCCCGGGGAGAAGGTCGGCTTTGTCTACCGCAAACCGGCCCTGCCCATGGACAAAGTCGATTCGCGCAGCGCAATCATCTACGAACCCTACGACACCTGGACCGACGGCGTCTGGGTCGCATTCGCCGATGGCCACGTCGAGTTCGTCAAGGATGAATCGCGGCTCATCGAAGCCTTGGCGAAAGCCCAGGGCGCGGCAGACAAATAATCGGCGCACGGCTAACCCGTTGCCACACTGAGGCGCAATACGAAGCGCGCATGGTCCGTCGGTCTCACTCAGTCGATGGCATATCACCGAACAACCGGACCGGCTACCTCACGGCGAACACACTCGCCCGGCCTTGTAGAACCAGCCGGGCGTGCCCGTTGCGGGCGAATCCTTGTACTTGAGTTGCCAGACGACCTCGCCGCTGGGTGTCACTTCCATGATGACCGAATCGTCGCCCGGCATGGCCACGGCCTGAATCAGCGTGTTGCCGTTCGGTAAACGATCCGCATCGCGAGCGGTTCTCAAGCTGGTCTGAAAACGGCGTTCGACTGACGAGGCAGCGCCGGCAAATCTGACATGCGTACCGACCCCGCGACACGGCGTACGCTACCTCTTTAGGTCGGCGGCTTGCCACGCATATCTTGAACGGCTTGCTCCACAATGCGCTGGCGACGCCGCATGACAACGGGCGCTTGACCCTCTGAGCGGCCTGACATACCGTCTCCAACCGGAGCACTGCCACTATCCGCGGAGATCAGAACGTGCAGTTCAAAACGCTTATCCCGATCCTCTGTCTGTCTTGTGCCACGGTGTACGGCGAGCCCGGGACAAGACCTGCGTCGACGACGCCGCCAGATCTGCAGGTCGAGCTGCAGCGCAGCAAGCCGGATTTCGTCGTCTACGTGCCCGGCAGCGCGGATGGATCGACGGGCGATACCGGCAACGAACACTTCCTCGTATTCGACGGCCCCGACGGATCGCTCATGGCACTGTGGACGCAATCGACTGCCGAAGGCGCGGGCAATCACCGCATCATGTTCTCACGCAGCAACGACGAAGGGAGCACGTGGGCCAAGCCGAGGCGGCTGGCCGGCTCGCCCCGCAAAGGC
>JAFGKA010000257.1 GCA_016928855.1 Phycisphaerae bacterium
ACGGCCATCACCCCTCGCCCAAGCACCGAGGCGTTCGCGAGCCGGTCGGCCCGAAGCAGGTAGAGCAGATAGAACCCGACGATCAGTACCGGAAGAATCGACATCCATCGGTGCAGCAGTAACAGGTTCGAGGTGTAGAACGCATTCTGGTACAGAATCTGGATGAACAGCAGCGGCGCGACGCCGGCGGTGATAGCGCCGCTGAGCATCGCGGGCATCCAGTCGCGGAGAATCTCGGCCATCGGCGACCGCAGCGCAGTGGCATTTCGCACGCGGCGGAGTTCACTGATTACAGCGTATCCCGTGCCGGCCAGCACGTAGTTCATGAACAATACGTGGATCGTCAGCGTGAACACGTAGAAGAACAGGTAGAAGCCTGTGGCCAGCGGGAATCCGAATGGGAAGGCAGCGTCCATCAGCGGTGCTCCCTCCATTCCGCGAGCGCCCGTTCGATCTCAGCGCGCGTCGCCGGCGCCGTGCCCGCCTCGTCGAGCCAGGCCTGGATCTGTTGCAGCGTCGCCGCGTAGCTCGGCGTCTCGCGGCTGTCCGGCCACATGTTCGGCCGGCCGTCGCAGACCCAGCCGAGCCACTGGACCAGCGGCTCGAGTTCATCAGCGGAGCTGGCGAAGGGCGGCATGAACGCCTTGGTTCGCTGCAGCTTTGCGATGTTCATCCGTCGCTGCGTCGGCGTCCACGTCCCGGCCAGGTGGGTCAGGCCATTAATGCCCGACGGCGTGTGGCAGATCGAGCACAGGTTGCGATAGACCTTCGCGCCGGTCTGCACCTGCTCGTTCGGGTAGGTCTCGGCATCGCGTAGCGGATACGGGTCGATCGCCAGCACGCCGCTGGCACGCAGCGAGGCGACCTCGTCTTCCGTGATCGAGTTCGAGTAGAGGTACTGGCGGATCGTGAACGGTTTGCGGCTGCCCTCGCGAACGAACTCGCCGCCGGCAGTCGCGGCGAACGCCAGCACCACCAGCACGGTTGCCGACGGGCCGTTGATATAGAGCTTCTGCAGCCACAGGCCGAGCACCGCATAGCCGCCGATCAGGAACGATGCGAAGACGGCGAGGTTCATGAACATCGTCATGGCGACCGAGCCCCCCATGACCCATTCACGGCTGTCGGCGGGCATCGCAAAGAGATACCACAGGCCGAACAGCGGCATGAGGGCGATCGGGGCCATCAGGTGCGAGGCCTTGTGGATCAATTCGCGGCGGGCCTCACGGTCGAATTCACGGCGGACATTGACGACAACACAGGCGGCCAGCGCGGCGATCGTCATCGACGCGATCGTGCGGTAGCCCAGCGACGGCCAGAAGCTCGGGTTGAAGAAGCCCGACCACAGGTTTCGCGTCTCGGTCCAGCCGCCGGGCGTAAGCTGCCAGCTCAGAATGCCGTTGATCCAGAACAGGCTCATCCACGCCGCGACGGCATAGAGGATGAGCAATGTGAACCGGGCGCGGTCGGTCAGCCGTTTCCCATATCGATAGAATGCGTAACCGGCGACGATTTCGAGGCAGAAGAACGTCCACTCTGTCGCCCAGAGCCAGTGGAACTCGTCGATCATCATGCCGATCGTTCGCGCGCTGATCTGGATCGCCGTGAACCACATCGCCACGCCGGTTACCGCGCCGATCACGAAGCTCCACAGGACGAGATACATGAAGTAGCTGTCGAGAAACGCGCGGGCATGCCGGCTGCGGCCGGTCTGCGCGAGCCATTGGAAGTAGCACATCAGGAGGCCGCCGCCGATCGCGAACTGGGCGGTGAACACGTGGAAGATGCCGAGACCGCCGATGATCAGCCCCTTCATCACGGGGCCGAATTCGTTGACGGGATAAGCGGTCAGAGCCATGCGATGATGCCTCGACGTAAGGAAATGGACCGTTGCGCGTTTCGAGCCTGCCGTGCGAGTGCCATTTGCGGCGTATCCGTTCCGTTCCCTGGCCGCCGGGCACGCCAGTGATCCGAACACTGGCGGGCAAGCCGCCAGTGGCACCCACAGGATCAGCAGACACCACGAACCGAAAGCGACGCTAGAAGCGGCGTCGTGTTCCAACGCACATCAGTCCGGTGACAAGCAGGGCCCCGGCGATGGCTTCGACGCCGAGCGTGCCGCACAGACCCGGCAGGAACGCATCGAGCGCGAGAACGCCCGCTGGCAGTTCCTCGGCGCCGGGCAATGGCACGATCTCAATGTCTTCAATCGGCGGCAGCAGCGGTATCACCGGCGTGGCCGCCAGCAGCAGCGCGCCCTGCAGCACCGCCAGAAAGCCATCGCCGATGTCTTCGCCGGCGACCTGGCCGACGAGGCCCGCCAGCGTCTCGATCGGCGCGCCGAGCGTGACGCCCGCGCCGTAGCCGCCGGGCTGGTTGACCGCCGTTGATTCGATGGTCGCGCTGAGCTTGAAGACCTCGCCGACGTTGACCTGATACTGATATGGGATGGCGATGTTCGGAATGAGCACCGCCTGCAAGGTGCCCAACCCGCTGACGAACCCGCTGAGATCGAGCGGCACGAGTTTTTCGCTCTGTACGGCGCCCTGTGTGGTGAGGATTGCCGCGGCATTCTCGCCGCCGGTGAGGTCGATGCTCGCTTCGAGTACCGTGGTCGTTTCGCCGGTCTCGGGTCGTTCAAGCTTGACCGTGAGGCGGACCCTGCTCGTGACGCCGCTGAGGTCTTCAAAGCCCTCATTGGCCCACAGCACGAGCAGGCCATCGACGAAGAACCAGCTCCGCGCTTCGATCGGCGAATCGGGCGTAAGGCCCACGTTGAGCGGCGTGAAGACGATGGTGCGGGTTTCGGTCGCATGCGAGAGCGTCTCGTGCGAGAGGCTCGCGTCCATTGAGAACGCCGCCGCGGTCAGGCCGAACTCCTCGGGTGAAGCGCCCGGCCGGTTGCGGGGGTCGCTGAATACGGTTGCGGCTTGGCCCGAAGCAATGACGGTGCCGGCGCTGTCTTCGTGCACGAAGCCGGCCTCCGCGATCAGCGGCAGGTTGCTGGTGCTGCCGGCGGGAAACGTTTCCGTCGCCACATCCGAGTCGCCCGGCTGGCCCCCGTGGATCTCGGTCACCTCGCTTTTGACAGTGGCGGTGAATTCCTGCACGTCGCCGAACGCGGGAACGCACCAGCCGGCCAAGCCGACCAGGAGCCAGCACATCCGTCTGCCGTTACGCGTGGGTCGCTGAGTAAGCATGGTTCGTCCTCACGGTTTCGCCGCGACAGCCCAGGGGCCGCGCAAAGACCTGCAACCGCCGGAAACTCTATCCGCACGAGCCAACGATGTCGAGCCGCCCCGGGTGGCTATGTTGTGCGAGACGCCGACTCGGAGAGGACGGCATAGCCCCGCCCGCAGACCCCCGGATTGGCGCGTGTGCGCCTGCGTAGCACGACCGACACGAGCGGCGGGGCGAGTCGGCGGACAGGCGGATCGACTCGCGGGCTCCGGCGATTCTCGCGGGTTTTGCATGGGCCTTCCGCTCTTGTTTTGCATGCCTCCACCCGCGCGGGTCGCGCGGGGCAAGAGTGTATGGTAGTGCTGAAGACGGCCGACAGGCGTGGGGAACACCGACATCCATTGGCCGTGTTGGAATGGCAAGCCGTTCATGCCCTTCAGCGTCGGTCGTGAGAACGGATCCGGAAAGCCGGTCCTGAAACCTGCCGACCATGGCGCGGTCGTGGCGAGATTGGCCTCGGCCGGGGCCTGGGCTTGGCGAACGGTGCGGCGGACCCTCGTCGCCCGGGAGAGCGCGTTCCACACATAGCGCTGTTGACAAACTGAGCGCTGCTCACTAAGATTACGCCGTCAGAGGAGTGGAGCCGATGTGTGTCGAGCCGTCCGGTTCGTCACCGGGCCGTTGGGGGCCAAGCTGACGACTGAGGATCTTCATGGGTATACGGGAACGACGCGAACGAGAGAAGGATGCCACGCGCCAGAAAATTCTGGACGCGGCCCGGAGCCTGTTTGCCGCCGAGGGCTATGACGCGGTTTCGCTTCGGCGGATCGCCAACGCCATCGAGTACTCGCCCACGGCGATCTATGTCTACTTCAAGGACAAAGCCGAGTTGATGAAGGAGCTTTGTCGCCAGGATTTCGAGGCGTTTGGGGCCAAGCTGAGGCAGTTCGCCAAGGCCGCCGATCCGCTGGAACGGATTCGGCTCGGCGGGCAGGTCTATATCCGCTTCGCCATGGAATACCCAAACCAGTTTCGCCTCCAGTTCATGACCAAACCCGCCCCGGAGGCTGTGGAAGTGGACGAACGGAAGATGGAGGAGCACGGTCGCGGCGACCCCAACCGCGATGCGTACGCATTCGTGATGCAATGCGTGAAGGAGGCCATCGCCCAGGGCAGGATCCGCGAGGAACTGCAGGGTGACCCGGAATTGCTGGCCCAGATGCTGTGGGCCGGCGTGCATGGGGTGGCATCGCTGCAGACGGTGCGACCGGAGAATGAGCCATGGTTCCACTGGAAAGGTGCTCAGGCACTGGGACAGGCAATGACCGAGACGATGCTGCGCGGCGTCGTGAAGGATTTCAACACGAAACCGATTGCGTCGAAGGGCCGATCGCGACGGTCGAGCGCGAGCCGACCGGAGAAGGCGACGGCCAAACGGACCGAGGCAAGGTCGTCGGGCAGGAGAACGCACGCATGAGCGCCTCGGGGCGCAAGCCGGATCGGCGAGAGGCCGGGTCGCGCCGCAGCAAGCTTGTGGCAGCGGCGACGGTTCTCGGCGCTGCAGCCATTGTGGTCACGATTGCCGCGCTGCCTTCAGCGGTCGAACCCGTGCCGCCGGCAGAGCCCGTGCCGGTCAATGTGACCGTGCAGCGAGTCGAGCCGGTGCCCGAACTTGCTGACACGTTCACGTTGACAGGCGTGGTGCAGCCCCGCGTGGTAGTGTCGGTATCAGCCGAGGTGGCCGGGCGGATCGAAGCGTACGGCACCCGCGTTCAGGAGGCGCGGTGGCCGGCCAACGCGCTGGCGGCGGGCAGTCCAATCGTCGAAGGGCAACCCGTAACCCAGGGCGATTC
>JAFGKA010000258.1 GCA_016928855.1 Phycisphaerae bacterium
ATCGCCCTGACGAGCCTGTACGCCGGAAACGGCTGGATCGGGCAGTACCTCGAACCGCTCGGCATCAAGGTCGCATTTGCGCCGCTGGGCGTTGTCGTCGCGCTGACGTTCATCGGGTTGCCGTTCGCCGTGCGGACGCTACAGCCCGTTCTGGAGGATCTCGACACCGAAATCGAGGAGGCGGCCGCGAGCCTCGGCGCCAGCCGCTGGCAGACGATCCGACGGGTGATCCTGCCGGAGCTCTGGCCGGCGATGCTCACGGGCTTCGCGCTCGCCTTTGCCCGGGCGCTCGGCGAATACGGATCCGTCGTATTCATCTCCGGCAATATGCCGATGCGGACGGAGATTACGCCGCTGTTGATCGTGATCAAACTGGAACAGTATGACTACGCCGGCGCCACGGCGATCGCGGTCGTCATGCTCGTGGCCTCATTCGTGCTGCTGCTGTTGATCAACGTGCTGCAGTGGTGGAGCCGACGACGGTACATGGCCGCCGCCGGGATGTGATGCCGGAAACAGGTGCGTGATGGCAGGTACTGTTGTTCTGCGACAACCAATCGCGACTGACCGCCGCCTCGCGGCCACGACCGAGCCATGGCTGCTGCGATGGCTGCTGACGGGCGTTGCGATGGCATTCCTGGCGCTGTTTCTCGCCGTGCCACTGATCGCCGTGTTCGTACAGGCCTTCGAGCGAGGCGTCACTGCTTATTTCGCGGCATTTGCCGAGGCGGACGCGCTGGCGGCGATTCGCCTGACGCTGCTGGCCGCCGCCATCGCGGTGCCGTGCAACCTCGTGTTCGGACTCTGCGCGGCGTGGGCCATCGCCAAGTTCGACTTCATCGGCAAAAACGTGCTGATCACGCTGATCGACCTGCCGTTCGCGGTCTCGCCGGTCATTTCCGGTGTGGTATACGTCCTGCTGTTCGGACTACAGGGCTGGTTCGGGCCGTGGCTCATCGCGCACAACATCCAGATCATCTTCGCGGTGCCCGGCATCGTTCTGGCCACAATGTTCGTGACGTTTCCGTTCGTCGCGAGGGAGCTGATCCCGCTCATGCAGGCCCAGGGCAGCGAAGAGGAAGAGGCCGCGCTGCTGCTTGGTGCCGGCGGCCTGCGGATGTTCTGGCATGTGACGCTGCCGAACGTGAAGTGGGGCCTGCTCTACGGCGTCATCCTCTGCAACGCCCGCGCGATGGGCGAGTTCGGCGCGGTGTCCGTCGTCTCGGGCCATATCCGAGGCAAGACCAACACGCTGCCGCTGCACGTCGAGATTCTCTACAACGAATACAACTTCGCGGCGGCATTCGCGGTAGCGTCGCTGCTGGCCATGCTAGCATTGCTGACGCTGTGCCTGAAGACACTGGTGGAATGGCGAAGCCACAGGGCGATGCACGAGGCACGCCTTCTGAAGGCGCCAAGGGAGGCCGAATCATGAGCATCGAGGTCGGGCACATCACCAAGACGTTCGGGACGTTCCGCGCCCTGGATGACGTCAGTCTCACCGTGCCGACGGGGCAACTGGTGGCGCTGCTGGGGCCGTCGGGCTCAGGCAAGACCACGCTGCTTCGCGTCATTGCCGGCCTCGAACAGGCCGACGCCGGAAGCGGGTCGATTCACTTCCACGACGAAGATATGGCCACGCGGCCGGTCCGGCATCGCCACGTCGGCTTCGTATTCCAGCACTACGCGCTGTTTCGGCACATGAGCGTCTTCGACAACGTCGCGTTCGGGCTGCGAGTGCGCCCTCGCCGCACTCGACCGAGCCGGCAGGTCATCAGCGAGAAGGTGCATCAACTGCTGCGCCTCGTTCAGTTGGACGGGCTGGCAGACCGCTATCCCAGCCAGCTCTCCGGCGGCCAGCGTCAGCGCGTCGCGCTGGCCCGGGCGCTCGCCGTCGAGCCGAAGGTGCTGCTGCTCGACGAACCGTTTGGCGCCCTCGACGCGAAGGTGCGCAAGGAACTGCGCACCTGGCTGCGGCGGCTGCATGACGAATTGCACGTTACCAGCGTGTTCGTCACGCACGATCAGGACGAGGCGCTCGAGGTCGCCGATCAGGTGGTGGTCATGAGCGAAGGGCGGATCGAGCAGGTCGGCACGCCCGATGAAGTGTTCCATCATCCGCAGACGGAGTTCGTGATGAAGTTCTTGGGCGATGTCAACGCATTCCATTGCCGCGTCGATTCCGGCACGGTGCAGTTCGGCTCGCTCGAGTTGCCGTTCCCCGAGCAACGGCAGCAGATTGACGGCGACGCCCGCGTGTTCATCCGGCCGTACGACGTCACCATCGACACCAAGACGAACGGGCTGCCCGCCGTAACGGCCGAGATCCTGCGGGTGCACTCGGCCGGGCCGGTCGTGCGGGTCGAGCTGAGGACCGCCAATGGCCAGTCGCTGATTGCCGAGCTGTCACAGGAACGCTTCGGCACGATGGACCTGCAAGTGGGCAAGAGCGTATTTGTGCGCCCGAGACACATACGTGTGTTCACAAGTTCATGACGGGGACATTACTCATTCTTGCGC
>JAFGKA010000259.1 GCA_016928855.1 Phycisphaerae bacterium
CATCCGGACCGACTGGCTCAAGCCGGGGCGCTGTCTATGGCAATGGTGGGCGTACAACGATCCCGGCACGCACTGGAGCAAGCAGAAATGGTTCGTCGACAAGGCCGCCGAGTTGAACTGCCAGTACTACCTCGTCGATGAGGGCTGGGAGCACACGCGACAGGAATGGGCCACCGACGGCCACGACGTCTGGAGCCGGATGAAAGAGCTGTGCGACTATGCCGCGAGCAAGGGCGTTGGCATCTGGGTCTGGCGCGGCTGGCAATACGACGAGAAGCGGCAGTTGCCGGGCCTCGAAACGCCTGAGAAACGCGAGGATTTCTTCCACCGCTGCGCCGAGGTCGGCATCAAGGGCACGAAGATCGACTTCATGAACAGCGAGTCGCATGATCGACTGGCGTTCTATGAGGCGTGCCTGCGGACGGCGGCGAAGTACAAGATCATGGTCAACTTCCACGGCGCCAACAAGCCCGCCGGCGAAGCTCGTACGTGGCCGCACGAGATGACCCGTGAGGGGATCAAAGGCCTCGAGCACAACAAGTGGAGCACGCTTCCGCCACACCATTACGCATCGCTGCCGTTCACGCGGTACTTGGCCGGCCATGGCGATTTCACCCCGACGACGTTCCAACCGAAGTTTCTCAAGGGTACGACCGTTGCGCAGCAGTTGGCCTGTGCGGTCGTGTGCACGTCGCCGATCCTCTGCTGGGCGGACAAGCCGGATGTCTACCTCGAAAGCCCGGTCGTCGATGTGATCCGCACGATGCCGTGCGTGTGGGACGAGACCCGCGTGCTCGACGGCAGCAAGATCGGCGATCTGGCCATGTTCGCCCGGCGGAGCGGCAAGGACTGGTACGTCGGCATCCTCAACGGCGCCGGCGCCCGCGAGCTGACGCTCGATTGCGCGTTCCTCGGCAACGGTGAGTACGTTGCGGACTTCTTCGGCGACGTCGCCAACGACCCGACACAATTCAGCATCGAGCGAGAGGTCAAGATCAACGCCTCAACCCACCGCCCCGTACGCCTGAACGCCGGCGGCGGCTTGGTGGCGGTGATCCGAGCCAGGTAATCCATACCGCGTCCGGTGGCGGGAAGTCAATTGAAGCCGGGAGAACTTGAACCCATGGCCATGAGATTCGGCATTCCGCTTGGGGCGGCCGCTGTTGTTGCGCTGGTGGGGACGGTGGCGGCGGCCGAGCCGGCGGCGTCGTATGTTCGGCCGATCGACCTGGAGGCACTGAATCAGAAGGTACGGGCCTTGCCGGCCGGGCAGCGCGAACGGGTCGCGTTGTACATGGAGGCAGCTCGGCGGACGGTGCTCGACGTGACCGACGGCTGCTTCCCCGAAAACAGCTTCCGCGAGCATGGCCGCAACCTCGCTGAGCGGGCCAAGGGCGCTGCGGTGCTGGCTTCGCTGACGGATTACTGGCCGAAGGAGTTCCGCGAGCATTGCCGAACCGAGGCCACACGGTACGTCCACGAAGTGGCCGAGGAACATCGCAAGCACGCCAACTTCCAATACGAATGGCAGGCGGCATTCTGGGCGGCAGAGGCCGGCATCGCCGGCTGGTTCCTCTGGGATAGCCTTGACGCCGATCTCCGGGAGGCCGTCGCGGAGATGGTGATCTTCCAGGCCGATCGCTTCATCGACACCAAGCCAACCACACACTACCAGGGCAACACCGAGGCGGAGACCGTCGCATGGAACAGCACGATCTGTACGCTCGCGGTCAACATGATGCCCGAGCATCCGCACAACGCCGCCTGGGACAAGGCCGCCAAGACCTATCTGTACAACACCTTCTCCGTCCCGCAGGACGCCGACGACGCGCGGATCGGCGATGACGGCCGAGCCGTGAAGGACTGGATCGTCGGGCCGAATCTGTACGGAGACTTCGCCCTGGAAAACCACGATATGTTTCATGTCGGCTACGTGTTCGCCTGCTACCGGTTTCACATTCAGGGCGCTGTGCTCTATTGGCTGACCGGGCGCGAGTTACCGATGGCGCTCCATCATCATGCGCGGGATGTGTATGAGAAGCTGCTGCTGCCATGCATGAACAACGAAGGCTTCTTCGCGTTCGTGTCCGACAACGACTGGAAACGCTATCACATCTGGACGGAAGCCTGCGAGCTGCATGCCTACATGGCATGCCTGGAGCATCATCCGCTGGCAAGCAGTCTGGAAGAACGGGCCCTTCGCAACGCAACGCGGTACTGGCGGGCATTTCCGGAAGGCTTCGAATACGACAACCGCTATGTGTGCGGCAAGCCGTGGACGTCGCGCATCGCGGACGCCGTGCTGATGCATGCTGTCGGGCCGGGCCTGCCGGAGGCGGTTTCCGATGCCGAATGTACCCGCGAGCTGCAGGGCACGTTCGGCGTGAAGTCCACTCGCCTGCTGACGCAGCATTCCGCCGGCGGGAGCCTGCGCAGCTTCTGCAAGACGAAGCCGGATGCGTGGGTGCGTTTTGTGGCGCCGTCGGCGGAAACATGGATAATGCTGCCGCTGGCGAGCAACTACCGCGGCCAGATCGACGGCAAGGCAATACTCGGCACGCACGATATCCATTCCGATCGCGGGAAGGACTGGTTCTGGGTTGCGCGGCAGGATGCGTCGAGCGGTCTGGCCGAAGCGTTCGTTTCGCTGCCTGATGAACTCGTGCTGTTCGCAGAGTATGCACTCGCCGACGCGTTGCCGGCCGGCAAGGTGGTCGAGAATCTGATCGGCATTGAGAAGCCGCATCGAGATCTGAAGGTCCACTTTGAAGGCGGCGCGGCTGAGTACAAGTGCGGCACGCCCCAATGGACACGCAGCGACGGCGCCGAAGGGCTTGCTCTCCCCGGTCAATGGGTCAGTCTCGACGGCAGGATGGGATTGCGCTTCGCCGTTCCGGCGGGCACAGCGGTTCCGGAGGTTCATCTGCCCAAAGCAGGTGCACGTGGTGCGGTACGCGCGCACACGGGCGTCAAGGCCGGGCAGGATCGCGTACTGTGCATAGCGATCTGCCCAGGGCAGTCTTCGAGTCAGACGGCATCGCTGGAGGTGAAAGTGAGCGCCGATCCTTCCGCCGGATCCATCGAATGCACGGCCGGCGACTACACTCTGATCGTGAACGTCGGGTCGAAGCCGCTGCGTCGCTCGCCGACAGACGTGGATTCTGCCGACAACGTCATTGTGCCGGGCAGCCCGGGCGTCTGGCTTCGCAGCGGCAAGCGGCTCTTCTGATCTGTTCGCACCTCGTACGACGGCAGAGGGAAGACACGGGCGGGTCCCGATGTACGTCGGGTCCAGTAGCACCCAAGCGTTCGGGGACATTACTCATTGTTGCGGAATGGAGACAGGTGCGTTTAACACGTCGAGGCGTCGGGCCAAGAACACGGCTGCAACAATGAGTGGTGTCCCCTTCCGCGTGCAGGTCAGGCCGAGGGGGACATCACTCATTATTGCCGGTAATTTCCTGTCGCGGACGTCGCGTTGAAATCAACAATTGGCAGACTGCCGGGCAATAATGAGTAACGTCCCCTGCGCCGGGCATCAGGGCTTTGCACACGGCGGCTGACTGGCAAGCTGAACCAGGGCTTCGCGGACGCGGATGATCTGCTCCGGCGTGGCGATCAGGAAACGGTGCCCGCCGTCGGCCTGGGGCGCGTGCGTGGTGACCCCCTCGGCGTCCGCGGCGATCACGCCGGGTGCGGACAGGCCGAAGTAGTCGCGGTCAGGCCGGACGGCGTAGAGCACGCTGGTCAGGTCCCATGTCGGCCGGTCGTAGGGGAACTTCATGTACGCGCGATACGCCGCCGCGACCGGATGATGCGGCACGTAGTTGAAATCCCGCTCGATGCTCGTCGCCGGATACGTGATCGCCACACCGATCTCGTAGCCACTGGTTACGATCGGCGTCGGCCATTCGTCATAGACCTTCTGTGCGGCGGGAATGTCGAGGACGATGTTGTATTCTTTGTGTTTCTTGCCCTCGGCGAAGTGGCCGGCCATGTTCGAGAGCAGCCGGCACTTCTTCGCGACGAGTTCGGCGCCGCTCAGCGGTGAATGTTCGTCGGCCTTCGAATCGAGCAGCCGCGCGGGGTTTGTTGAAAAGCCGACGACGACCAGAATGACCGAGCCGTCCGGCTGTGCGGCAAGGACCTTGCGGAGCAGGCCGACAGCTTCCGGCGCATCTTCGCCGCTCATGAGCTTGTGCGGATAGCGCAGGCTGTCCCCGTCGCGTGCCTCACAGACCGGCCGGAGATACGTGCCGTCACCCTTCTCTTTGCCGTCGCGGACGACGCCGATCGGGATGTCGCCGCGGCCGTAGAACGTGTTGACCGCGTCCACGAACGGGGCGCTGAACTTGTTGTCCTTGCTGCTCGTGACGGCCAGCAGCTTGCACTCGCCGCGGGTCTCCAACGCGTGGATCACGCTCAGCGCCAGCGCGTCATCGATGTCGTTGCCCATATCCGTATCGAAGATCAAACCGACCGGCCCGCCCGGCGCAGCCGCTGAAACGCTCACGCCCATTGCCAAGACGAGCAGAACCGACAGGCTTACGCCCACTATCCACTGTGTCATAACCTGCATCATCCAGTCTCCAAATCGTGCAAACCCGGTCCCGGTGGACCTCGCCCGTGTGGTCCAACTGCAATCATCATCCTCGCGAATACACCACAAGACAAGACCCTGGCCACTGCGCCCCTCTGCGCCGCCGGTGGCATCCATCAACTGGGCTGTTCCTGCCAGCCCCTTGAGACTCTGCCACTCTGGTCAGAGGCGTGCGTCGGTACGGTTCGGTTGCCTCGCTGGCCCGCAGCGGCAATAATAGCCTCTGAGTCGGGTGAGCCAACGCAAAAGGATTCGGAATCATGACAGAACGAATCGGTCGTCGCGAGTTCATCGGGAAGGTGATTGCCGCGGGAGCATCGGGCCCACTGGCCATGGCCGCCGGGTGCTCGCAACAGCAGGCGGAACGCGCCGCCGCAGCGCCGGCCAAGCCCGCGCCGCACGACATCGTAACCCTGGGCAACACCGGCATCCGCATGTCGCGACTCGGCATGGGCACGGGGATGAAGGGCTGGAACCATCAGTCCAACCAGACCCGCCTCGGCATGGAAAAGCTGACCGCGCTGTTCCGTCACGGCTACGACCAGGGTCTGACGTATTTCGACCTCGCGGACATGTACGGCTCGCACGAATACGTCAAGAACGCGATGAAGTTCATCCCGCGCGACAAGATCATGATTCAGACGAAGACTTTTACCCGCGACGCCGAAGGTGTGCGCAAGGACATCGAGCGATTCCGCCAGGAACTCGGAACCGACTATATCGACACGGTGCTGCTGCACTGCCTGACGGACGCTGATTGGACGACCAAGCTTGCCGGCGCGATGGACGTGCTCAGTGAGGCGAAGGCCAAGGGCTGGATCCGCGCGCACGGCTGCTCCTGTCACAAGCTCGAAGCGCTTCAGCTCGCAGCCGCGACCCCGTGGGTCGAGGTCGATCTGGCGCGGATCAATCCTCGTGGCGTCAAGATGGACGGCCCGCCCGACGTCGTCGTACCGGTGCTCGAACAGTTCCATGCCCGCGGCGCCGGCGTGCTCGGCATGAAGATCTGCGGCGAGGGCACACTCGTCGATGCTGAAGCGAAGGAAGAATCGCTGCGGTTCGTCCTGAGCCAGAAGTGCGTCGATGCCTTCTGCATCGGCTTCGAAAGTATTGAGCAGATCGACGACATCATCACCCGGTGGGAGACCGTCGTCGGCTGAGACGTATGGCCGCGCCGGGTGCCATGCCCAAGCGAAGCGCGGGCATGTTGACTCGCCGCGACATCCATGGCGCATCATGCCTTGTCATCCCCGCTGCTGGAGGCCATCATGGCTTCTTTCCGGGCCGTGCGGGCCCAAGGAGGATGTGATGCGGACGCGGGCAACACTTGTCGGGCTGTTGGTTACAACCTCGTGGTGCTTCGGGGCCGAGAGGAATTCCGCCGTTGCCCCCAAAGACACAACGGCGCGCCCACGAATCGTAAACATCATCAACTTCGTTCGTGGCGTTGAGCCACGTAACGACACCGATCTGTTCGAACCGCTTGTGCAACAGGTCCGCCTGGCGCGACAACACAACCTGCCCACGACGTTCCTCGTGCAATACGACGCCATGCTGCAGGAGCGATTCGTGAAACTGCTGCGAAGCGAATTGACGGATCGTGACGAGATCGGCGCCTGGCTCGAACTGGCGCAGCCGCAGGTCGAAGCGGCGGGGTTGAAATGGCGCGGGCGGTTTCCCTGGGACTGGCACACCGACGTCGGATTCACGATCGGCTATACGCCGGCCGAGCGCGAGCGGCTCATGGACGAGTACATGCGCCTGTTCAAGAAGACGTTTGGCCGGCTGCCACGATCGGTCGGCTGCTGGCTCTTGGATGCGCCCACACTGGCGTACTTGGCCGACAAGTATGGCGTCACCGCCGCATGCGTGTGCAGGGACCAGGTCGGAACCGACGGCTACACGCTCTGGGGCGGCTATTGGAACCAGGCGTACTACCCCAGTCGGCGTAACGGCTTCATGCCTGCACAGACCGACGCGCAGCAGATTCCGATCCCGGTGTTCCGCATGCTCGGCAGCGATCCGATCTATCAGTACGACAACGGCATCGGTCAGACGGCACAGGGCGTCGAGACCCTCGAGCCCGTTTACGCCGGCGGCGCCGGTGGCGGCAGCAAGCCGGAATGGGTGCGATGGTTCTTCGATACGACGTTCGGCTCGCCGTGCCTGGCGTTCGCGTACACGCAAGTCGGCCAGGAGAACTCGTTCGGCTGGCCGCGAATGAAGGACGGGCTGACCGACCAGGTCGCTCTGGTCGCCGAGTTGGCCAAGGCCGGCAAGCTCCGCGTCGAGACACTCGGCGAATCCGGCCGCTGGTTTCGCAAAACATTCCCGACCACACCCGCTACGGCGGTAACAGCGTTGAAAGACTGGAAACACGAAGGCCGTGCTAGCGTCTGGTACAACAGCCGCTACTATCGCGTGAATCTGTTCTGGAATAAGAGCGGCTTTCGCGTGCGCGACATTCATCGCTTCGACGAACGCTACGCCGAACGGTATCTGACCGAGCCCGTGACGACGCCGTCGTGTACGTACGATACGCTCCCGGTGCTCGACGGGTTTGCCTGGAGCACAAAGGATGAACTGGCTGGAATTCGCCCTGTCGGCCGGCCGAGCGATGCGACAAGCGCGCCCACACCACCTCGCACGGGCGAGCCCACCGTCACGGAGGCCGGCCCCGACACACTCGTCATCACGATGTCACTGGCGGATGCGGATACGTTGGAGGTTCGCTGCGAGCCGACAATGCTCCGCTTCAAGGTCGTGGATGGCTCGGCCTCGCCGGACTGGGCGCTGGCAATGACCTGGGCGGCGGGCAAAACGGTGCCGATCGTTCGTACCGAGCCGGACAAGATCGTCTATCGCCACAACGGTTTCGTCTATGTGGTCCGTTGCGCAACCGGCACACTGACGGCAGAAACGGATGCATCGGCCGTAACCCTGACCCCCGTCGATGGACAGATCGCGCTGGACATGGCGGCTGACCATCGGCCTCAATAGCGGGAGTGCGTTACCTATGATCGAGCAAAAAGCGAGGCCGGGCTTGAGCTTGCCTCGACCATGGCTCGTCTGTGTGGCAGGTATCCTTTGCTGTGTTTCCTCGGGCATGGCGGCGGAAGTTCGACTGCGCCAGCAGGCGCACGACCCATACGGCTACCCGCGGCCAGGCGCCGGACAGACAGACGTGCCGCTGCGGACGAGCTTCTACTTCGAACTGGGCGCCGGCGAGAAGGCATCCGCCGATCGCGTGCTGCCTGAATCAGTCGCCGTCGAGATGCGTGCGGAGGGGCAGGACGCGGTTGTCATTCTGAGCCCGGGACAGACCTTCGCGCCCGGTTACACCGGGCGGCTCTTTCCTCGCCAGGCCGGCGGCGGCAACGTTCGATTGGCGATCTACATTGAATCAGAAACGCCACTGGCGCCCGAAACGACCTATGAGCTACGCGTGACCGCGCGGTCGGACGAAGGCGGCGAACTGCCGCCGGCCAAGGGCACGTGGACGTTCACGACGGAGACCGCGACGGCGCGACGCGCGCTGTCGTTCGATCTCGACATGGCGCGCCCGCCAATCGAATGGCATGGCGCGTTCTTCTCCGGCTTCTGCAAGCCGAGCTTCTGCAACAGCCTCGCGAACCTGGTCCCAACGTACGAACGGATGGACGAGGTGCACCAGCGATGGCCGAAGGCGTGGAGCCTGCAGCGAGATTTCTGGCTGACCGGCATGGAGTACAAGCCGGAGTTTCTCGCGGGTGGCCTGCCGGGTGTCGTCCGCGAGCGCGAAACGCGTCGGATCCGCGCAATGAGCGACCATGCCGACGGCATTCTGCTGCACGTCGAGGATTTCTTCGGCCACGAGCAGTATGGGATCGCCTCTGACAGTCCGGTTAGCGCGGATTACCACCCCGGCGATGAGGTGCTGATCGCCGACGGCGCACACGATGCGCGGGCGAAAGTGCTCGTAGCGGATGATGCGGCGCGGACGGTTCTGGTCAGCGCCTTCGCGGCGCCGATGGAAGGATGGCAAATCGATTACGTGGCCCCGCTGCCCGAGAAGGAGGATCCCAACGCACCGGGCCTGTGGCCGCCGGGCGGCTGTTTCCTGCGGAAGTTCCGGCCGGTCGGCACGCCGTGCTACTACTGGGGCCGCGTGCATGCCGAGTGGGATCTGGCGCACCGGCGCTTCGGCCGGCGGCTGATGCCCAACTTCGCCGATGCGCCGGGCGACCTGGCCATCGACGGACGCAACTGGACGACTGCCAAGGATTACGCCCAGTTGCACGAGGTCGTCCGGGTGATGACCGACCACCTGATCGAGCGCTACCGCGACGCGTGCCTCGATTTCGTCTGGGGCGTGTTCAACGAGCCGGATCTTGGCGGGCTGTTCTGGCGGACGGATTGGGATGAGCTACAGCGGTTCTACGACTACACCGTTGATGCGATCCTGCGGGCCTTCGAAGACCGCGGCTACGATTCCGATCGCGCCTTCGTCGGCGGGCTCGAACTCGGCGGCATCTTCGGCACGCACCTGCGGATCACCGAATTCCTCGCGCACTGCTCGCCGAGAGCCGAGGCCAAAGGCGCGCTGCCGTTGAATGCGGCGTTCGCTGATGGGCGGCTGGAGGGCAAACGGTCGAAGCGCGTCGAAACCCTGTGCCGGGCGCATGCGGGCCGCGGCTCACCGTGCGATTTCGTCTCGGTGCATGCCTACAACGCCGCGCCGATGATGGCGGCGAAGCTCGCGCGGGCGAAAGAGATTGCGCTCGAGCTGGATCCCGAGTACTACAAGCGGCTGTGGGTCAACTCGCATGAGGCGTGCCCGAACTGGAGTCCGCCACCG
>JAFGKA010000260.1 GCA_016928855.1 Phycisphaerae bacterium
CTACTTTCCACTGCTCTCCTGCTCTGTTGGGCCTTCGGCCCAACGGAGGCGGAGGGATTCGAACCCCCGAGACGCTTGCGCGCCTAACGGTTTTCAAGACCGTCGCCTTCAGCCACTCGGCCACGCCTCCGAACGCCATGTCCCGGCCGGCCGGGCTTCGCCATGAAGGAACTCGGCGCTCGGCCTGCCTGCATCGCCATCCTACCGCATTGATGAACAGGGGAAAAGGGATCGTCGCCGATGAGGATGGGAAGCACGTTCAGCCGACATCGCAAAGCATAACGCCAGGCTCCTGGCCAAGCAGGATACTGCCCGATTCCCTGTCTCGGGCCGCCGCGCCGATACGCTGGCAATCAGGCCGCCGCTTTGGATCGAGCCAGACATCATACGGCAGCTCGACCGTGGCCGGACGACTTGCATTTGCCGCCACGTGCCACTATCACAGAACGCCTACGTATCGGAGCGAACGCATGATTGCAGCACAAGTGAGCGACGCGGCGACATTGCTGGCCGCCGCCGATGGTTCCGCGGGCGATATCCCCATCTTCCAGCACTTCGTGGTCAACGGCGGCTGGGTGACGTGGTTCGCGCTGATTCCGCTTTCCTTCATCGCGTTGTCACTGGTGGCGCACTACGCACTGACGATTCGGCGCAGGGTCCTCGTGCCCCGGGCCCTCGTCACGGAGCTGGAAGCGGCCCTGCGACTCGGACGAACTGAAGCCGCTGTAAAGATCGGCCGCAGCGACGGGAGCATGCTCGGCGCCATCGTCGCCGCCGGACTGGGCAAGCTCGCGGCCGGGGGCGAGGCGATCCGGGCGGCGATTGACGACGCGACCGAAGCGCAGTCCGGCAAGCTCATGCGACGGATCCAGCACCTCAACATCGTCGGCAGCATCAGCCCGATGATCGGGCTCTTCGGAACGGTCGTCGGCATGATCCGTGCGTTCCACCGCATGGCCGGCATGGAAGGCGGCATGGCCAACGCCTCGAACGCCGCGAAGCTCTCGGCCGACATTTCCGTCGCGTTCGTCAACACGTTCTGGGGCCTGCTGATCGCCGTGCCGGCGCTGACGATCTTCGCCCTCTTCCGCAACCGGATCGAAGCGGTCGCCGACGAGTGCAACTGGACGGCTGAACAGTTGATCAACACGCTCGCCGAAGGCCCGGCCGCGTCGGCCGCAGGCCAGGCCGCCATGCGAACACCGGCGACGGCCGAATTGCTGTAAGCGTCATGCGTGCTCGATTTCGCCGATCACAGGAACCGACCGACATCAGGCTGAACCTCACGGCACTGGTGGACGCCACGGTTCTGCTGCTGACGTTCTTTATGATGGTCAACTCGTTCGCGTCAGCCGAGCGGGTCGAGATGGAGGTCCCCAGGCCCGATGCCAGCCTGGCGCGAGATCGCCGTGTGCCCGAACCGGTCGTGGTCAACGTCCTGTATCGCGGGCCTGATGAGCCACCAGGCTATCAGCTCGGCCCGCTTCAGATCGACCTGCTCTCGGAGCTGGCTGAACGGCTCGCCGCGACGAGACGCCACACGCCGCAGCTCGAAGTCATCCTCCGGGCGGATCGGCGTCTCCGATACGAGGAAGTCCGCGAAGTGATGGAACTGCTCGGCGATGAGGGCATCTCCCGTCTGCACATCGTCGCAGAGGTGGAGTCGAATCCATGACCGACGCGCGGCTGATCACAACCGGCACGCCCGCCAGCGCGGTCGTGGCTCCGCGCCGGCGTCACCGCCGTCGGCGCCGCCGATTCCACGAAAACGTGTTCATTCTGAATCTCGTGCCGCTGCTCGACTGCGTGTTCATGCTGCTGCTGTTTCTGATCGTGGCGACACGGTTCACGACGCCCGAAGGCTTCCTGCCGGCGAAACTGCCAGCCGCGATGGCCGCGGCCGCCGTATCCGAACTCGAAGTGCCACGCACGCCCGTGCGGATTTATCTCGCAACCGACCCGGCCCGTGCGGGGGCCTGCCTCGTCCGAATCGACGACAAGGAGGCCGCCCCAGTCGCAGCGGGTGAACTCGTTGCCCGACTCAGCGAATTGTTCGCACAGCCGGGCTACGGCGAGCGCACGCCGGTGTATCTGACAACCGCCGACGAGGTCAGTTGGGACCACGTCGTCAACGTGTACAACGCCGCGCTGACCGCTTCGTTTCAGCGCATCTTCTTCATTCGCCCGTGAGCAAAACGATGGTCCCGCGGTATCATCTCGGCTTGATCCTGATCGGCGTCACAAGTATGGCGGCGCGAGCCGCCGATGAGGCCGCGCCGATCGCCAGCCGCCCGGCGGCGGACGAAGCCACATTCCGACGCGGACTTCAGCAGCGGGGTCTGTTCGAGTTGCTCGACCTGCACGACCAGCAGCACCCACCACAGGACGAGGTGGACCATGCCTTGCGCCGTCGTGACGCATTCCTTCGTACCAGCGATGATGCAATGCGCCCGCTGGCCGAGCGCCGCCAAGCAGTCCGCGCCGCTGCCGAAGTCCTGGAAGAACTGCTTGCGGAACACCCCGAGCACCCCGAACGCTTCCGCTGGCAGCGTGATCTCGGCGCCGACCTCGTTGAGCGGTTCGCCGCCGACGCCGTCGAAGCCGTGCTTTTTCGCGTCGCATCACCCGCGCAACGGGAAGATGTCGTGACAACGTCGGCACGGGCGATTGACGTCTTCGAACAGTTGATGCGTGAGATTCAGGCCGAGTGGCAGCGCGTGGGCTCGCTGGCGCCGCACGATTTTGAGGCACTGTCCGGTGCCCGACGGCTGACCGAACTCGAGGCGATCGAGGCATCGGCCGCGTATCTGCTGGCGTGGGCCCGGCTGTATCGCGCCATGACGCTGCCGGCGGACGACGCCGACCGCGTTGCGCTGCTTGCCGCCGTCAATGATGAGGTGGTCACACGCCGCCGCTGGACCACACAGCCACACGCTGCGACCGGGCTGCAGGTGCAATCGCTCGTGCTGGCGGGCCTCGCGAACCGACTGGCCGGCAAGCTCGACGAGGCCGACCCGCTGACGGAGCTGGCGATCCGCGTCTACACCCGGCTGGATGACCCCACGTTGCAGCGCACGCTCGACCGCTGGGCGCTGCTGGCCGTGCTTGAGCGAATCCGGTTACTGCGTGACCGTGACCGACCGACCGAGGCCATCGACGCGGTGAAACGGGCATACACGTGGGTAGCGAAGACACGTCCGGACGACGCCGGCGCGGTGGTATCGCTGGCGATCCTCGAACGGGGGATGCAACCGCCGGCTCCGGCGGACGATCCGCTGCTAGCGTTGGCCCGAAAAAACCCCGCCGTCCGACCGATGATCTACGAGAGCGTTGGACGCCTGGTCCGCCAACAGGCAACACGCGACACGGCGAACTCGCTCGATCAGCTCGGCCTGGCGTGGGTGCTCAGTGACGACCCTGCCGATGCGGACCAGGCTGCGCAATTGGCGCGCACCGTGGCATCGACTGCCGAAGATTCGTTCCTGCGGGCCGAAGCGCTGTATGTGCTCGCCCGGTGTGAGACGCATCGCGGCCGCGCGACCGCCGCGGCTGACGCCCTGCTCGAACTCGCGCAGAACCACGCCTCCAGCGCCCGGGCGACCGCGGCACTGGATGACGCCGTGCGCCTAGCCGCCGAGGGCATCACGCGCGAGACCGCCGGCCGGCAAGCCGCGCGGGACACGTTCGTCCGTAGCGTCCGCACCCTGCGTGAGCGATCGCCCGACGACCCGCGCGTGCCGGCGCTGACTTTCGCCGCCGGCGTCGCGTTGCAGCAACTCGAGCGGTGGCCCGAGGCCGCCGCGGAATTCGCCCAGGTACCGGCTTCGGACGCCCAGGCGCCCGAAGCGGCGCTGCGGCGGGCCCGCTGCCTGGCAAAGCTATTCGAGCGCCAGCCGGATGTTGCCAACGCCAACGCCGCTGTCGAAGCCGCTGCGCAAGCGCAGCAGCGGAACGATGACGTCCCGAACGCCACGGCCAACGTCTGCGCCGCAGCCGAGGCCGCGCTGCTCCGGGCCGGCATCCAGGCCGACCTCCAGATCGGCCGGTTTCGCGACGCGGTCGAGACGCTTGCGGATTTCGAAAAACGCTATGCGGCCTGCCCGGAGTGGGTCGGCTCGATGTGGCGGATCCGGCTGACAGCGATGGAAGCGCTGGGGCGGCTGGCGGAGGCCAATGCGCTGATCACGCACGTGCTCGAAGCCGAGCCGGCACAAGCTGGGCCGGTCATGCGCGGCCTGTTCGCCCGCATGCGGGAGCGCATCGAGGCCCTGCGGGATGAGGGCAACACCGACGGCGTCCGGAAGCTGGCCGGTGACGCGGCGTCGCTGGCCGAACACCTCGAACGCTGGACGGCCCAGCATGCGCCGCACCAGACCGCCCAGGTGCGATGGCTGCGGGCGATGGTCCTGCTCGATGCCGATCGCGTCGATGCCGCGCGGCAGCTTGCCGACAACGAATCCGCCGACGAGCCACGCTGGCTCTTCGTTCGCGCGGAATGCATCTATCGACAGAAGGCCTATCGTGACGCGCTGCCGCTGTTCAACCGCGTGTGGCGCGCCACCGAAGAGGCGAGTGAGCTGTGGTGGCAGGCGCTGCTGCGCAGCCTGCAGTGTCACACGGAAATCGGCACGGAGCCGGGACAGATCCTGGAATCCATCGACCAGCATCGCCATCGTTATCCGACGATGGGCGGCAAGGCATTCCTGCGCGAGTTCGACGCCCTGGAAAAACGCCACCGGAACCGCTGAGTGGCCGAACAATATCGGGCTCATCGGCGGCGATTGACGCTCTTTCGCATCGTTCACACGACAGAGACCCAACGAACATGAAGAAGCATGCGCCGTTGGCCGAAGCAGAAACCAGACGGCACGCGCGCCGTGCGTGCACGACGAGCCAACTCCCGATAATCGCGCCGGGGGGAACGGACCATGCGGCAGCAGAACCTGGACACATCCATCCACTTCGCCTGTCAGAGCTGCGGTGCGTGCTGTGATCAGTCCTGGCGCACGATGATCGAGCCGGAAAAAGCCCGCGCCCTCGACGCGCACGACTTCAGCGCCTTTCCGCAACTGGCGGGCAAGACGTTCTACCACCCCTCAAGAGATCCGAAAGACCAACGGTTCGAGTTGGCCAAGGGCGAGGGTACGCGCTGCCTGTTTCTCGATGCGGACAACCTGTGCATCATCCATAAGGAACTTGGCCCGGAGGCCAAGCCGCACATGTGCCGGCAGTTCCCCTATCTGCCCGCATGCACCTGGGTCGATGATCGCGTCTCCGTGAACTTCGGCTGTCCAGCGGTACAGGCCCAGGCGGGTGCCCCGCTGACTACACAGGCCGCCGAAATCAGAGCGATCGTGCCGAGGTCGAAGCGCGATCCGAATCCACAGGGCCCTGTCCCGCTCGACGCAAAGGTTCTGTTGACGCAGGCCGAGGGCAACGCCCTGTTTGACCGGGCGCTGCGGATCTTCGCCGACGCGCCGGCACACAACGTGTGGACCAGTTTCGGCGAGCTGCTTGCGGTGCTGGCCGGCGTGCGGGAATTCAAACTCGCCAGCAGCGCCGGCGAATCGGCTGAGCTGATCGGCCTGCTGGAACGCGATCGGCCGCTGCCGGGAGCGCCCGACGTGCCGGCCGTCCATGCCTATGCCAGCCCGATGGAAGCGCCGATGCCTTCGCGTTTTCTGTTCGCCAGCACGCTCTTTCCGGACACGCTGCCCGCCGATGCGAGCCCGTCGGCCGGTGTGCTGCGCCGCCTGGCCCTGGTTCCGAAGCTGATGGCGCTCTCGAGACTCTCCGGCGGCTACGCTTCGCGCCTGCTCGGCCGCAACGTCTCCATCCACGACGTCCTGCGGCACCCGATCGCCGAGACCCTGCCGCATGACGCCGCCGAGCTGTTGTTGCGTTACTTCCGGTCGCGGCTCTGGCAGCGTCTGCCCGCTGGGACGCGCTTGCCGGTCATCGCCGGCGTACACCAGCACATCCAGGATCTCAACGCGATCATCTTCTTCGCCCGAGCCGAGGCGCAGCATACCGGCGCCGCGGAATTGACCGAACCGCTCATTCGACAGGCGCTGACGCGCGTCGAGTTCCACCTCGCAAATCAGACGCGTCTGTACGACAACACGCTGCGCCGCTGGCAACGCGCCCAACTCCAGAACGCCGTGATGGCGTTCCAGAGCCTCCGCCTGATGTCGCTGCAGCGGACCGCGCAGCCGGCCGGACGCGCATAACCGGCCGGCCCGCGGACCGGCTCATGCCATCCTGCCCACGCATCGTCGCCACCCAGAGCGGTTTCCCACCGTCACGTTGGAACCACCCACGCAAAACCGCTACCATGGTGGGTTTGGGTCGGCGGCGAATGTCGCTGCCGGAGGACCGAAGCCGCGATGGCCGCGGAGAAACATTGCGATAGGATGGGTCGTGCATCCATGAGCGCCGCAGGCGGTCGGTATTTCCTCGAAACGATGGGCTGCCAGATGAACAGGCTCGACAGCGAGTTGGTGGCCGGCCAGCTCCGCGCGCTTGGCTACGAGCCTGCCGGCGGTCCTGACGACGCCGACATCGTTCTGATCAACACCTGCAGCGTCCGGCAGCACGCCGAGGACAAGGTCTATTCGCGGCTCGGCGAGCTTCGCCAGCTCAAACGCCGCCGCGCCGACATGCTCATCGGGATCATCGGCTGCATGGCTGAACGCGACGGCGACGCCATCCTCAGTGAGTGTGAGCACGTGGACCTGCTCTGTGGCCCGAACCAGCTCGCGCGGGTACCGGAGTTGATCCAGGCCGTGCTGGCCGAGCGGCAACGCCCTGTCGCCCTGATGGAGAATCAGTCGCGCAAGCTTTCGCCGGCTGAACGTTCGCTGGCGCTCGACAGCCTCGAAGCGATCGACCTGAACCGCGTGATCCCGACCGACGGCAGTGTGCTCCAGTCCTACGTCCGGGTTCAGCGCGGCTGCGACAAATTCTGCTCATTCTGCGTCGTGCCGTTTACTCGCGGCCCGGAGGTCGGCCGTCCGCCGGCCAACATCGTCCAGGAATCGCAGCGGCTCGCCGACGCCGGCGCGAAGGAAATCACACTGTTGGGCCAGACGGTCAACAGCTATGCCTACCAGGAGAACGGCCGCACCGTGCGCTTCGCCGAACTGCTGGCGCGCGTACACGCGGTCAGCGGCATCGAACGCCTCCGCTTCGTCACGAGCTATCCGGGCGATTTCACCGATGACATTCTGGAAGCAATGCGCGACCTCCCCAAGGTCTGCGAGTATCTGCACATTCCGGCCCAAAGTGGCTCGAATACGGTCCTCGAACGAATGAAACGGCACTACACCGCCGAACAATACGTCGATCTGATCGAGCGGGCGCGGGCCATTGTGCCGGGGATCTCGCTGGCCGGCGACTTCATCGTCGGCTTCACGGGCGAGACCGACGACGATTTCGAGAAGACCGTCGCGCTGGTCGAGCGCGTTCGTTACAGCAATACCTTCATCTTCAAGTATTCGCCGCGACCGGGCACGGCGGCGGACCGGCGCCTGGCCGACGATGTTCCTCCGGCCGTGAAGCGCGAACGCAACATGCGGCTGCTCGACGTGCAGAAACGGATCAGCCTCGCCGACCGGCAACGATTCATCGGCGAAACGCTCGAAGTGCTGGTTGAAGGCTTCAGCAAGGCAGCGATCAAGGCCCAGGACGCCGAGCAGACGCGCGGACACGAGGTCGGCTGGCGCCGTTCGGACCAGCTTACCGGCCGGACGCGCGGCGATGAGATCGTCGTGTTCACGGGCCCGGCGTCGCTGATCGGTCGCTTCGTGGGCGTCCGGATCACCGCCGCAACGGCCTTGACGCTGCACGGTGACGTGGTAGAGAAGACAGAGCAATCGCCGCTGCCCGTGACGCCATGACCAGTACGAGACAAGACGGACGCTCGATGAAACAGAACGGAAGCCAATGGCATGATCATCACGATTGACGGGCCGGCCGGGTCGGGGAAATCGACCGTCGCCCGACAACTCGCCGCCCGGCTGGGGATTCCTTACCTCGACACGGGCGCCATGTACCGCGCGATCGCGTTGAAGGCGGCCACGGCCGGCATCGACCTGCGCGACGACGCGGCGATGGTCGCACTCGCCGAAGCCGCCGACGTCCGGCTCGACTGCGGCCCGACGCAGACCCGCGTCCTGCTCGACGGCCAGGACGTCAGCGAGGCGATCCGCACCATGGAGGTCAGCGCGGCAACCGGCTTCGTCGCCACGAACCAAGCCATTCGCCAGATTCTCATTCAGAAGCAGCGCACCATCGCTGTCCAATTGGGCTCGGTCGTCACCGAGGGGCGCGATCAGGGCAGTGTGGTCTTTCCCGAAGCCGATGTGCGATTCCTGCTGGAAGCCAGCGTCGAGAAGCGCGCCGAGCGCCGCCACGCCGAAATCACGACCGACGGTAAGGCGGTCGACCTGAACCGCGTGATCGCCGATCTCAACGATCGCGACGATCGCGACTCGGTCCAGTGGGCACCGCTGCTGCAGTCCGGCAACGCGGTCCGGGTCGACACCTCGGACATGACGCTCGACGAGGTGGTGCAGAGGCTGTACGACGAAGTGGAGCGTCGCGGACGTCGGAGCGTGGAACCGTCATGAGGCTGTACTACCGATTCTGCCGATTGGGCTGCCAGATATTCTATCTGCTGTTGGGCAAGGGACGGGTGTTCGGTACCGAGCGGGTCCCGAAAACCGGAGGCGTGATCCTCGCGTGCAATCATCAGAGCTTCTTCGACCCCGTGCTGGCGACGCTGGCGCTGCCGCGCGAATGCGACTATATGGCGCGGGATACGCTGTTTCGCAATGCGCTGTTCCGCCGACTGATCGAATCGCTTAACGCCTTTCCGGTCCGCCGCGGCGAAACAGACACGGCTGCCATCAAGGAAACACTGCGTCGCTTGAAGGCGGGCCGGCTGATTACCGTGTTCCCCGAGGGCACACGGACACTCGACGGCCGGATCGGTCCGCTGCAGCCTGGTGCGGCCGCGCTGGCGAAGAAGGCCAAGGTGCCGATCATTCCTGTCGTCATCGAAGGGGCATTCGAAGCATGGCCACGCCATCACGTGCTGCCGCGACCGGGGACGATCAGTGTCCGCTACGGCACGCCGATCATCCCGGCCGAGCACCCGGAGATGAACGCCGCCGCGCTCATGCGGGAAGTCGCCCGCCAACTCCGCGAGTTGCAGACCCGCGAGCGCAGCCGCCGGGGCCTGCCCGCGCTACAATACGCTGACAACGAACTCGATCGTGCGTGATGACAGGCGAAGAAAAAGGTGTCAGGATGATTTTTTGATGGCATGCCGCGAACGCAATGGCATAATTCATCCTGACACCTTTTTTCCCAGGGATGCACATGAAGGTCAAGCTCGCGAGTAAACACGGATTCTGCTTCGGCGTCGAGGATGCGATTGAGCTGGCCGAGAAGACGGCCAGGGAGGCGAAGCCCGGCCGCGCGGTGGCGCTCGGGCCGGTGATCCACAACCGCCAGGTCGTCGAGAAGCTCGAACAGGCCGGCCTCGAGCAATCGGCCGAGTTGGAAAAGCTCGAGCCCGGCACGACGGTACTCATCCGCTCGCACGGCGCGAGGCCGGAGACTCTGGCCGCGGCGAAACAACGTGGTCTCAAGATCGTGGATGCGACCTGCGTCCTGGTCAAACGGGCCCAGGCCGTCGTGCAACAACTGCACGACGAGGGCTATCGCGTTGTCATGATCGGCGACCGGAATCATCCCGAGGTCCGCGGCGTCATCGGCTATGCGCCGGACGTGATCGTTGTCGATAGTGAGGCCGAGCTGGACGAAGCGCTGCCGCGGCGCGGCAAGCTCGGCATCGTCGCCCAGACCACGCATACTCCCGAACACGTTGGACGCATCGTCGGCGCGATCGTGGCCCGGCCGTTCCGCGAGGTCAAGGTCGTCAACACGCTTTGCCTGGAGGTCATTCGCCGGCAGGAAGCCGCCGTGGCGCTCAGCAAGGAAGTCGATGTGATGTTCGTGCTCGGCGGAATGCACTCCGCCAACACGCAGGAACTCGCCCGGCTCTGCATCGCCGAGGGCGTTCCCACGTATCACCTCGAAGCGTGGGACCAGTTTCGCCCGGAGATGGTGAAAGACCGCACGACCGCGGGCGTCACCGCCGGCGCCTCGACACCCGAATGGATCATCACCGAATTCGTCCGGGGCCTTGAAGCCTTTGAACCGGCCGGCACCTGAGCCGCACGGCAAGGAGCCGGCGACACGGGTACGTGCCTTGCGACGAACCGGTTGCGATGAGGCCGAGATCGCGGCCGCCGTACGCCGCAAGGCATGATCCCGCGCAACTCGATCGTCGAAATCCCACCGCGGCCGGAGTTCTGGAACGTAGGACATCGCCGGCTCCGGTTTGTTGTCAGCGGGCCGTGGGTCGCTACAATACCCCGATTGGCCTCACGGGGCTGCGGCAGGGATGCGCCATCCCCGCGAGCGGAGAACCACGAATGGAAATGACGGTAACGCAAGAGGGCGATCGCCGGCTGGTACTCGCCTGTTCCGGCCGGATGGGGTGGGATGAGCGGGACGAATTGCCGCAACGGATCAGCGGCATGCTCAGCCAGGCCGAACGCCCGCAGGTCCTGATGGATTTCGAAGCCGTCGACTTCGTCAACAGCGCCGGCATCGGCGCCCTTTTTCACCTGTCTCAGCTCCTGCAGAAACGGAATGGAACGCTCATCCTGGCGCAGGTGCCGCCGTCGCTGGCAAATCTGTTCGCAACGGTCGGCCTGGATCGCCGCATTCGGATCACCGATACCCTGGACGACGCGCGAGCCGCCCTCGACGCTCTCGAATGAATCGGCACGCAAACGGACACAACCTCACAATCGAGGCGAAGCCCATGAAGTTGATCGATCTGGAAGGATTCATCGCCGCTGGGGAAACGGCGTCCGAACTCTGGGAACGACTCGTGGAAGCAGCGGTCCACAACCGCGCCAGCGACATCCATCTCGCCTGGCAGGCCGACGGGCTGCATGTGGCCTTGCGCCTGGACGGGCAGTTGACGCCGCAGGGCCGCATCGCATCGGTCGACGAGTCGAACCGGCTTATCAATCATGTGCTCGTGATGGCTGCCCTGGATGTCGGCGAGCGGCGCCGGCCGCAGGCCGGCCGGGCCATGGCCAAGGTGGATGACCGTGGCATCGACCTGCGCGTGTCAGTCCTGCCGACCAATCACGGACGCGACGTGGTCGTGCGCGTGCTGGACCGGACCGTTTCGCTGCTGGAGATCGAGGCGCTCGGGCTGCCTCGGCGCGAGTTGAACCGGCTGCTCGGGCTCGTCAGTGCGCCCAGTGGCCTCGTGCTCATCACCGGCCCGACCGGCGCGGGCAAGACGACGACACTCTATGCCACACTCAATCGGCTCAACGACGGAACGCGCAAGATCGTGACCATCGAGGAGCCAATCGAGTATGACCTCAACGGAATCAATCAGGCCCAGGTCAACTACCGCATCGGTGTGGATTATGCGTCCTTGTTGCGCACCGTTCTACAGCAGGACCCGAACATCATCATGATCGGCGAGGTGCGCGACGCCGAAACGGCGGCGACAGCGGTCCGTGCAGCCGTGACCGGCCATTTGGTCTTCGCGACGCTGCACGCAATCGAAGCGTCCGCGGCGGTTGAGACACTGATCAGCCTCGGGGCGCATCCGCACTTCCTGGGTCGTGCCCTGCGCGGTGTCGTGGCACAGACCCTCGTCCGGCGGCTGTGCCCGAAGTGTGCCGAGCGAATCGACGAGACGGAAGCCGTCCTGCCGCTGGACGATGTACGAGAGCTGATCGGGCCGGACGAGAAGCCGGCGCTGTCGATGGGCCGTGGCTGTGAGCACTGCCACGGCAGCGGCTATTCCGGTCGGATGGGGCTTTTCGAGATCCTCGTCGTGACGGACGAACTGCGCCGGCTGATCGAGGAACGGCAACCGACGGCGGAGATTCAGGCTGCCGCGGCCCGCACGGGCATGTGGACGCTGCAGCAGGTGGGCAAGCTCGCCGCTCTGCGTGGCGAGACCACGATCGAGGAACTCGTCCGCATCCTGCCGACGTAACTCACCGCTGCCGTGGCGGGCCATCCAGGTGGACGTGCCAGCCACGCGTCTGTGTCTCCACACCGTAGAGCGATGTCCGAGCCGTGATGAACAGCGTCTTCCAGCCAGGGCCACCGAACGTACAGTTGGCCGGATGCTCCGGTGTCTCAATTATGCCCAGCCACTTGCCGTTTGCATCAAGCACCCACACGCCGCCGCGGCACGTGATGAAGAGTCGGCCGCGGGCATCGACGGTCATGCCGTCCGGCTGGGTGACGTTGGCGATGCGGGTTCCCTTGCCGATCAAGCCAGGGCCCTGGACCGGATACGCCACGAGCGCATGCGCGCCGTTGTCCACGACGTAGAGAGTCCGTCCGTCCGGCGAAAGTGCAATACCATTGGGGCGCACGAGGTTGTCGATGATCCGCGTCAGTGTGCCGTCCGCTGCGAGGTAGTAGACCGCTTCCTTGTCCTGTTCGAGACCCTCACGGTTGCCGTAGCGCGGGTCGGTGAAGTAGATGCCGCCGGCCGCGTCGAGCCAGAGGTCGTTCGGGCTGTTCAGCCGCTTGCCGTCATAGTGCGTGATGAGATCGCGGCCAGGTTCCGGCGGCGCACCGCACGAGACACGCCGCCCCTTGTTTTCACACCGGACGACCTCGCCGTCCTTCGTGAACATCAGCCCGTTGGCCTGCTGCGTGGCATCATTCGCCACGCTCGCCTGGCCATCGGCGTAACGAATGATCTGGGCGCGGTGAACGTCAGAGAAGTAAAGCGCTTTGTCACGAACGTTCCACGCCGGGCCTTCGACGAATGCAAAGTCGGTCGCGAGTTGGCGAACCTGCGCGTCACCCGCCAGGATTCCAGGCAGCACCGGATCCGACGGCAACAGCCGGACATTGTCGACCTGCGTGATGACATCCTGTAAGTCGTCGTTCGTCGAGTATTCCCAGCCGATCAGGTAGCTGTCGAAGACAAGCTGGCCACTCTTCGGGTCGCGGTTCGGATAGATCATGACCTTGTACGGCTGGGGCCGCAGGCGGGCGTTCTCGCGAGCGACGAGCGCGGGCTGGGTAAAGACGCCGCCGTCAGCGAACTGCTCGTTGCACACCCACAGCCCGAACGCCGCGTCGCCGGGATCGAATTCCGGCGCACCGCTCTGAAGCGTCGGCGGCGTGAACTGACCACTCTCTCGCTCGGACACCGGTTGCCGATGCGCGTAGGCCCACGTCTCATGCTTCGCCAGCTCGGTCGGCAAATCGCCAGCGCGCGGACCGGCAGCGTACCAGCCTGCGCGCGTCGTCGTCTCGACACCAAGGGCGATCAGCGGCCGGAAAACCACCGGCTTGGCCGGGTCGGCCTTTCTGAACAGCGCCGCTGGCGCCACGCCTTCGAGCAACGGGTTGCGCAGGTCGCGGTCAACGTCGAGGCCCCACTGTGACTGGAGCAGCACCGGCCAGGTCGGCTCGTCTGGGCTGCGGCCAATCGCAGGCTGAACCGATCGCGGCGACGACGGCCCCATACAACCGGCCATCGCCACAAGAACAGCCATCACAAACGGCATGGATCGCAAAACTCGGGTGTATTGAAACATCGAGTCACCTCCCGGTAGACAGTGCCTTCGCCATCACGCTACCCGCGCGGCACGAGCTTACCCGCCCGCCTGGCGATCGACAACAGACCCCCGGGGACGAAAGGCGAGGCCATCGTTGTACGCCTGCCACAGTACGCAATAGAATGCCAGAGGATGGAATTGGCATGTGTTACTCAAGCGACGGCGAACGCATGGCACGTTGTGACTCGGAACAAGGGACGGGAATGAATCGTGCGCCTGCTCCGTATCCCAGTTCCGCTCCGGCAGCCGATTCAGGCCAACGACACCGCCTGGCCGTGATCGTCCTGTTCGCGCTGGTCATGGCCATGCTTGTATCGGGGCTGACGCTTCTACTCCCCTACTTGGCCGAGGAACTCCAACGCCTGAAACCATGGCAGGCGGTGGCAATCTGGACCGCGGACGCCGTCGCCTTGATGTGGTTTCTCCAATACTGCATGGCCCATGTGTTTGGCCAAGCCCGGCACACACGACTCGGTGGCACGGCGTGTGGTAACGCAACAGGGGTGTGGCGGGCAGCTCTCATCTCTTTCATCTGTGCCATCGCCGCCGACCTCCTTGTCACAGGGATCGGCGTTTTCGATGAGTGGCGGGCGTACCAAGAGGCAATCATGACCGTCGGGCGGGTCACATCAATTCGGACGAATCAGTGGTCTTGGGGTGGGAGCCAGGTTGCCAAATATACAGGATCGTATGTACCTTTCCGGTGAACTACATCTTGTTTTCGCCACCTTCGATTTGCGATGATGTCGGCGGAGGTGCGTGATGACGGATCGGGCGA
>JAFGKA010000261.1 GCA_016928855.1 Phycisphaerae bacterium
CAGAGACCGTCGTGGTGGCGGCGTGCGAGCGCGTCACGGCACTGACCGATGCGGCTCGCCGCAACGCCGCGGATTCGCACGTGCTTGCCGCGATGGAGGCGGGCAAGCTGACCGAGAGCCAGCGCGAGTGGGCACTGGCGCTGGCGATGCGCGATCCGGCCGAGTTCGCGGCGTGGCAGGCGGTGGCGCCGGTCGTTGTGTCGGTCGGGCGGTTGGACGCGCCGACACGTCGCGATACCGAAGACGCGCGAGGCGATCGCGAACGCATCGTCGCGAAGGCGCGGGCCGAATACCGTTCGCATCCGGAGCTGGCGGAGCTGACGAGTGAAGCGGCGTTTCTGTCGCTCGCGCTGCGTGAGGCGGGTGTGGTGCCGGCGGCGCGTGAGCGCGTGGTGTAACAGAAGAACAGCACTGGCGGATCCCGACGTACGTCGGGACCAGTGGCACCCACGCCCTTCGGGCGAGAGCAGTAGAGCAGGTGAACAGAGGAGCAGTAGAGAAAGCCGCGGACGGGGGCGCTCCTCGGGCGAGACTTATTGAACAGGCAAGTAGTAGAGCAGTAGTGCCGTTAGTGGGCGCGAAGCAGAAAAGGAGATACAGAATGGCATTGTCGGCGAATCGTGAACTGGATCGGTATGTGGATCAGGAGTTGTGTCGCTACGGCGTGGCGGCCGGCGCGCGGGTATTCAAGGGCGGCTTCGTTGGGTTGAATCCGGCCGGCTATGCGCGGCCGCTCGTGGCTGGCGATCGTTGCGTGGGTGTGGCGTACGAGGCGGCGGACAATGCGGACGGCGCGGATGGCGCGGTCGCCGTGCGCGTCTTCACGCAGGGTGATTTTGAGCATGCGCTGACCGGCGCGAGCACGGTCGACATCGGCGGATGATACGCTGACGCTGGCGGCAGCCGGCGGCAGTCGGATCGGCACGCTGATCGCGTTGGCGTCTGCCGGCAACGGAGTCGTGCGGTTGGCGGTGGGGCCGGTCGCCGGGCCGGTGCCGCCGCTATCGAGCGCGGCGGTTGAGCTGGATTGTCGTGCCGGCGGCAGTCCGTCGGAGGCCGTGCTGATTCCGGCGGCGCTGAATACGGGTGGGATGGTGGTTGCCGAGTGCTTCGGGATCGTGACCGAGGTGTTGGCCGGTGCCACGGAGGATCTGGCGGTCATCACGTTCAAGGATACCGACGACAATCCGCTGAACATCATGCTGACGACCAGCGACAACGGCGCCGATGCGGTCAACGATATCCTCGTGCCCAGTGGAACGACGGTGACGTTGTGGGCGGGCAGCACGGGTGCGCCGGCGGCGGTTGTACCTGCCGGCAAGGGGATCAAGGCCGTTGTCACACAGGCGACGAGCGGCACCGGGGCCGCGGGCAAGGTGAAGGTGCTGGTCAAGGCCGTTTCACTCGGCGGCTGAGCGGAAGAGTCCTGAGCAGCGGAACGAACGGAAGTCAAACGCTACGGAGGGATCATCGAATGGCGATCATCAATACGGGACTGTTGACCAAGGGGCTGCGGAGCGAGTTCTTCAACCGCTTCGAGGCGGCGACGAAGTACTTCCAGGACCTGAGCACGCGGATCCAGTCGAATTCGGATCACGAGACGTATCGCTGGTTGGGTACCGTGCCGCAGATGCGCGAGTGGGGCCAGGGTCGGCTCGCACGGGGCCTGCGGACGGAAAGTTACTCCGTCGAGAACCTCAAGTACGAGGCGACGCTTGAAGTCGATCGCGACGAAATCGCCGACGACCAGACCGGCCAGATTCGCCTGCGCGTCGGCGAGCTGGCCGAGCGCGCGGCGACGCACAAGGATTTTCTGCTGTCGCAGTTGCTGCTGAACGGCGCGACCGCGGGTTTTGCGAGTTACGATGGTGTGTCGTTTTTCAGCGAGGCGCACGTGTCGGGCGCGTCCGGGGCGCAGAGCAATCTGCTGACGGTCGATGCGGAGGATGCGGCGAACCCGACGGTCGAGGAGTTCAAGGCGTCGATGCAGCAGGCGATCACGCGCATGCTCGGCTTCAAGGATGATCAGGGCGAGCCGATGCCGATGGGTGTGACGGGCCTGGCGTGCGTCGTGCCGCCGGCGCTGTATTTCACGGCGCTCGAGGCGATGCATGCGGCGGTGATCGACAACACGTCGAACGTGCTCGAACGGGCGGCGCGCGTGATTGCGATGCCGTGGCTGGCGGACGCGACGCAGTGGTATCTGCTCAAGACCGACGGCGTCGTGCGCCCGTTCATTTTCCAGGACCGCGAGCCGGTCGAGTTTACGTCGCTGACCGACGAGAGCGAGGACGGTTTCAAGCGGGAGAAATACCTGTTCGGCGTACGAGCCCGCTATCGGATGACGTATGGTTACTGGCAGTTTGCCGTTCGCACGTCGTTCAACTGAGTAATCAGTTTCGACGGGTACGCATAAGCGCGGCGGCTCGACGGGGTTACGACTCTGTCTTGCCGCCGCGTCGTTTTTGGGTGGTCCGGTCCGGAGGGCCTGTCTAGAATCCCCTCGAGTCGGCGAGGGGTACTTGCCGTGGAGGAACGTGCATGCGCGACGAAGCGGATGTGTCCGGGCCGGGGTCCTGCCGGCCGTGCCCGGGCGGGTGCGGTCTGTCCTGGCCCGTGGTGGTGCTCTTTGTCGGTCTGCTGCTTGTGATGGTGCTGACCGGGCGCAAGGGTGCCGAGGACGAGGGGCAGAGTGAGGCTTCGCGCGCGGCGTCGGCGCAGACCGCGAACGTCAAGCCGGAGTCGTCGCACACGGACAGCGCGGTTGGTGGAGATGCCGATGCTCCCGAGGCATCGCAGAGGCAGGTAAGGGCTACAGACACAAAAGGAGATCCCATGGTCCTCAAGAAGACATCGCAGAAATCCGGACCGGCGCCTATGCTCCACGACACGCCCGGCGAGGGCCAGCTCGCGCCGGCGTTCACCGGCGTCGTCGCCGACGGGAAGGCCGTGAGGCTCAGCGACTATCGCGGCAAGCAGATCGTCGTCCTGTATTTCTATCCGAAGGACGACACGCCCGGCTGCACGACCGAGGCGTGCGGTTTTCGTGACAGTTGGTCGGCGTTGCGCGATGCGGGCGTCGAGGTGCTTGGGGTCTCGCCGGATTCGATCGCGTCGCACACGGCTTTTGCGGCGAAGTACGGGCTGCCGTTCACGCTCGTGGCGGACGAGGATCACACGATCGCAAAGAGTTACGGCGTCTGGCGTCAGAAGAAGGTCTCGGGCCAGGAGCAGTTCGGTATCGCGCGGACGACGTTCATCATCGACAAGACCAGCCGCGTCGCGAAGGTGTTCGAAAACGTCAAGGCGGACGGTCACAGCGCCGAAGTGCTGGCGTGGATCCAGGAGAACCTGTGAACCTGTGACGGCGTTGGTGCGTTGACGGGCTTGTGGCGGCGGAGTATCGTGCGCTCCCGTGTTCTGGATAACGCGACCCTGTGGGTCACGAGGGGATTGTCGGGAGCGTGTTGAATGACGGATAAGCCGCCGCCAGTTGTGCTGGCGATTGTCATCTGTGATCTGATCATCCGGGATGAACTCACCAAGAAGCTGACGATGGTGGGGGTGTTCAGCACCGTCTACGGGCTGAAACTGCCGGTGGTGCTCGGGGGGGGCATGTCGGTGTACGCGGCGCTGACCGACGGGCGGGGCGAGTATCGCAACCGCATCGTCGTCAAGCATCTCGAGTCTGACACCATCGTGTTTCAAGCGGAAGGTCCGCTCGCGTTTCAGAATCCACATCAGGTTGTCGAGCTGAACATGAAGCTGCCGCAGGTCGCGTTTCCGCACTGGGGGCGCTACGAGATTTCGCTGCTGTCGGAGGGGCATCTTCTGGGCAGCCGCACGTTCAACGTTCAGCAGGCCAAGCCGCCGCCGGCGCCGGGTCATCATTGACAGAGCCAGGCATGTTCGCTGTGGCTGGCGTTCTCGTCAGCCGTGTTCTGCTGCGCTCCAGTCGGCGTTTCATTGGCGAAGAAGAAGATGTCGGCGGGCGGAGGGGGACATCACTCATCGCAAATTCACCTCGAACACCAAGAC
This sequence comes from Phycisphaerae bacterium, assembly GCA_016928855.1. GTDB lineage: Bacteria > Planctomycetota > Phycisphaerae > UBA1845 > PWPN01 > JAFGKA01. The sequence continues at coordinate 4,039 of JAFGKA010000261.1, forward strand.
ATATGTGGCTTACCCGGGGTCGTCCTGATTCAACTGGCTACTCCGCTCCGGTAGCCCCACCAGCAACTGCGGGGCCGAACGGGATTGGACCCGTCCCGTTTTCTTTGGCCTTTCATTGTACCTTTCCGGTGAACTACATCTTGTTTTCGCCACCTTCGATTTGCGATGATGTCGGCGGAGGTGCGTGATGACGGATCGGGCGA
>JAFGKA010000262.1 GCA_016928855.1 Phycisphaerae bacterium
CGATCGGTTTCCAGATCCACGCGGGCGATCAGTTCGAGAAGATGCGGATCATGATCAAGGACATCCGTATCCGCGTGCTCGATAAGCCGGCGCCGTAGGACGCGGACAGCGAGTTAGCCAGGCAGCGAGTTCGCAGGGGCAGGCAGCCAAGCCACGCTCACCCGCCTGCTCGCTGACTTGTTCTCTAGACATCAATGACTTCGTATTCCGTCGCATTGCGGGGCGGCGCGCTCCGGCGCATGCGCCAGCCGGCGCCGATCAACGAGAGGCCGCACAGGATGAACGTTGCCGCGATCAACGCGACGAGGATCTGCGGGTAGAAGGCGATCAGAACGCCGGCGCCGACGAGCAGGATGCCGGCGGCAACCTCGAATCGCCACATCGCGCCGCCGGGCGAGCCAAACACCACTTGTTGATGAAACACCGCAACACCGCCTTTCGTGAGAGCCGTCTCTACGGGGTTGGTCCCGGTCCGGGCGGCTATTCGATCAGAAGCAGGCCGTGATGCAAGTGCCGCCACGCGCCACGGCCGTCCATTGACGCATGGCGCCCCGCCCCGGACAATGCCCATGCCAATTGTATACGAGTACATTCCGGTGCGGTTCGGATGAACCCCCAACGAGGAGGACCCTGCGATGCTACGAAGACGTGATTTCCTTGCGGCGGCGGCGGCGACAGGGGTGGCCGCAGCGACAGGCCGGAGCCATGCGGCACAAACCGATGCGGTGCCGGCTCAGCCCAAGCCGAAGGCGGTGCTCAAGCTGTCCGCCCAGGAAGGCGGGATTCCAGGCGAGAGCCTCAAGGCCAAGCTGGACACGATGGCCGGCTGGGGTTTTGACGGCATCGAGTTCGGCGGCCAGGCCGCCTTACGCCGCGTCAAGGAAATCCAGTCTGCTCTCGACGGCCATGACGTCAAGATCAGCGCGCTGTGCGGCGGTGTCGAAGGTGCGCTGATTGCCGACGATCCAGCCGCGCGCGAGAAGGCGATGCACAGCGCGAAAGAGTTGCTCACCGCCGCCGGCGAGGTCGGCGCGGTCGGGCTGATCATCGTGCCCGCGTTTCATCGCGACAATATGATGCCGCATCAGGCAGCACGCGAACTGCTGACCGGCTTCGCGAGGTGGGATGCTCGCAAGGACAAGCCGGATCCCACACCGGTGTTGCTCGAACTGGCCGAGCATGCGGTCAAGGCGGGCACCCGGATTCTGCTCGAGCCGCTCAATCGGCAGGAGTGCTACTTCCTGCGGACGGTGGCTGATGGCGCTTCGATCTGCAAGGACCTCGACCATCCGGGTCTGGCCGTGATGGGCGACTTCTGGCACATGACTTGGGAAGAGACGAGCGATCTCGGCGCGTTCATCACCGGCGGCGGGTATCTGCATCACGTGCACATCGCCAGTCGCAAGCGCCGCAAGACGCCCGGCGAAGACGGCGCCGCCGACAACTACGTCGAGGGTTTCAAAGGCCTCAAGTGGATCGGCTACCAGGACTTCGTGAGCTTCGAATGCGGCGCCGTCGGCGCGCGCGAGGTCGTCATGCCCGCCGCCGTGAAACTGCTCCGCGCGCAGTGGGAACAGGCGTAGGGAAGGGGAAGGAAGCGAGACGTCCGGTTGCTCGGACCGGTCGGCTGGCGAAGCCGCGCTACTGTTCTCCGTTTCGCGAGGAGGATGGCGTACCCAGTGGACACGATCGATATCGACCAGCTTAAGCGTTCCATCATCGTTGCCTTGTTCTCGGATGACAGTCTTGTCAATACTCTGGTGCTCAAAGGCGGCAATGCGCTTGGCCTCGCCCACAACTCGAAGCTGCGCGCGTCGTTCGACCTCGACTTCTCGATGGAGGGGGCATTCCGTCCTGACGAACTTGTCGATCTCGCCCGTCGCATTGAGTTCCGGCTGGCGCAGGTGTTCGAGCAAATCGGTTACGCGGTATTCGACGTGGTGCTCGAGCCCAGACCAGAGACACTGTCGCAGGAGCTGGAGACATTCTGGGGCGGCTACAGCCTGGAATTCAAGGTGATTCCGCGGCGGCGATTCGATGAGCTGGGCGGCAACCTCACGGCCATCCGACGAGAAGCCATCGCACCCAGGCCGGGCGGCAGAGCCCGCTTCGAGGTTGATATCAGCAAACATGAATACTGTTCAGGAAAACAAGCCATCGAGATCGACCATTTCACCGTCTATGTCTACACGCCGGCGATGATCGTGTGCGAGAAGATCCGGGCCATCTGTCAACAGATGGAGAGCTACGCGGCTTTCGTGCGAAAGCACCGTGCGCCACGGGCTCGAGATTTCTTTGATATCTACGAGACCGTTCGTCGCTTCAAGGTCGACGTGATGACGGACGAGAACAGGACGATCCTGCGGCACATGTTTGACGCCAAGCGCGTTCCACTCGGCCTGCTCCGTCGGCTCGACGATGATCGTGATCTTCACGCCCAAGGCTGGGACGCTGTGAAGGATACCGTCGACGTCGCCGTCCGGCTGCGGCCGTTCGAATTCTACTTCGATTTCGTAGCAGAGCAGTGCCACCGCCTCGCGGACACCCTGTCTACGTGACGCCGCGCGGTACGTGAATCCGCCAACGCGGCACGTAGACAGTATCCTGCATGCCATACGCCAGGTAGAAATCGAATTCGTACTCGAAACGGTCGTGGAACAAGTCGAGGGTCTGCCGATCGTACACCCCCGCGGCTTCGAGATAGAAGCCCACGGCCTGGTGATACGGATAGACATATCCGAGCTTTCGAAGCATGCCTGCGAGTCGATTGACGGACGCAATCGTCGCCGCCCGTCGGTACATATTGAGCACCTCGCCTATGCCTCCCCCGTAGAATGGGCGCACGGTGACGTCAATCAGCGTCCGCTCGACATCTGTCAGACGCAGATGCGCCTTTCCTTCGCCGTGCAGGCGTACCTCGCGCTCCACCACACCAAGGTAACCCGTATGCTTACCGTTGAGCAGGCAAACGCGCACGGCCTGTCCTCGCCTGTAATGTAAGGATGCGACGTTGCCCGTCGTTCGCGGCTTTCGCCGAAACGCCTGGTCGATGCGTTCCTGAGCCAAGCCGGCCGCCGGGGGCGGCTTGGGTGGCTGCTCATGGTTCAGGTAGATCGTCTTGGGGTCCTGCTCCGTCAGTTCGTGCAGTTGTGCGGCGGTGAAGTGTGAGAAGTGACAGCCCTTCTTGAGTGTGAGCAACACCGGCTCGAGCGGCACGTCGCCCCACGTGTAGCGCGTCTCTTTCCGATGCGGGAACGCAAACTCGAATTCGCGTAGCTTCCGGCTCTTCAGCAGATCCGTGAGGAATTCCTCGAACGAAGTGTTCTGAGCCAGGCGCCAGGCGTCACGATGCTCCGCAACGATCTTTTCGAGTTGCCGTCTCTTGAAGACCTGCTGGGCATGGTTTTCGAAGAAGCTGTGGACGTCTTTGCGAGCAAGCTCAAGATGCGTGGGCATTGGGGCGTCTCCAGGTACATGATGTATATATACATCATGTACCATTCTTCGGTCCGATTTGCAACGTCTCCAGTTCCCTCACGGTTTCCCGGTCGTGTTTTTGCGATACAGAATCCCGCCCAGGATGCCTCCAATCGACGTCTTCAGCCCCAGCGACGTACGTTGTGGACGTGCTCCGGACAACAACGGCCCATTGCTGGTGTCAACCTGCCGTGATGGTGACCTATAAGTCTTTTTGTTCAAACGACTTGGATTCAATCTGCGCATGGCATTCGCGTGTAGTATATATACTACACGCGAATGCCAGGACGACGAGGTGGATATGATGTATATATACATCATATCCACCTCGGGCCAGTACTCGCTGAATATCGCTAGGTGGCGTGCTGATTGAACCACGCGCGCTGTTCGAAGGGCAGCTTCTCCCGTTGCGGACGGGTTTCGGCGGGGCGGCCGAGGGGCAGGAGAATTCGGACGACCTTTGTCTCGGGCACACCAAGGAGGCGGCCGATTGTTTCGGCGTGACCCTTGAGTCGCAGCCAGCCGTCGATCCAGACGGTGGCGTAGCCCATCGCCGTCACGGCCAGCAGCATGTTCTCGACGGCGACCGCACAGTCCTCGACCTGAAACGCATGGCCTTCGTAGACGGCTTCCGGCCTGCGGTCGATGACGCAGGCGATGAACGCCTTGGCCTGTTGCACGGCGGTGTTGCCCGGGTGCATGCCGGCGATCTGCGCGACGAGCTGCGCGTCGTCCACGATGACGAATGTGGTCGTCTGCGCGTTCTTGCCGGAGGGGGCCTGCAGGCCGGCTTGGACGATCCGCTGCAGGTCGGTCCGCGGGACGGCCTCGTCGCGGTACGGGCCGCGGTAGGTGTGGCGCTTGGCGATGGCTTCGAACACGTCCATGCTCAGCCTCCTCGTCAGGGCATCGGCGTCACGCCGCCCATCCGATAGTTCTTGCCCAGCGTGTAGAGCCGGCCGAGCGAAGGGTCCTGGTGCACGTGTGCGGCGACCACGCGGCCGGCGAAGATGACGTGGTCTCCGGTTTCCATCTCGGATTCGAGCGTGCACTCAAAGTTCGCGACGGCGTCGGTGAACAGGACGCTGTCGACGAGCGTGGCCGGCTGCGTCTTCGTGCCACGAGCGGCGATCTTGTCCATGTCGCGGCCGGACTTCGTGCCGAAGAACAGGGCATCGTCGGCCATGGCCACCGACGGCAGGCTGATGACGAAGGCCTTCGCGTGCCGGATCGCGCCGAGCGAATGCCGCGTCAGGCCGACCGAGATCGCCATCATCGGCGGCTGGTGCGACGTGAGCATCATCCAGCCGAGCGTGATCGGGTTGTGTTTGCCGGCCGCGTCGCGGGCGATCGCGATGGCGATCGACTCCGGATACCGCCGGAGCACGGCCTGTGCGTAAGGCGTTTGAATCTGCATGGCGTCATGATGCGTCGAGTCGCCAGTGGGGTCAACTGCCCTGACTGTGTACCGCTGTTGGTCCTTCGTAGCGGCCGGCGTCTCGCCGCCCAGGCTTTCATGGGCGATGTTTGCATACGCCACAAGACGGCGGGCGAGACGCCGGCCGCCACATTCTACCTTGAAGCATTGTGCCCGGAGCCGCGTGCGACGCCACGTCGTGGCACACAATCGCTACTGGCATTTCGTGCGGTCCGGGCAGCTATCGCAGGTGTAGGCGTTCGCCTCGCACTGGTCGATGCGGCGCAGAACGAGCTCGGCCACGCCCCGGTCGAGGCCGATCGGGCCGCTGCAATGCCAGTGGATGTCGGGATGTCGAGCGGCGGCGTCGGCACACATTCTCGGGATGTCTTTCCGACTGTGCCGGCCGGGCGAGAGAAAGTACGGGAATACGAAGACGAACTCCGCGCCGTCGGCCACGGCGGCGTCAAACGCTTCAGCGATTGTCGGCGCGGCCAGCTCCATGTGCGCCGGGTAGACCGCATCCCCCGTCATGCCGCGCAGCATCCCGGCGAAGGCGTCGAGCATCGCGTTGGCTTCGTCCAGCCGGCTTCCATGATCGACGACAATAATCGCGCGTTTCATCGTTGCGGTTTCTCGGGCCGCGGTCACATCGCGTCAAACTCCGGCAGGCGTTGCCCCGACGCCCAACACCGCTTCGCGGAGCGTCGCCGGCGCGCGATGCGGTGCGCGGATGGCACTAGACGGTGACGCCGAAGAGGGCGTTGATCAGCAAGCCAAGGAAGCCGTTGAAGATTCCCGAGAAGACCTGTGACAGCAGTTGGCTGAGCAGGGTCTTGAACTCATTGCCGGCCAGCCAGTCTGGAAACTCGGTAATGCTTACGTCCATCAGCGGCAGGATGACAACGGGAATCGCGGCGCCGAACTGTCGAATCTGTTTTCTGACCATGGGTGTTCTCCATCCGTGCTCGCCGGCATTATACAGCGGGCAGGGTGTCGGGGAAACCGCCCGGTCTCAGGGACGTGTCGGCGGCCGGTTCGGTCCATTGAAGCAGGCGGCGAAGATGGCAAAGTCAGCCAGATCCACGTCGTTGTCGGCGTCGAAGTCGGCCCGGTCGCAACTGGCGTACGTGGGCGGTCGGTTAGGGCCGTTGAAGCAGGCGGCAAAGGTGTTGAAGTCGGTCAGGTCGGAATCGCCATCCGCGTCCAGATCACCGAACGGCATCGTGTCGCAGAGCAGGTCGATATCGTCGATGTAGAGCGTGAAGGGACCGGCCGTATCGACAATCGTGATCGACAACTCTTCGAGAGTGCCCATGCCGTTGGGGCTGCTCAGCGTGCCACTGCCGGTGAAGCCGAGGATCGGATCAATCCGTGGGTGAAAAACGAGCGTCTGCCAGACGCCCGGCATCGGCTCGACCAGTACGCCTTGTGGCGCCCCGCTGACGGTGTGTGTGGCACCGATCCACTCGATCGTGCCCGCCGTGCCGCCGTTGCTGCCGAGTTCGCCTGTGCCGTCAATTTCGCGGACGCCGACGGCGATCCGCAGTTGTCCGCTGTCGAGCCGCAGGCGAATGCGAATTGGGCGGCCAAGCTCGATGATCGGGTTCGGCAGGCCTGGTGCGTCCCAGGTGGCCAGCCGCATCCACCGCTGGTCAGTCGTATCGACGAACTGCCATTGAACTTTGTAGCACTTTGCGCCGCTGAATGCCGGTACGGCATCGGTGACCATTGCGACGTTCGGCGTCTCGGTCAGATTGTCGATGGTGGTGCCGCTCAGGCGGGGCCGGCGGAAAAGATACTCGGCGCCGGTTGTGACTTGATCGAAATCTGCGATGCGGAACGTCGAGCAGGGGGTTGCGTCAACGAGTACCTGCCAGCTCTTCTGGTCGCTGCCGGCGGCGTTGGAGGCCTCGGCGGCAAATGTGTACGAGTGGCCGGCGTCGAGGGCGGTCGGGTACCAGTGCACGATTCCCGTGCGACTGACGGTGGCGCGCGACGGGCCGGCCACCAAGGTCCAGGTATCCGCCGATCCCTGGCTCAGTGCGAGTTGCCGGGTGTAGTTTGTGGCGACACGGGCGGCATCCGGGTCGGGTACGACTTCGGCGATGACCGGCGGCAGCAGCGCTCCGAGTTCGAGATCCTGGCGAATGACGTCGCCGGGACCCACGCTCACGACGGCGGTCGGCTCGCCCGCGTGGGCCATATGAGAGGCGGTCAGCGTGTATGTGCCGGGTGGCACGAGCAGAATGGAATAGAAGCCGTCACCGGTCGAAAGGCTGATTCCCGCGTCACCGGTGCGGGTGACATGCGCATCCACGACCGGTTCGCCGCCGGGCTGGGTGATGAAGCCGTGGATAATGGCAGTGGTCGGCGCCACCTTCCACGGCATGGTCGGCGTTGGAACGGCGCTGGTGTAAACAGTCGTCAGGTAGTCGTTCCAGAACGTGAAGCTGCTCCACGAAAACGTGCTGTTGCCTTGGGCGCCGCGCAGTCGGGTCAGCTCGATCTGCTCCAGCAGCGAGGCCGC
>JAFGKA010000004.1 GCA_016928855.1 Phycisphaerae bacterium
CCGCCGCCGGGCAGGCATGCGGCCATCGACGGCACCGAACACCTCGACAAGGTCGTCAACATCGACCAGTCGCCGATCGGCCGGACGCCGCGGAGCAACCCGGCGACGTACATCAAGCTGTTCGATCAGATCCGCACCCTCTATTCCACGTTGCCCGACAGCAAGGTCCGCGGCTATCGACCGGGGCGGTTCAGTTTCAACGTCCAGGCACGGGCCGGCGGCGGCCGTTGCGAGGCGTGCGAGGGCAACGGCGCCAACAAGATGGAGATGGACTTCCTGGCCGACGTCTGGGTGACGTGTCCGATTTGTGGCGGCCACAGGTTCAGCCGCGAGACGCTTCAGATCCTCTTCAAGGGCAAGAGCATCGCGGACGTGCTCGAGATGGACGTCCAGCAGGCGCTGACGCACTTTGAGAACATCCCGAAGGTCGCTTCCATGCTGCAGACGCTGCATGACGTCGGCATGGACTACATCAAACTCGGTCAGTCGAGCACGACGCTGTCCGGCGGCGAGGCCCAGCGCGTCAAACTCGCGCGGGAACTGGTCAAGCGATCGACCGGCCGCACGCTGTATCTGCTGGACGAGCCGACGACGGGCCTGCACTTCGACGACATCAACAAGCTGCTCGCCGTCCTGCACGGCTTCGTCGACGCCGGTAACACGGTCGTCGTGATCGAGCATAACCTTGATGTGATCAAGACCGCCGACTGGGTCATCGACCTCGGGCCGGAGGGCGGCGAAGGAGGCGGCGAGATCGTCGCTGCCGGCACGCCGGAACAGGTTGCCGCCGTGGCCGCGTCGTATACGGGCCAGGCGCTGCGGCCGGTGCTCTCGCCGCGATCGCACCCATCCCGAAAGCCGAAGCGTGCCGCCCGGCGCGCGGGCAACGACCGCCGTGAGGGCCCCGACGTGATCCAGGTCGTCGGCGCCTGTCAGCACAACCTCAAGGACATCACGGTCGAGTTTCCGCGGGGCCGGACGACGGTCTGCACGGGCGTTTCCGGCAGTGGCAAGAGCAGCTTCGCTCTCGATACGGTCTATGCCGAGGGGCAGCGCAGATACGTGGAATCGCTCAGCGCGTATGCGCGACAGTTCCTCGGTCAACTGGCCAAGCCGCGCGTCGAGCGAGTCGAAGGCCTTTCGCCGGCGATCAGCATCGAACAAAAGAGCACGAGCAAGTCGCCGCGTTCGAGCGTGGGCACGGTTACCGAGATTTACGACTATCTGCGGATTCTCTGGGCGCGGCTCGGGCAACCGTATTGCCCCAAGTGTAACGTTCCGATCGGGACGCAGACCAGCGATGAGATCGTGGCGAGGATTCTGGACTGGCCGAGCGACAGTCGGCTTCTGCTGTGTGCTCCGATCGAGCGGACGGGCGCCGAGACCTATGCGCAGCTCTTTCAACGCGAGCGCAACAACGGATACGCGCGGGTCCGCGTGGACGGCGGGCTCTACGAACTGACCGAACCGCTGGCGATTGACTCGCGGCGAAGGCATGACGTGCAGGTGGTCGTGGACCGGGTGCGCGTCCGTCCGGCTGCCCGTTCGCGGATTGCCGACAGTGTCGAGCAGGCGCTGGCACTGGGCAACGGCTGGCTCGTGGTCGTCGAGGCCGCTGATGGCGAGGTGCCGGTCGAGAAGCGGTTCTCGCAACGACGCGCCTGCACACAGTGCGGCACGAGTTACGAGGACCTCTCCGCGCATCACTTTTCATTCAACAATCCGCTCGGCTGGTGCCCGACGTGCGAGGGCCTCGGTACGCAGCAGGGCACGAGCGTTGATGCGATCGTCGCCGCGCCGAGCCGAGGCCTCCTGGACGGGGCGATTACCGGCTGGGAGCAGGCCGCGGCCAATCCGGCGCTCGCGTCGCTGATTGAGGCGATTGCCGCGCACGTGGGCTTCGATCCGGCAACGCCGTGGAGTCGGCTGTCGGCGTCCGCCCAGAGGGCCATGTTGTTTGGCTTCGGGGAAGCGTGGCTGGCCGCTGAGGCCGTCGGGCCCGGCGTGCGCGTGCAGTGGAAAGGCTTCTTCCCGGCGATTGACGAGGCCAGCCGTTCGAGCTGGCAGTATCGCAATCAGCTTTCGCATCTGATGGGCGACATGCCATGCCGGACGTGTCACGGCGCGCGGCTGCGCGCGGATGCGGCGGCCGTGCGGTTCGCCGATCGAACGCTGGCGGACGTCTGCGCGTTGCCGATGGGCGAGACGCACGATTTCTTCGCCGGGCTCACACCCGCTCGCCGCGAGAAGCAGATCGCCGGCGAGGTGCTGCACGAGGTGATTTCTCGGCTGCGCTTCCTCGTCGACGTGGGGCTCGACTACATCACGCTGGACCGCGGCGCCCCGACGCTCTCCGGCGGCGAGTCGCAGCGTATCCGGCTGGCTTCGCAGTTGGGCAGCGGCCTTACCGGTGTGTTGTACGTTCTGGATGAGCCGACGATCGGCCTGCATCCGCGGGATACCGGACGGCTGGTGAAGGCGTTGCGCGGGCTTCGCGACCTGGGCAACACCTTGCTTATGGTTGAGCATGACCGCGAGGTGATCGAGCACGCCGACCATCTGCTCGACTTCGGGCCGGGCGCGGGGCGCGATGGTGGGCGTGTGGTCGCCGATGGTTCGCCGGGCGACGTGCGGAATGCGGCTGTCTCCCTGACGGGCAAGTACCTGGCGCGTTCCGAGGCGATTGCCGTGCCGACGAACCGGCGACGCGCCAACGGCCGGCGACTCTCGGTGATCGGTGCCCACCACAACAACCTCAAGAACATCGACGTCGATCTGCCGCTCGGCCTGTTTACCGTCGTTACTGGCGTTTCCGGCAGCGGCAAGAGTTCGCTCGTCAACGACGTGCTCTATGCCGCGCTGGCCCGGCGGATCCACCACGCCAAGCGGACGCCGGGTGGCCATCAGGAGATCCGGGGCGTCGAACACATCGACAAGGTGATCGATGTCGATCAGACGCCGATCGGCCTGACGCCGGCCAGCAACCCGGCGACCTACACCGGCCTGTTCGACACGATCCGCGAGCTGTTCAGCAAGCTGCCCGACAGCAAGGTCCGCGGCTATCAGGCGAACCGCTTCAGCTTCAACCGGCCGGGCGGGCGCTGCGAGGCCTGCGAGGGCAACGGCCAGAAGTGTATCGAGATGCATTTCCTGCCGGACGTGTGGATTCCCTGCGAGGAATGCGGCGGCACGCGATACAATCGTGAAACGCTCGACGTGCGCTACAGGGGCCGGAACATCTCAGACGTGCTGAATATGCGCGTCAGCGAGGCGCTCGAGCACTTCGCCAACGTGCCGAAGGTGCGGCGGATGCTTCAAACGTTGGCCGACGTCGGGCTCGATTACGTGCAGCTCGGGCAGCCGGCGCACACGCTGTCCGGCGGCGAGGCTCAGCGGGTGAAGCTTGCCGCCGAGATCGGCCGACCCTCGACGGGCCAGACGCTCTACGTGCTGGATGAGCCGACGACGGGCCTGCACTTCGACGATCTCAAGAAGCTGCTGACCGTGCTGCATCGGCTCGTCGATCTGGGCAACACGGTCCTGTGCATCGAGCACAACCTCGACGTCATCAAGACTGCGGACTGGGTCGTGGACCTCGGCCCCGAGGCCGGTGACGCCGGCGGCGAGATTGTGGCGGAAGGTCCGCCGGAGAAGGTGGCCAAGACGAAGGCGTCGCATACCGGCCGGCTTCTGGCGGCGGTCCTTGCGGCCGGCCCGTTGGCCGATCGCCCCATCCACGATGCGAAGGCCGAGGCCGAGAAGGTCTCGGTGCTCGAAAGCGCCCTGAAGCTTGCGGACCTCGGCGACGAGGCGGCGGTTCCCTGGGAGCGGGACGGCCGTGCCTGGCACACGCGCGACCGCGTTGGCCGCCGCGGCGAGAAGATCCGCTGGGAGGGCGCCGCGCTGCTCTGGCTCGTCGACGAGATTCACAAGGCCGGCCGTCGCGGCTTTGCCGAGACCGACTGGGCCAACCGCTCGACCGTCGAGATCCGTTCGCCGAACAAGCACGTGCCGTGGTTCTTCCATGGCCTGACGGGTGGGGCCTGGCTGCTCGATGTGACACTGCGCGTCCCGCCCGGCACGTTCCGCACGTCGGAGCTGGTCAATACGCTGAAACTCAAGAAGCTCGACGAGCGCGAGGACCTTCCGATCTACGGCCAGAAGCAGCGGGTGCGCATCCACCGGCCGAATCGCCAGTGGGATCTCGTCCGGATGCAGATCCACGACAAGAAGGAACTGGCCACGCCCGGTGCGCGCGAGATCATCCGCACCGCCGTGCGGATGTACCTGACGGCGGCGAAGAAGGCGGCCGTCTCGCAGGAGACACTGCAGCCCTGGAAGACGAACGGCCGCGCGTGGCACCTCTCGCAGAAATCGATTCCGCCGCACCATCCGAAGATGTGGCAGCCGGCGACACTGGTCGAACTGCTCGGGCGGATCGGCAAGCTCGTGCCCGGCATGACCGTCGATTGGAACCGCAAGGTTTCGCTCGAACTCCAGGGGCCGCCGGCAAGCCTGTTCCGCGCACGTGTCGGGACCAGCCACGCGTACGGCATCAAGTTCGACATTTCGTGCCCGGCCGGTTCGATGACGCCGACGCGCGTGGACAGGCTGGGGATGGGCGTGCGGATCACACGGCGTGCAAAGGGCACGGACGTGGTTTCGTTCTGGGTACAGCGGGCGAACCAGGTGGATCCGGCGCAACTGGCGGCGCTTGTTCGGGCCTGGCAACACGGGCATGGCCCGGCCCAACGTTCGGCCGAAGGAGAGGAAGCATGACTATGCTGGTGCCGCATCGCCATCTTTTCCGCTTTGAGATTCCGCTGCGCCGCCGTTCGAAGCCGCCGACGATTGATGGCGACTTACGCGACTGGTCGGACGAGTTCCTCGTGCCGCCGACAGGCCGGCTGGAAGGGGCCGAGCCGTTCGCGCCAGTCTATATCGCGTGGGACGAGGCCGGGCTCTATGTCGCCTTTGCGGTCAAGGGCAAGCGCCAGCCCCTGCGATGCGATCCGAAGTCGTTCTGGAAGGGCGACAACTTCCGGCTGTGCACGGACATGCGCGATACGCGCGACATCCGACGAGCGACACAATACTGTCAGCAGTTCTACCTGTTGCCGACCGGTGGCGGCAAGGCCGCTACCCAGCCGATCGGCGGAGCCGCCCGAATCCACCGCGCCCGCGCCCACGCGCCGGCCGTGCCGTCCGAGCGAATCGCCATCGCGGCGAAGGTGACGTCGAGCGGCTACAGCCTGGAGGCCCATATTCCCGCCGACGGCCTGTGCGGCTTCGATCCGGCCGACCACCGGCGTATTGGCCTATACTACATGCTGGAGGACCAGGACCACGGCCAGCAATACCTCACCGTCGGCGACGACCTCAACTGGTGGATCGATCCAAGCACGTGGGCCACGGCGGTATTGGTCGGTTGATCCATGTGTGCCCACTTGAGCGCCGGGCCGTTCTCGGGTACACGGGAGGTTCGGACGAGGAAGTGCGAATCGAGGATACAGAATGCTGCCGAACCTGATTGACCACCTGAAGGACCACATTGTCATCTGTGACGGCGCGATGGGCACGATGCTCTATCGCCGCGGCATCTACATCAATCAGTGTTACGACAATGTGAACCTCATGCGTCCGCATCTGGTGAAGAACATTCATCAC
>JAFGKA010000039.1 GCA_016928855.1 Phycisphaerae bacterium
GACGGGCTCGATACTCCTGCCCTTCTTGCGAAGCTTCTCCATCTGGCGTCGGGCGTTGGCGCGTCGCCGCGCGACGGGAACGTAGGGGGCCCAGAAGGGCATGTTCTGTCTCCTTACATCGCCGCCCGGGTCACATCCAGGCGGACCAGTTGCAGCAACTCGTCATCCGGCAATTCGGTCAGGTTGACTTCACTGTCGGCCGCGAGGATCTCGTCGGCCAGGTGTCGCTTCTCCGCAATCAGTTGATCGATCCGCTCCTCGACCGTCCCGTTTGTGATGAACTTGTGCACCAGCACATTGCGCTTCTGTCCGATGCGGAACGCCCGGTCGGTCGCCTGGTTTTCGACGGCCGGGTTCCACCAGCGGTCGAAGTGGATCACATGCGAAGCCGCCGTCAGATTCAGGCCCGTGCCGCCGGCCTTGAGCGACAACACGAAAAACGGCGGCCCATCGTCCTCCTGAAACTGCGCGACGATGTCCTTTCGTTGCTTGACGCTCGTTCCGCCGTGCAAAACGAGGCCGGAGCGGCCGAAGACCGTCGCCAGGTGATCCGCCAACGGCGTGATAATCTCGCGAAACTGCGTGAAGATCAAGACCTTCTCCTGACGTTCGGCCAGCTCTTCGCAAATCTCGCCAATACGCTGAAACTTGCCGCTATCAGAGGGGTTGTAGTCGCTGTCGCCGGTCAGTTGGCTGGGATGATTGCAGACCTGTTTCAGCCGCAGCAGGGTCTGGAGCACCAGGCCGCGCCGGGCGATGCCATCGACGTTCTCTAAGGCCGATTGCAGTTGCCGGACAGTCTGTTCATAGAGCTTGACCTGCGGCTTGGTCAGGTTGCAGTAGCGCGGCGTTTCCGTCTTCTCCGGGAGATCGGCGATGATCGAACGGTCCGTCTTCAGCCGCCGCAGGATGTACGGACCGACCAACTGACGCAACGGCGCAAACTGATTCCTCTCGCGGGCCTCCAGGCTCTTGATAAACGATTTGAACACGGTCGGCGAACCCAGCAGACCAGGATTGAGGAAGTCGAAGAGTGACCAGAGATCGCCCAGGCGATTTTCTACCGGTGTGCCGGTCAGGACAATCCGAGCACCGGCGGAGAGCTTCTTGGCGGCCTTGCTCTGACGAGTCGAGGGATTCTTGATCGCCTGAGCCTCGTCGAGAATCACCAGTTGCCAGTCGAATTGCATCAGCCAATCCTGGCGCGTCAGCATGGAGTAGGTCGTGACGGCCAAGTCGGTTCCTGAAAGACGACCGAGGGGATCCTTCCCGATCTGATCAAGCGTCCGACGATCCGCCTCGGCCGGATGCAGAAACGTCAGTCTGAGGGACGGCGCGAAACGTTCCGCTTCAGCCCGCCAGTTGCCAAGAAGAGATGCCGGCACGACCAACAACGACGGTGTGCGCTGCCGGTTCGTTCGTTTTTCCCGCTCGTTCAACAACAGTGCCAGCACCTGGATCGTTTTGCCTAAGCCCATGTCGTCCGCCAGACATGCGCCAAGCCCCAGCGACGTCAGGAATCGCAGCCAGTTGAGCCCTTCCTGCTGGTAGGGTCGGAGCGTACCGTTGAACCCGCTGCATGGGCCGGCCGGATCAAGCTCCGCCGGGTCACGAAGTCCCGCCAGGATACGTCGCATCCCTTCGCCGGCCGACACGTGCACCCACGCGCGTTCTTCTTCAACTTGCACCTCATGCTGCAGGTCCGCTGAGGCCCCGGCCAGAAGACGCATCCCCTCAATAAACGAAATCTCTCCGCTCTTTGCCTGCTTCTCGATGGCTCGCCAGTGATCGAGCGCCTCCCGCAGCTTCTCGCGATCCACCTCGACCCATCGGCCTTTGACCAACACCAGCCCATCTTCGCCAGCCAGCAGTTCGGCCAGTTCACGCGGCGAAACAGTCTCGTCGCCCAGAGCCATTTTCACGTCGAAGTCCAGCAGCGCGTCGGTTCCGAGGGTTGACTTCTTCGTTTCGCCGATCGTGACGGAGACCCGCGGGCGAGGCCGCTTCTTCCACCAATCGGGGACACGAACAGACAGGCCGGCATCCTCGAGCGCGGGTACCGATTGCAGGAACGTGTAGGCCCGCTTTGCCGTCCAGGCCATAGGCTGATAGATCTCACCCGATTCCACCATCGCTCTGACCCACGGGCAACAGTCGGCCGCCCTCTGCACCGGCGAAAGCAGTTTGATCAGGCCGGGCCGGTTCTTCGCTCCGGCATACTGTTCGAGAGCCTTGCGAAGTGGCAGGTGCTTGAGTTGCCCGCCGGCGCCGAAGCCCGTCGCATAGGTCGCAAGGAATGCGAATGGCCGAAGTTCGTCCTGTTTATTCTCTGCGAGGTGGAGGCAGACGCGGCCCACCTGGTGCCATTTTGGGGCACGTGTCTGTAGGAACGTCTCCAGCTCGCCGGCTGCGACGATCGTCTCACACGTCCATTGGTGTAATCCCGCCCAAATGTCGACGAGAACCTGAATGGTTAGATATTCACCGCCTAGCATGGGGGGGGCGGTCAAGACCCACGTGCCACACTCAGCGGGCGATGGCGGATCGATCTCGATCGTTTCTGTAGATCCGGAGATGTGACACAACGCGGTGAGATACCGTTCCGCCACATGTTGCCAGTAGCGCAGGGTGAGTAAATCGCCTGTATCAATCTTCTCGGCCGCCAGCGTGAAGAGTCCCTCTCGCCAGTCCGCAGAGAAATGTTCCTGCAACGCTGCCAATCGCGCAGGCGTGGGCCGGTCGTCGGGGGGGTCCCAATACAGATGCCCTGTCGGTGTGAGTCGGATGCTGGACATATCTCTTGCTTTGTCTCCTCAGCAACAACGCGCGGGAACAGGCCCATCAGCTCATGGCCACAGACCAGTATTGCGCGCCGACAACAGATGGTACTGCTCAGAACTCGAATCCCACGGCGACCCAGTAATGCCAATCACCAATTGCTTGCCGTGTCTGCTCGTCCGTGTCGCCGATGGGCTTCAGTTGCGACAGCGGCACGGCCACCCCCCCCTTTCGATCCCAGCGGATGCTCACAAACATCTCGCGCCTGCAATCATCTTCACCAAGCATGCCTATGACTTCCACCTCATCATCGACGCGCAGTGGCGAGATACTGCGATGCGCAATACACAGTGTGGTGAATGGGAATTGAAGCTTGTCTTCTAGGTAGTAGTACCAGCCCATGGCCCGTTCACCCGCATCGTAAGCGTCCACGACGACTTCTATCTCGATACGCTGCTCTCGTTTCTTGTCGCGATTCGGCCGTCGTTTCGCCATCGCAATGCCTCCTGCGGGTGATCGTACGTCGGCTCCTCGCCTTCACTTCGCAGGCTGGCCACAGAATATCACACGCGGGATTCCGCCGACACAGGCGTTGCTGCTCCCACCCTCATCCGGGGTGGGCCAGAACCGAACAAAATACGAATCTCACAACCCGACTGACCCACTTTTGACCCACGCAAGAAAAGAGTCGTGGCGATATATGTCGTAAGTTGTTTTGAGTCAATAAGATAAGAAAGCGTGCGATGGGATTCGGACCCATCCCGGCGCGCCGGGATGGGTTCGAATCCCATCGCCCGCTATCATAACTCATTCCATTTAAACGCCTTACGACCAAAGCCTCAACCGATGATGTTCAGCCGAAAGTGGTAATTACCACATCGTCGTCAAGTATCTACCCCAGCTCAGAGGCTGGAATCGAGGTTCTGTCCCGTTTGACCGGGCTTGTCGCTCAGCCAACTTGGCTGAACGTCGACGGTTCGGTATCGATCTACCGCCGCAACCGTCGCACGGATGTGGAACGCGCCTGGAGATCCCATCGATCTCTGAAGCACCAATGTATGGGGCAGAGTCACCTGTTTCTCGTTCTTGCTGAGAAGACGGCCTTCAACCGCTTACCGTTTGCGTGGCTGGCATGGGTCTCAGGTAGCGAGCTATTCTGGTCATGTCAGGCTTGTCAGCAGGAGACGGGGTACCTAAGATCGGACGCCGTGTCAGAAAATCGACCATCAGCCCGAATACGCCGCCCCGCTCACCGCCCAACGAATCGTCTCCGGAAGTCGGATCGGGCCCGGCGCGCGATCATCGATAGCGCAGTCAAGTTCCTCTGGACGCGCCCGTTCCGGGGAATGACGGTTGCGGACCTGATGGCCCGGACTCGACTCAGTCGGCCGGCGTTCTACCAGTACTTCAGCGATCTCCACGATCTGATCGAGGTGCTTCTGCGTGAGGTCGAGTCCATCATGCACCAGACGGCCAACCCCTGGCTCAGCGGAGAAGGTGAGCCGATCGCCGCTCTTCGGGAATCGCAGAAAGGCGTCGTGCAGGTCTGTCTTGATCACGGCCCGATCTTCCGGGCCGTTTCGGAGGCCGCGCCGCTCGACGAGCGCCTCGAGCGCGCATGGTCGGCGTTCACGAAACGCTGGGACGATGTGGTCGAGGCCCGAATCAAGTCGCAGCAGCGAGATGGCTTGATCTCGAAGTCACTGAATGCGCGGCGGATCGCAAACGCGCTGAATCATATGGATACGACCTTGCTGATTGCGGAATTCGGACGTCGACCGCAAGGTGACCCGAAGGCGGTCCTGGACACGTTGCACCACATCTGGACCGCAGCCCTCTATGGCGGACAGCGAGCCGCTCGAATGCCGCGCAAGAGCCCGCGGAAATCATGACTGCCCAGGAGGATGAGAATCCTGAAAAAACCGATCGCGACCAAGTGGGTTTGGGGCGGCCATCTGTCGCACCGTTAGCGTGGACTCAACCCCGTTCAATACCTTGAGGGATACAACCAACTGTCTTTGGCCCACAGAAGTGACATAACTCCAAAGGAATAAGCAAGAACGTAGTTAATCAAGAACACCGAAATGAAAGGATGATGAAATGGGCAACTCACTCAGAGCAACATCGGGCGTGTTTATAGCGACGTGGTTGAGCGCGCCGGTCTGGGCCGTAGAACCGCCGAAGATGAATATGACGACGGACATTCCCGCGTCCATCACCACGCCGGACCGCGTCGAGACACGCATCGGCACCCTCGAGTTCTTCGATGGGATCCCAACCAAGGAGACATCCGAGCTGGTCTACGACTACCTCGACTTCTCGCGGGCCATGGAGACCTTCCTGAATGGGATCCCCGCCGCCTCGCTTGAAGTACTTCGGCTTGGTGCGGCTTCGCTCGGCGCTAAGAGCTCGAACCAGGTCTTGTACTTCGACAAGCTGATGGACAGCAAGGCGCTGTTTCTCACCGGCAACACCAGCACCGTCTATTGTTCTCCCTTTCTCGACCTGAAGAAGGATGGCCCGACGGTAGTTGAAATCCCGGCAGGGGCCGGCCCGGGGACGGTGAACGATGCCTACTTCCGCTTTGCGATCGATATGGGTGCACCTGGCCCGGACAGGGGGAAAGGCGGCAAGTACCTGATCCTTCCCCCGGACTATGAGGGCGACCTCGAAGGTCCCATCGGCGGCAAGGCACAGGTCATCGACGGCGAGACCTATTTCGTTGCCAGGTCAACCAGCTATGTGAACTGGGTCGCATTGCGTGGATTCCTCGTCGACGGCAAGCCGGACGCAGCCGCCAAGATGTGGAGGGAAGGCCTGAAAATCTATCCCCTCGCCAGGAAAGATAATCCGCCCGCGATGGAGTTCATCAGCGGCTCCGGAAAGTCGTTCAACACGATTCACGCCAACAACTTCGAGTTCTACGAGGAGCTCCACACCGTCATCGAGCGTGAACCCGTCGAGATGCTCGACCCCGAGCTGCGCGGACTCTTCGCCTCCATCGGGATCGAGAAGGGCAAGCCTTTTGCCCCGGACGCGCGGATGAAGAAAATCATGAACGAAGCGGTGGCGGTGGCGAATGCGACATCACGGGCCATGCTCTGGGACGAGCGCAACAAGGACGAGTTCCTCTACGAAGGCAGCTACTGGAAAAGGGGTTATCCAGGCGACAACTATCAGTTCCTCAAGAATGAGGGGATGGGCGGGCGCAACCTGGATGCACGGACCAGCTTCTACTACTTTGCCACGGTGAACACCCCGGCGATGGCGATGAAATTGGTCGGCGCGGGATCACAATACGCCTGGGGTTATCTGGACTCCAACGGCGACTACCTCGACGGCAGCAAGACCTACAAACTGAACATCCCCAAAGATGCTCCTGCCCTGAAATTCTGGTCGGTGTGTGTCTATGACCCTCAGACCCGCTCCATGCTCCAGACGGACCAGACCTTCCCGAGCAAGCAGAGCCAGCGTGACAAGTTGATCCCCAACGACGACGGATCGATCGATCTTTACTTCGGCCCCAAGGCTCCGGCCGGCAAGGAGGCGAACTGGACCCAGACGGTTCCCGGCAAGGGTTGGTTTGCTCTCCTGCGTCTCTACAGCCCCACCGAGCCATGGTTCGACAAGACCTGGCGACCGGGCGAGATCGAACTGGTGAAGTGACCGAATGAAACAGCCAAGAAACGGAGATGTAATCATGAAAAGAAAACACCATATACCCGCGCTGCTGGTATTTGTCGCAGCGCTGTCCGTGACCCTCGGTTCCGCCTTGGCGGCGGAACCCAAATACAAGGCCGACGTGCCTTCGAGCCTGATCACGCCAGACAAGGTGCAGACCGAATTCCTCGGCGAGCTCGAGTTCAAGGACGGCATGCCCAGCGAGGCGACCGTTAAGAAGACCTACGACTTCATCGATCTGGCGCGCGCCACCGAAGCGTTCCTCAATGGCATCCCGCCGACATCCATCTACGCCATGCTGGAAGGCATGAAGGCTACCGGCGCGAATCCGGGCGATCTGGTTCTTTGGAAGAATTATGGTGACGCACGCACGCTGGCCCTGACCTTCAATACCTCGACGCCCTACGCCTTTGCTGA
Source organism: Phycisphaerae bacterium (assembly GCA_016928855.1). GTDB lineage: Bacteria > Planctomycetota > Phycisphaerae > UBA1845 > PWPN01 > JAFGKA01. Next base: position 6,877 of record JAFGKA010000039.1, read on the forward strand.
AATCAATGTCAAGGCCGAGCCGGCCATCGTGGAAGTCCCGCCCGGACGTCTGGTCGGCGCGGTGGATGATGCCTTCTTCCGCTGGGTGACCGATCTTGGCCTGACCGGCCCGAACCAAGGCAAGGGCGGCAAGTATGTCTTTGTCGGTCCCGACCATAAAGGTGCGCTTCCCGACGGCTATCGCGTCGTGAAGACCCCCACCTACCGCAACTGGATGTTCCTGCGTGCGCTGGTCCAGAACGGAGACGTCGAAACGGCCACCCTGGGCCTGAGGACGGAGTTCCGCATCTATCCGCTCTCGCAGCTGAAGAACCCGCCCAAGGGACGCTGGGTGGATGCGTCAGGTGCGAAGATCAACACCATCCATGCCAACGACTACAGCTTCTGGCATGAGTTGGACGCGGTGGTTCAATACGAACCAAGCGATGCCTTCAACCCCGAGCTGGTCGGCCAGTTTGCCGCAATTGGGATCAAGAAGGGCAAACCCTTCGCACCCGACGCCCGGATGAAGAAGATCCTCACCGAGGGCGTGGCCATCGGCAATGCCACGGCGCGATCAATCACCTTCCGTCCCCGCTTGGAGAGTGCCTATTTTTACCCGGGCAAGCGCCAGTGGTATTCCTGCTTCACGGGTGGCAGCCACGAATTCATGAACAACGGCGAGCTCGTGCTGGATGACCGCATCATGTTCCACTACTACGCCACCGCCATCACCCCGGCCATGGCCAAGCCAGTAGTTGGCACCGGCTCGGCCTATGAGATCGGCGCCCACGATTCGGAAGGCCGCTACCTCGACGGCGGCAAGACCTACAAATGCACGTTGCCCGGCCCGGTTCCCGCCAAGGATTTCTGGTCCTTCGTGGTCTATGACAACCAGACCCGTTCGGTGCTGGAAACCGACCAGAAAACCGGCGGCCTCGACAGCAACAACCCGTCTGTGAAAGCCAACGCTGACGGTTCCTACACCATGTGGTTCGGGCCTAAGGCACCGGCAGGCCACGAAGGCAACTGGATCCAGACCATGCCCGGGAAGGGCTACAACATCCTCCTGCGCCTCTACGGCCCGCTGCAACCGTGGTTCGACAAGACCTGGATGCCGGGTGACTTCGAACTGGTGAAGTAGGCCAACCCAACAACCCATGGAATACATTACTAAATCCGGCGGAGATACGGTAATGAGCACTTGCTCCCACATCGCGATCATTGCAGGCACAAGCGCTGTCTTGCTTCTTGGCAGCGCCGGGACCTATGCTGAAGGTCCTTCCGACCTCACGCTTTCGCTGTCCTACGCCTCGCTCGCGCAAGCGGACGAGCCGGCTGGCCAGCAGGCAATCGAGGACGATGAAGTGCCGCGGCCTGCCGCAGGTGACGCTTCATCGACCGATTTGGCCAAGAAGCTCCAGAACCCGGTCGCGGATCTCATCAGCTTTCCAATCCAGAGCAACTTGGACTTCGGCGGCGGAATCGACCTGCCGTCGACTGGGCGATCGCGCTTTTTTAACCGGGTGCTTCCGCGCGGGCCGGCGCGTCTCGCCACCCGCGTCCTTAACTTCGCGTTGGGCGAAGAGCCCGACCGCGACCAAGCGTTCAAGTACCTGCTGAACATCCAGCCGGTGATCCCGATCACCCTGAACGACGACTGGAACGTGATCAGCCGGACGATCCTGCCGGTCGTCTACCAGGACAACGTACTCGGCGTATCCAGTCAGGGAGGGATGGGTGACATCCTGCAGAGCCTGTTCTTCTCGCCCAAGTCAACGGAGCCGTTCATCTGGGGTGTGGGACCGGTGTTCCTGTTTCCCACTGCCACCGACGACTCACTTGGGGCCGATCGCTGGGGCATGGGACCCACCGGCGTCATTCTCAAGCAGAGCGGCCCGTGGACGTACGGTATGCTCGCGAACCACATCTGGTCGTTCGCCCGCGACGACAATCGCAAGGAGATCAACGCCACCTACCTGCAGCCGTTCCTTTCGTATACGTTCAAGACCGCGACGACGCTCTCGTTCAGCACGGAATCGACGTACGACTGGGTCGGCAATCAATGGACCGTGCCGCTGGTTGGCGGGGTCAGCCAGTTGGTCAAGATCGGCAAGCTGCCCGTGAGTCTGGGTGTGAACGGCAAGTATTGGGTCGAAGGCCCCGACAGCGCCCCCGATTGGGGAATCCGATTCACGATGACTTTCCTGTTCCCGAAATGAGCACCGCCGGATTCCTCGGCAAGTAGATCAATCGAAATGCGACATCCAGGCAATCAGATTCGACATAGCCTGCAGCTTTTCGTCGTCGCCGCGGTGTTGGCTGCAGTCGGTTGTGCAGGGCCACCTCGCAAGCCGGCTGTACCGCTCGAATTGCAGGACAGGGCGGTCATCAGCGGCCTGTCGCTTGTCGAGCTTGTCCGGCGAAGACAGTTTGACGACGTCATCGAACAGCGTGCCCAGCGGTTCACCCTCGCCACGCTCGATGAGATCGTCCATCAGCATGATTTCCCGCATCACCTCGTTCGTTTCCGGATCGTCGTTGCTTTGCAGGGAGCGATCCAGATCGCGTGCCTGGGCGTCAAACGAGCGCTGAAGCTCGTCGTCGATGAGCCCATACGCGTTGTCACAGTCCTCGGGGCTGCCGCCCATCTCGTCAAACGGGGTTTCGTCACGAATTTCCACCTCGTCGTCGTCGTGCAACCGAAGTGAAGTGATGCTCAAACCGCCGTCGGTGTCATTCTGGGCATCGGGCCCGTCGGTCGGCTCGGCATCTGGGTCCTCCTGGCCAGGAGGCGGCTCCGGATCGCTTCCGACAAACTCGATGACTGGATCGACGAGTTCAAAGACGGCCCGGCCGTTCTGGCTGAACCACTCGAGGAAGAGGCATGGCTTCCACGTCAGCGGCGGCGGCTCGCCTTCCTTGTTGCGGGCGAACCATTCGCTGAGCGGGCAGTCAGGGTCTCGGACCTTTCGCTTCGCGGTCATGACGCCCGTCGGGCCCACCTGTTGCCACGCCAGCCCGGCCAGCTTCATGATGCGCTCGATCTGCTCGCGTTCGCTCTCGCAGGGCTCAGATGATTCGTCGTCCGGCCACGGCTGCACTTCGAAACGAATATGCCGGCCAGCCAGGTCCGGCGAGCAGTTGCCGGTCAGTTGCAGTGAGATTGGTCGGTCGACGCCACGGAGCTTCAGCCAGCCACACACGGAATTCTTGCGTGTGTTCACCAGTTCGCCGCACGTCACCCATTCGTTGAGCCGCAAAGCCATCGGTTGCGTCCTCCTCTTTCAACTGCACGACGTGCCACCTGGCGCATCGCGGGACCGCGACATGTTACCGAATCGTCACCAAAATGTCATCTGTCATCGCCGACCGGCCACACAGTGCAGCAACTGTTCCGAGGCAGACGCATGTCGCGCTTAGATCGGCGTCGAGCATGACTCAGCTTGGCGGACGAGTCGAAGCTCAGCCACTAGCGTGTTGCGCGTGCGAACGCCGCGACACGGTGCGACAGACCGCAATGAAACGCGAAGCTTGCGAAAGATGCGAAACCGCGCTAAGGTCGTGCGAGGAACGGACTTCTGCGGTTACGGCACCGGTTGGAGAATGCGTTTCCCGGGCTGGATCCCGAGCGTCACGATAGATTCTGCCGGCCTGACGAGCTGGACGTCACTGGCGCTAGCCACGCGCGCTCCTGCGTCTTCTGAGTGCGGAGGCAAGGTATCTGCCGACACATGTGGAGTTACGCTGATGCTGTCCGTCACAGAACTCCGAACTCATTGAACACGTCCCGCAGACTGCGCCCTTCGAGCAACTCGCGACGCGACGCATTCTCCTTTCCGATCTTCTCGGCAGCCCGCTGCAACACCTCATCTTCGACGGCTTGGGGGATGACAACGATGCCATCGAAGTCCGCGAACACGAGCTCGCCCGGCTGCACGAGAACGTCGCCGCAGCGAATCGGAACGTCGTAGGCCATCACGCGGCCGCGCCCTTTGCTGTCAAGCGGCCGGATGCCGGCGTAGAACACCGGGAAACCGATGGCCATGATCTTGCGGCAGTCTCGGATCTGGCTGTCGCAGATACAACCGACGGCACCGTTGCGCTTGGCGACGGTGCTCATCAACTCGCCCCAGGGCGCGTTCGTACCGGCGGCGTCCGTCGAGTGCACGGCCACGTCGCCCGGCTGCAACGAATCCATCGCGTCGATTTCGAGGCCGTACGGGTCATTGTCGACGTAGTCCGTCTCCATCCAGCGGAGCGTCCGCGCGCGTCCGACGATGACGCAGTGGTCCGGATCGAGCGGCCGCAGCCGCTGATGCATAGCCTGCTGACGATATCCCAGTTCGTCAAGGATATCGCACACCGCCGGAACATAGAGGTTCTGTTGTATCCACGCCAGGCGTTTCGGGCCGTCTTCGGGGAGCATCACGTTTCCTCCACTCGCTGCTCGCCGGCATAGGCGATCAGCTCAACCTCGTATTTCACCAGGTCGCCCAGGCAGCCAATCAGCGTCGTCCGGGCCGGGTAGGGTTCACTGAAGAACTCGCGATAAATACGATTGTGGGCATCCCAGTCTTCCTGCCGGGCGAGATAGCAGCGCACCTGAACGACATGCGAGAAGTCCAGGCCGGCCATGCCCAGCACGCGAGCGACGTTCTGATACGTGCGGCGGGCCTCGTTTTCAAACGTGTCAGGCACGATCCGGCCCTGCTCGTCGGCCGAGGCCATGCCGGACAGGAACACGAAGTCGCCGACCCGCACCGCCGGCGAAAACGGTAGCGACGTCGAGAATACCGCGGGATTGCGAATGAATTGAACGGCGTCGTCAAGCATGGTCACACTCGTTCCTGCCATCTTGCATCACTCGTCGGTCTTCGCCGCGGGCCTATTGACGATCTTCTCGATCGCCGCGCGAAGCCACGCCTCGTTCTTCGGAAAGTCGGCGTAGGTCTTCAACTCTGCCAACAGCGGATCGTTCGGTTTGACCCCCGCACTCTGCAGCATCGCGTAGTCCTGAAGCGATTCGGCGAAGACCTCCCAGCGAATCGAATCCAGCGGACCGTCGGGACCGGGGTAGATCATGAACGGATCGCCGTAGGGAATACTCGGCCAACATGCGTTCGTCGCGTCGTTGAACGGATCGCCGATGACTTCCTGTTCCATTTTGTGCCAGTAGTTGAAACCCCAGTGCAGGAAGCCTTTGGCGCCGAGCTGGTAGAACAGCCAGCCCGACATGCGGATCTTCGGCAGCGGCGTGTCAAAGAAACGGTTCAGCCACGGCCCGTGCGGCGCGCAGCAGTAGTAGACCCAATGCGGGATCTTCTCGTCGATATAAGCCTGGGCGGCGCTGACGATCGGGATCGGAATATCCGTCAGGTCTTGTCTGCCGTACTCGATGTCGCTCAGGGCGTCCATGACCTTCATCCACGGCGCCAGCTCGCGCAGGATCTCGCGTGCCCGGTGGTAGTTCGTGACATGCTGGCCGCTGCCCGGCTCGTCGGACAGGTGGAAATAGGACGTTTCCAGCAGGCCCTCGGTCTTGAGGAACGTATGGAATTCGGGCAGAAACTGGCGCAGGAAGTTCAGGAACGTCTCCGAAAAGCCGCTGATGTCCGGCGGCCAGAGCATGACGTACTCCTCGCCGACCTTCTTGTAGATGCGCTCGGGGTTCTCGACGCCCCAGTAGATCCACAGGTGCGACCATTCGAACTGGCGGAATCCGATCTCCTTGCACATGTCCGTGAACTGCTTCACGCGTGACCAGTCGAAGACGTACTTTCCCGGCTCGGGCTCATCGATGATCAGGAGCTGGCAGGGCCGCTTGAACGTCTCGCGGCGGTCGAAGAAGATCGGGACGTAGACCACGTCCGAACCGTGGGCAAGCATGTTCGTCAACTGGTCCTTCGTCAGCTTCCACCAACGCTCGTCGAACATGCCGGTCTTGTAGTAGTCCCACGTCGCCTCACCCCGCCACCAGTGAATGACCGGGAAGTCGCGTCGCGGCTGCAAGACCAGTCGGCCGACCTTCAGCGTCACCGGCATTTCGAGCTGCTGCTTTCCGTCGTGGAGACTCAGCCGCACCGTGAACGTGCGCAGCCCCGGCTTCGCATCGGCCGGGATATTGAGTGTGATCCAGAACGAGCGGCTCTCGTACGGCCCGATGTTGACCTTGGGCAACGGCCACAGCGGATCGGGCACGAGCCCGGGAATGTGCCCGACGCCGTCCAGCTCGCTCGGTTCCGTGTCCGTCGTGAAATGGTGCATCGGCACGAGGCCGACGAAGCGCACCTGGGGTTTGAGATCGTCGGCGCCCTCGATCGTGCATTCGGCCACCAGCGGCCAGATGCGGTCGTTGCGGAAACCGACCTGGAACGCCGTCCTGCTGTTGCGTGCGGCCAGAAGCTCCAGTCGCGCCGCTCCGGGCTCGCTGCGCGGGAAGACGCGTTGAAGGGAACTCGCCAGCCAGGCGCTCACGCACGAGCCGGCCGGCCCGTCCTGCCGGATGATAACCGGCTCGTTCGCACCCGATGCACGAACGATCTCCTGCGCGTGCGCTGCGGCCGCCGCCACGATCAGACACACACCGCCGACGAATCCACAGCCTGTGGTCCTGCGTTGCATGGTCTTCTCCTACATCACTGGATCTCAACTCTCATTGTTTCGCCCGGCTTCACTTCGTGCGGACGACCGTTGATCGTGACGGCACGAAGCGCGGGCAAGGGCGGCACGTGCAACCGTACGCGTGCCGGCGCGAATCGGAATCGCGACGTGAACGATACGTCAAGGCGGCGCCCTTCGTCGGCGAGCCGGAAGCGAAGGGTGACCGGGCCATACTCGGTCGGGAGCCGCTCGAAGACCGTTTCATGATCGGTCGTCAGCCACGCGAGCGGCACGAGGCGCAACAGGTGCAGGCTGTCCGGTTCGATCTGATCATCGATCACCGAAAGCCGCGCCGCTTCGATCGTCAACGGCAGCGAAAAGAGCGTTCCGCTGATCCCGCCACGATGCTCACAGCCGATGGACGTCTGGCGAGACACCGCACCGGTCAGCAGACTGTAGAGCCCTTCCAGAAACCGCATGCGGTCGGCCGTCTGCCACGCGTGAAAGATGTTCCAGCTATAGCACGGCTCGCAACTCGACTGCTCGTGATGCAGAGTGATTGGCTGGTGCCACGGTCCCGCGAGATCGTAGCTGCGCGTGTTGGGGCCCTCGCGGAAATAGAGCAGGCTTGATCGCATCAGCTCGTCATCCGCGTCCATCAGGCCGGCGTAGACCGCAAAGAGAGGCCCGGTGTCGAGGTAGAACGGATGTCTGACGTCCCCGCCGCCGGGCAGGGCCGTAGGAACGAAGCGGTGATGCCGACCGTCGGTGCCCTCCCATTCCGGCATATGGTCCATGGCCTCTCGCATCGCGCGAACGAACGTTTCGCGATAATCGCGTGCTTCGCGTGCGAACTCGTCGGCACGCGGATGACCGATACGCTGAAGCAACCGAACGGACGTCGCGAGCCCCTTGTAGTTCCAGCCGTCGTTCCAGACCGCCTGCTCGCGCTGACCGGTATCCGTGGCGACCGCCGCGGGCAACAGGCCTTTGACACCGTCGTGTGCATCGCTGGCGCGGAAATCGCGGATGAACTCGCATGCGAGCAGAATCGGATCGGTCCACCGCTCGATGAATTCTTTGTCGTCGCTGACGAGCGCGTGCCGCGCCGCCGCATAGAGGACCGCACCATGGTCAGACAGCCAGTCGATTGACGTCAGGATCCGCGGCGTGGCCAGGTAGCCGGGATGCTGGCGATACGCGCCGCCCGGCGGGACGATCGTGCCCTGCTCCTGCCGGAAGATCTCGAGGTATTTGTCGGCAACGCTGTGGTAGCCGAGACCATCCAGGATCATGGTAATGTTCATCGACGTCGGCGTGGCCCACAGCATCTCGTAATTCCACGAGCCGGAGAGCAGGCTGTACCGGCCGGTCTCGGGATGACGCTCGGCAATGACCTCCGCGAACTTGGGGCTGTGCCGGCATGCCTCGTTGATCAGCCGCTCCGGCGTGTCCACGCGCGCGGCCGTCTCGGGAACTGCGGCCCAGAAGCGACCTGCTTCCGCCAGGGCGGCGTCACGGCCCAGGTTCAACTCCGTGACGGCGACGTCCCGCTCCGCGGGAACCAGCGGCACGAGGAGATCGACATACGCGTCCTTCGTAGGCGGAAACGACAAGTGCAGATATGCATCCGATTCGTCGGGACGCTCATCGATGAAGTGAACGCGGTAATTGGTCTTTGCAGCCACCGCCAGGCGGACATTGTGGGCCTCGTCCAGCAGCAGATACGTGTCGGATGCCGGCGTCTGGGCGAGCGGCTCGAGCCGCAACGCATGCGGGTATGCAGCCATCTGTGGTTGAGCGAGGAGATTCAAATTGCGATCCATGTTGAGGCGGATGTGCGGCTGGTTGATGCGAACGAGGAAGCCGTACTGCGGAGGAGAGTCGTCTGCCGCAACCTCCGCAACCGAAAGCCGCACCCACGCGAACAGCGGCTCGCTGGAATCCTGTATCGCTCCGCCACCGGGAACATGCGCGAAGATCTCCTGGCGAAGCGTGATCTTGTCCTGGCGCCATCGCGTCCAGAGCACGGGAACAGGGCCGTCGTTCCAGCCCTGGTCACCCACGCCGCCATCGCGGTTGCGCAACTGGTACGGCTGGGTTGTGGTTGGCCGGGGAGGGACACCGTCGGACGACGGGATGAACGTCAACTGCACACCCTGGCCGCGAGCGGGCCAGCGCACCGGAGCTGCCATGAGCGTACCGTCATAGATCACATTGAACCGGAGCGGATTATCCTTCCAGCCGATTGGCGTCCACACATTCTCGAATTCCGGCCACCAACCGGCGGCAATATCGGCATTCGGCTCGGCCCGTGCGATGCTCTTGCCCGACACACGATCCACTTCCTGCGCATGTGCCGTGGTTGCGGCCATGGCTAAGCACAGACCGCGTATAAGACCACGAATCATTGCTTGGGGCTGCATGGTCTTCTCCTTCGTTTCAGAATGTGGTCGATGACGTTACCGACCGGCATCACACCGCACCTCGAGATCCACCGGTGTGTGCAAGTCGGGCAGACGCAGCGTGTCGCCCGATACCTCGACGGCCACGCTCGGCGTTGCGGTTACTGACGCAATTGAACGCTTCTGCGGATGGCGCAGCCGCAGGCAGACCTCCATTGGCATCCGCCGCTGCGGCGGATCGATGTGGATCCGCATCGTGTCGTCCGCCTCCGCATCAATCCGGTAGCTCATGTTCCCGAATTCCGTCGGCGCATCGTTGACGGCCACGTGCTTGCCCGGTGCGAGCCACGCACGCGGGATGCCCCGGCCGAGCCAAAGCGTGTCGTCCTGCTCGTGCAGCAGCATGTCCCGCACTAACCGGAGCTGGTCGGTGCACGAGTAGAGATGCGGCAGCGTGTAATGGTTGTGCCCTGTTCGGATGTTTGTGACCTCGACGGGCGAGTACGTGTCGCGCGTCATTCCGAACGCCAGGAACGACCAGAACCCCAGCAGTGTCTTGCGCTCCTCGCCGCGTTTCATCGCTGTCGTGAGATAGCCATACGTGTAGGCGTGATCGATGCCCCGTTCGAACTCGCACACACCGGCGATGAGCCCGGCCCGCTTCTCTATGATGTCCATGAGCCTGTTCGCCCGCTTGTCGCGCGGCGGGAGAAAGCCCGTTCCCAGCAGCGGGCTGGCCACCAGCCCGTAATAGTCGCCGCCGGTGTACTTGCTGAGCTTGAGCAGCCGTTGCGTATCCGGCTCCATCGGCAGAATTGTCTGACCGTTGTCGGCAAAGGCCGCGGCATCCATCGAGTCGAGGATATCCTGGCGATACTTCGCAGCCTCGATCGCAAACGCGTCGGCCTGTTCGGCACCGATGTCCTTCAACGCGGCCCCAGAAAGCTCCAGGCCTCGCGCGCACCACACATTGCCCAGATAGTTGAACACCGGCTCGGCGTAATCGTTGTACGGCCGGAACTTGATCAGTCCGCGCGTCATACCGTCGGCCGGGCCGGCCGCGCGCTGGCGGACGAGCCACTCGCACTGCTTGATGATGCTCGGGCTCACGCGCTCCAGCCACGCGCGATCGCCGGTGAACTGGTACTGCCGGATCAAGCCAACAAGAAAGCCACCGGGATCGGTCAAGCCGCAGACCTGCGTGTACAGGCCGTCAGGTTGCTGAAAGTGAATCTGCGTATCCAGGACGCGCGCTGCATGGTCGTGCAAGCCGTACATGTTCATCGCCCACGTGTGCAGCGAGACGCTGTTGCCGAACATCTGCTCATAGAAGCCGGCGCCGTCATGCGGCTCGACGTAGCCGTCGATCGTGTCGCAGTTCAACAGCGAATAGACGATCCACGCCCGGTAAGCCTCCATCACACGGCGATCGGGCATGTCGAACCGCTCCGCGGGCGCGAGTACGTTCCGCCAGAACGCCGCCGTCTCGACCAGCTTCGCTTCAAACGCATCGGCAGTGATCTCGCTGGCCGTCTCCGGCTGGGGATGCTTGAATCGCACGCACCACCGCGCGGAGCCGTCTCTTGCCTTGGCCGGCCATACATGCCGCGTTTCGCCGCTGCCCCAGGCCAGCGCAAGCTGTTCAGGCACGCGGCCACCGCGCGACCGCGCGGTCAGGCGGGCGTAGGCATACAGGTCCGTGTCGACACGAAACCCCTCGGATATGGCGAAGACCATCAGTTCGTAATCAACGTCGTCACGGCTTGTGCTCAGTATCACCACCGGCAGATAGCCCGCCAGCAAGCGGCGGGTGATCGTGGCGGTCAGGCCGGGGACGAGGTGCGTCGCAGAGCGGTCCCAGGTGAAATAAGCACCGTTTCCACCCCCGAACGGCACGGGCGGATCGCCGATCTCGAACCACGCGGTCGGCGCTCCCCAGGGCGTCACGTCCAGCCGCCCAAGGCAGTCCACGCCGAGGTCCAGCGGATGCACCGGCACGCCGACGACTTCGCGCGGCGACTTCATCGGCGGATAATGGCCGGCGATCGCTTCGAACGTCGGATCGTCGTCGTTCTGCGTCAGGACCGCGTTGACCGGCTCACCCGGCGGTCGCCGCACCGCCTCGCGTTCGGCCTCGGTCAGTGTCAACACGGCGGGCGGCGTTGCCTCGATGCGCAGATCACCCACGAGACCGCTGACCTTGACGCCAGGCACATCGGCAGGGCCGCGAAACGGCTTGTGGTCGGCACCGTAGTACTTCCCGACCGCGACGCGCTTCGGCGCGCCGGCGAACGTCGTCGGCCGTTCGATCGTGCGCATGTCGATCCACTTCTCGCCGTCATGGGATTGAAGGCGAACGTGATCCTGGCCTAGTACGATGCGCACGCGGTGGGCGCAGCCGAAATCGACGCCGCGATCATCGACCTCACGAGCCTTGCCCCCAACCACGTCGATGCTGTAGAACCGGCCGAATGGCGTCGGCGAAAGCATCCCGACCCCGCACCAGTTGTCGGCATCCCACACGAGATACACGGCGCCCCATCGTACGACGGTCGCAGAGAGCGTGATGTTGTCTATGCCCAGTTGGCGTTCGATATGCCCAACGCCGTCCAGCGGCCCCTCGACGGCCAGCCAACCGTCCGTGACCTTGACGGAAGCCTCAGGCGACGCCTTGGGCGACCACGCCGCATCCAGCGTCTCCGAGGCGAAGCGTTCATGCAGCGGAAGCGCCACGTTCCCGTTGGCTACGGTTGCCGGAACCATTCCCACGCACACGGCCAGCAGCACGAGCCGTTGCAGGCCATTCGTTGCCATCACGCACCACGCCTTTCAATACGGGTCCTCTCGTGAGCCGTCATTCCGAGTCCTCGCGAGGCATCGCGGCGGAGTTGCGCTCGTCGCACACGATTGCTTCTCCGGTCCGAGCCGATCGTTCACACGCCGTCGACACCTCCAGAGCGCGAAGCCCGTCGGCAACCGTCGCCACCCGAGCCTCGCCGTACTCAATCGCTTCGGCAAATACGTCGTACTGCCGATCCCACTCCGGCGCCATCGGCGGCAGGGCCAACGCACCGGATGCGCCGGCGATCCACCACGATCCGCGGCCCGTCGATAAGCTCAGCTCGACTCGGCCATCGGGACCTTCGACGGACACGGTGCACGGCGGCAGCTCCGGCAGCAGCCAGCCGATTTCGATCTCCAACGTCGAGCTGTCGGCCAAGTCGACGCTCGCCTGCCAGACGTTTGGACCGGCCAGGTCGTCTTCAGTGCGCGTTGCCGTCGCGCGAATGCGCTTCCACGGCGACGAATTCCAGAGCACCGCGTAGTCGATCACGTGTGATCCCTCGTGCGTCATTGCGGAACTGTCGCGCAGAAAGCCCTGGATGCGAGTAAAGTGCTCCGTGTCGGCACGGTCGAGCTTCTCGTCGTAGATCGCTACGTGATATCGCGCCGGCGTTCCGATCTTGCGTGCCAATTGTCGGATCATCTCGACGCAGGCGCCATAGCGCAGGACGAAACCCACCTGGAACACGCCTCCGCATCTGGTGATGGTATGTGCCATGCGCCGACCGTCTTCGATCGTCGAGGCCAGCGGCTTCTCGTCCAGCACGGGAATCGATCGCTCCAGGCATGCGATCGCGACATCCGGGCTGACCTCCGGCGGCAGCGCCAGCACTGCTGCGTCGACGGCTTCCCCGTCCAGGAGGGCTCGCCAGTCCGTATACGTCGCGGCAGCGCCGGCTTGACCGGCAAGGCGCTTCGCTCGTTCGAGACGCGTGTCACACAAGGCAACGGCGTGGAACTGCGAATGGCGCATCAGCGCCGGCAGATGGCCGCTCTCGGCAACCGCACCGCAGCCAATGATTGCCACGCGGTACACTAGCGTCCCCCCTTATCCGATACGCCGCACATGGCTGGCACGCCCTCGCCCGGCATCTCGGATTCGCCGGTTGCCTCCGTTCCGGCAACCGACGCCCGGTAGCTGCGCAGCCAGCAGGCGTAGTACGCCCAGCCGCTCAGCACGCCGACCAGCAACAGAGCGGCTGACGCCGCCCAGCGCAGCAGCACCGCAGTAAAGAACGCCCACGTGATCGCAAAACAGAAGACGATGCCACAGCCGGCCGCGCGCAGATCCCACGTGCGCTCCAGCCGCCGCTGTCGCGCATCGACGAGCCCCTCGGCCTCCAGTGCGGTGCGTACAGGGCCCCACAAGCCGGGCGGTCGAACCTGACGATAGAACCGGCGAAGCACTTGGCGCGACTCGGGCTTCGTCAGCAGCGAAACCAGCACGCTGCCACCCAGACCGACACCAAGCAGCAGCAGCGTGGGCTGCCACGCCGGTCGATCCTTCCATTCCAGACCAAACCAGACGAGTGCCGAAAGCGGAACGGATATCAGAATGCCGAAGATTTCCCCCCAGACATTGAACCGCCACCAGAACCACCGCAGCCACGAAAGCGGCAGCGCCGGCGCAATCATCGCCGCGTTGATGAAGAACACCCAGGGGCCAATGTTCTCGATGCCAAGCGCCAGTCCGGTGGCCAGCGCCATCATGACGATCATGACGCACCGCGTGACGCGGATGTACTCGCGCTCCGGCGCGTGAGGCCGCACGTGGCGCCGATACAGATCGTTGACGACGAAAGCCGATCCCCACTGCAACAGCGTGCCGACGGTGGACATGTAGCCGGCCAGCACTGCCGCGACGAGCAGCCCGCCGAAGCCGGGAATCCGGTCCGCGTAGCGCACGACGAGCTGCGACCACACGCTGATCGACGGCGCTGTCGAGCCGTCGGCGAGGACCATCGTTTCGCGCGTCCCGGCATCTGCCGCAGGGAACATCGCGATCGCGAGCACACCCAACGGCAGCAGCGGGATCATCCGCACCACGAGGCTCAGGACGCAACTGAACATCTGACCGAAGACGGCGTGGCGTTCATCGCGGGCAGCCAGGCATCGCTGCGCGGTCCAGCCCTCGCCGGCACACGGACTGCCGGCGAGAAAGAGACCGATGAGAATCAACGCGAAGAATGTTGCCGGGCCGACGTAACTGTTCGTGCCAGCCGACGGCGGGAAGATCTGCCAGAAATCCGCGCCGCGCGCCGCCATCGCCCGCTCGAGCAGTGCGGCATAGCTGCCGTGCTCCTGCACGCCGAAGAACCACACAATCAGAGCCGCGACGAAGAAGATGAAGAACTGCGGAACGTCGATATACGCCGCACCGAGCAGGCCGCCCATCAGCGTGTATGTCAACGTGATCGCGCCAAACACGAGGACAACCGAGAACGGCGTCCAGCCGATCAACGGCGCGAGAAGCTGGGCAAGCATGGCCGTGCCGTAGCCGAGGAAGACGGTCGCCCAGCCGAGGCATGCATAGACGCCGAAGAAGCCGCGAAACACTGCCGCACCACGGCCGGAATAGCGGAACTCGATCAACTCGCCCGTCGTCACCAGCCCGGTGCGGCGCCACATCTTTGCCCAGAACACGCCGACCAGCGGCATCCAGATCGGCCAGGCGATCCACGCGATCTGGTTGAGGTACATGAACCCGCCGACGAAAAACAGCCACACCCAGCCGCCGCCCGAGTCGGCGTAGGTCGCGGTGTTTGAGAAGCCGATGACCCACCAGGGCAGACTGCGCTCGCCAATAAGGAAGCCATTGGCCGATTTCGTTGCGGCGCGCGAGAAATAGAGCCCCAGTGCGATCATCGCGCCGGAATAGACAGCGATCACTGCCCAGCCGGCGGTGCCCAGGCGAAGCGACTGCGTGGCTGCCAGCACCGCCGAACTCATTCGCTCGCCTCCGTCGTTCCTCGCGGATCCGGCAAGCCGAGCAACGACAGAGCGTCGCGGTGAACCAGCGCCTCGATCTCTTCGGCCGGCAGCGTGAAGCGGTCGATACGAATGTCACACATCGCTCGCAAGCCGCGCACGCTCTGCTCCACCGTCGTGACGGGAAAGTCCGTGCCAAAAAGCAGCTTGTCCCATACGCCATACTCTTCGACGAGCATCAGGGTGTGGAACAGTTGCCACGGCCGGTAGAACAGCGCGCTGACGTCGGCGTAGACGTTCGCATGCTTGCGGATGACCGCGACGGTCTCGCCCTCGTACGGATGGCCCATGTGCGCCAGGACGATCTTCACATCCGGAAACCGCCGCGCCACTTCATCGAGGTTCCGCGGCAGCGTGCACTCCAGCGGCGCCTTCGCAATGAATGTTGTTCCCGTGTGCAGCAGCACCGGCAGGCCCTTCGCCGCCGCATAGCGCCATAACGGATCAAGTCGCTCATCCTGCGGAAGAAAGCCGGCGTACATCGGCATGAGCTTGATCCCGCGCAGCCCGAGCTGTTCGTGGCCGGTGCGTAGTTCGTCCTCCCAGCCGCTCTGCGTCGGATCGACCGACAGAAAGCCCAGCAGCCGTCGCGGATCGTGCACGACGTAGGCGGCGACCTGTGCATCGTCCAACCAGACACCCGACAGCCGGGCCTTACCGCCGAACACGATCGTTACAACATCTTTGCCGCCGGTCGCGGCACGGTATGCCTCGTGATCGCTGACAGCCGTTGCCGCGGCCGCTCTCGTTCGCTGCGCATCAGCCAGGAACGATGCGGAGAAGCAGTCCGTACCCGGCCAGCAGTGCGCGTGGACATCCACAATCATGTTGAGCCCTCCACGC
The DNA here is from genome assembly GCA_016928855.1 of Phycisphaerae bacterium. Classification (GTDB taxonomy): domain Bacteria; phylum Planctomycetota; class Phycisphaerae; order UBA1845; family PWPN01; genus JAFGKA01. The sequence continues at coordinate 22,539 of JAFGKA010000039.1, forward strand.
CTGGCGCATCCGGCCAGCAGCTCACGAGCAGTTCCTTGAGTGCCCCGACCGTGATGTCGAGGATCTTGCGACCCTTCTCGGCGGTCGCCAGAGACGGTTTGCCCCACGCACCCGTCTTGGTGATCCGCTCCATCGGCACGGCGCGGCTGGCCGCGCCACCGGTCAGCAGGTCGCCCCGCATCATGGGTGACGCGGCTGGGATGCCATCGTCTTTCGCGACAGCCATATCAACGAGGTCAGGCCGCAGGGCCAGCACGACGCTGGTCTCCAGTTCGCACGCATGGCCGACGGCCGGGTAGTCACCGTCGACGAGTGGTCGCAGCCGCTCGGCCGCCACGCGGAACCAGGCCGTCGATACGACCTCGACCTCAGGCCATCGCGCTGCCGCCTGTTCGAGGACCACGCCGGCAATCGAGCTGTTGCCGCCGTGGCCGTTGAGCAACAGAAACCGACGGAATCCGTGGCGCACCGCCGCAGCCAGCGTTTCCAGCACCACACAGCGAAACGTCTCATGCGTCAGCGTGAGCGTGCCGGTGAAGGCCATATGGTGCTCACTGCAGCCGACACGCGGACCAGGCATCACAAGAAGGCGCCCGCCACAGACGGCATCGAGCCGTACGGCGAACTCGTTGATGATCAGGCTGTCAGTCATCAACGGCAGATGCCGCCCGTGTTGCTCAACCGCGCCGAGCGGCAGAATACACACCGTCTCGCGTGATACGTCCGCCATGCGAAGGGCGCTGAGTTCTTCCCACTTCATGCGTGCACCTCCAGCGGCAAATAGCCGACGAAGCCCGCGATTCGCCATTGCCCGCCGATTCGATGAAGGCGATAGAGCGTCTGCGCCGACACCTGCCATCGCTTCCCGTTTTGCAGCGGCGCATCGATCTTGAACTGTTTCCATGCCACCGCGCGGTCGGTGTGGATTTCGATGCGGTCCAGCGTAGTCAGTTCGAATAGCAGCGTCAGTCGATCGCCGACGACCGGCTTGCAGCGATACTCTTCAGCCATGTGCAGCCAGCGATCGCGATAGCCGTCAAGCGTTGGATATTCGAGCGACCAATCCGCCGGATCCGCCGATCCGTTTGCGCTGATGCCCTCAAAACGGTCCGCCGCAAAGTCGTTCGCCACAAGCGACCAGTCGGCCGAGGCGAACGCACGGTTGTCGCGTGTAACGAGCATTTCCCAAATCGCATGCCGGTCTGGCTCGCTCGCGGCATCAAACGGATTGATCCGCTTGTCGTTCATCAGCAGCCTCCCCGGCGCTGCAGCAGCCGCGCGGCATTGCCGTAGAACACCTGCTCGGCCTCCGCCGCGGTCAGTCCGGCTTCCACCACGTCGTCAATCCGCTCGGCCAGCAGCTCCCACGTAGCCGCGCCGAAGTCGGAGCCGAACAGCACCTTATCCGCGCCGCCCGTCGCCACGAGGTGCAGCAGATCACCGCCACGCGGGCCGCAGAAACAGGCGTACAGATTCGGCACGTCGCGGATAAGCTGTGCCGCCGCATCGACGTAGTCAGCCAGGCCGGCGTGCCCGAGGATAATCGTTGCCTCCGGCACCCAGCGAGCGACCTCGGCAACCTGAAACGTCGTGCAGTACGGCGGCGTGCCGTCGTGAAAGATCACCGGAGCGTCGTGCCGTGCGGCAACGCGCAACAGCCCGGTCATCGTTTCTTTCAGCATGCTCGGAGCGAACGCCTGCAGCCACGGATGCAACTTCACGCCGCGAAACCGCGCATCGCTCAGCCGTTGTTCCAGTTCTTCCGCCGCAGCCGGCCCGTCCTTCGGATCCACCGTCGCGAACGGAATCAGTCGGTCGGGATATCGATCGGTCTCGGTTACCAGCGCCTCATTGTGGCTCTCGCAATTGCCGTAGAACCCCATAACCGTGAAGACGCAGGAGGCTTCGACGTCGAAGCGATCCATGGCCGCGACCATGGCCTCGGCCGTCGGCAGCGGCTGCCCAAGCCAGTGCCGATCAAGGTGCGTGTGGAAGTCGATGATTCGCATGCCCATCCTCGCTCAGAGGCCAAAGAGCCGTTTGGCGTTGTCATGCAGAATAGCTCGCCGCGCGTCCTCGGCGAGGCCAAGCCGTTCCAGCGTCCGCAGGCATACCGCGTATCGATTTCGGGGTTCGGCGCTGCCAAACACAATGCGCGACGGCCCGTGCGCTGTGACGAGCGCCCGAATACCGTCGCCGATCATCATTGAGGTATCGACGTACAGGTTCGGAATCGCGGCAAACGTGCCGGGCAGATCGAACCACATGTCGGCAAACCCGCCGAAGCCGGCGATGAACGGCGTAGCTGGCAGCCGCCGTGCTACCTCGGCGACGGCCAGCAGATCCGCGCACACGTACGTACCCGTCCGCACCAGCACCGGCCAGCCGTATTCCGCGGCACGTTCGAACAGCGGCATCGCGATCGACTCGGTGGGCATGAACCCCTGTCGCGTTGGATCGAGAAAAAGACCGACAGCGCCGTCGTCGCGGCCGCGAGCCACGGCGTCCAACGCCTTGCCACCCCACCACGGATTGGCCGTGACCAGGCCGCGAATGCGTGGGCCGGCCTTCAGCACAAGGGCGTTGCCGGCAGCGTGATCGACGACGAGGCCCGCACCCATCGGACGTGCGATAGCCATCGTCACTTCCGCAGCGTCCATGCGTCGAAGCAATGTCTCGGCGTCGAGATGCAGGTGCGCTTCTTCGCCAAGCATCGCGTGCGCATCAATGACGGGCAGCGTATTGAGCATCAGGCTCCACTCCGAATCCGGGCCCGGTCGGCAACGCTACGCAGCCATCACGAAACACGATTGGCGGCGTCACCGATGAGGTTTTGTAGAACAGCGCCGCCATGAGATCGCAGGCATAGCGGTCCACCGGAAACGCCGAAAGGCTCGCGGCCAGGCAAACCATCGGCGCCAGCCCCAAGTCCGTCTCCAGGTTCGAGCCGATCGCGCAGGCCTTACCGGCGGCCTGAGCCCGCTGTGCCATCGCGATCGAATGCGTGAATCCGCCATTCTTGCCGGGATAGACCGAGAGGATGTCGAACGCGTCTTGGTCGAGTGCATCTTCGAGTTGGCCCGGTGTGAAGATACCTTCGTCGACCATGACCGGCACGCTCACTCGGCGGCGCACCTCGGCAAGCATGGCAAGTCGGTCCCGCGGCGTGGGCTGCTCCACGAGGCCAAGATCGTAGGCCAGCAACGCCTCAATCGCCCGAATAGCGTCATCCGCTGTGGGATACGCGCCGTTCGCATCGACCGTGAAGATCGGTTCTGGCCCGAGTCGTTCACGCACCGCGCGCAGCCGCGCGACGTCGTCAATGCCCGGCTTGCCGGTCTTGAATTTGAGCGTCCGCACGCCCTGGTTCCAGAACTCGACCGCGAGTGCGACAGTCTCTTCCGGCGGATAGGCGCCGATGCTCACACGTGTCGGGATCCACTCAACCGGCTCGCGATCAGCAATCAGCCTCCACACGGGTACACCCTGCATTCGGGCCCACAGGTCCCACAACGCCGCGTCCACCGCTGCCTTGGCGAAGGCGTTGCCGTGCAACTCGCCATCGAGAATGACCAGCGCTTCCGACGGATGCTCGAACTCAGCGCCAACCAGCCGCGGCGACATGAAGTGCTCGATCATCCATTTCGCGGTTTCGGCCGACTCGCCGCTCCAGATCGGCGCGGTCGTCGCCTCGCCAAAACCTTGCAGGCCGTCGTCGCCGGTGAGCGTCACGGTCACATAGCGAGAGGCCTCATGCCGCCCGAGAAACGAGACAATCGCGCCGTTTGACCGAACGGGATGGTCGACAACCGTTGCCTCAATCTTCTGAACGCGCAGTGTCACAAATTCGCCTCCGCCTCGCCAAATCGCGCACCGATCGACGGATACGCAAACAGTCGGTCCCGCGCATCAGCCGCAATGCCGAGAAACGCCGATGTCTCGCCCAGTTCGGCCAGGCGGACCTCAATTCCCTGCAGCAACTCGCCGAGTGCGTACTCCGGCAGCGCCCGTTTGAGCGGGTCGAGCAGCAGTTCGCCGGCTTGCACGAACCGGCCTCCGAGAATGATTCGCTCGGGGTTGAGGAGACTTACCGCATTGCCCAACCCGCGCGCGAGCGCCCGGGCCGCCTCGGCAAGAATCTCCCTCGCGCGGGCGTCGCCCTCGCGAGCCGCCTGAAGCATCTGCGTGAAATCATCGTTGGGCATCTCGCCGCGCAGCGTCACCCATTCGGCTTGTTCGGCTGGCAACTGGCGCCACCGTGCTGCGAGGCGTGCCGGTGCGACATGGGCTTCGAGGCAGCCGCGCCCCCCGCAACCGCAGGGAGGGCCATCCTCGGACACACGCGTATGTCCGATTTCTCCCGCCGAGCCGTCGCGCCCGACGAGCAGCCGGCCTCGCTCGACAATGCCGCCGCCGATCCCCTCGAGCAGCGTTACGAACAGCGCGTTCTGCGCCCCGCGCCCGGCCCCGAACGACACTTCGCCGAGGGCCTGCCAGCTATCGCCGCGTTGAATGACCGTGGGTCGGCCTGTGGCTTTGCGGAGCGCCTCGGCGACGGGTACGTTCTGCCACCCTGGTACGTTGACCGCCCGGACCGCACCGCCGGTTGCGATATCGACGGTGCCCGGATCCGCCGCACCGACGGCCACAATTCGCACACCAAGCTTCGGGGCGGTATCGACTGCCAACGTTACCGCCCGCGCGATGCGGCGCAGTCGTCGTTGGGCATCTTCTTCGAACGGGCCGTCCCACCGCCGCTGCCATCGAAGCGTACCGCCGAGGTCCGTCACGGCGGCGTTGATGTGGTCCTGGTCGTACTGTACGCATGCCACGCCCAGGCCCCGCAGATCAATCTCGAGCAGCGTTTGCGGCCGGCCACGGCCGTTGCCGCCCGGCGGTGCCACGACGCTTTCGCGGATCAGCCCATCGCGAAGCAACTCGCCACAGATTTCCGACAACCGCGAAATCGGCAGGCCGGTGCGATGGTGCAGACCGACGCGTGATTCCGGGCCCTCGTGAAACAGCGAGGCGCAGACGAGCAGGCGATTGTAGACCGGCTTCGTCATGCGCCTGCCCTTGGGCCACCAGGCGAGGGGCGGGGCCGGGATTCGAATCGCCTTCGGCTTGCCGCGTGCCATCAGTCCTCGTTCCCGAAAATGATTCCAATTATGGAACAATTCACCATCAACGGCTCATCTGGTCAGTTAGGGCGGCCGTCATTCTGCCGTCCTGAATGAACGCAAGGTGGGAATCGGCCTTCTCGCACGCGCCGAAACCCCTTGACATAATACTTCCAGAATTGAAAATAACACGATCTCTGCGGTGCGTCAAGATGCGTCCGGAACCGTGTTGCGAGTCGGCCTTGCCGGCGCGGGTTTGAGATGGTATCAGCGACCCGCCACGCTCGGCATCGTCATCTTGGCGGTGACGGTGGTTCTCAACATCATCTTCTGGTAGCAGGAGTGGGTATGCGCTTCATTCGCACAGTCATGCTCGCCTGGCTCGGAGGGCTGGTCGGATTCGCCACCCCGGCCGTCGCCGCCACACCGACATGCGGATTTGCCCGTCAAGCCATCATCGTGGACGGCCGGCTGGACGACTGGAGCGGAATCCAGCCCAACGTCGTCCAAGGCCGGGAACACCTGTGGTTCGGCCAGGGCATGACGCCGGATAGGTGGCGGGACGACAGCGACCTGAGCTACCAGTGGCGCGGTGCGTGGTTTGGCAACAAGCTGTTCTTCGCCTTCGAAGTCACCGATGACCACGTGCTCGATCCGACACAGCCCTCTGCCTTTCTGTGCGATTGTGTCGAGATCTACATCGACTACGCCAACCGCGGCGGCCGGCGTGTCCACGTGCTCGACGGCCGGGAGGATTGGTTCGCCGCCTGCAAGCCCGGTGAGCTGCTGGGCTACGAACTGCAGTTCCTGCCCACCCAGCCCGCCCGCGTATATCTCGACCATGCTGACAAGTATCTGGTCGCCAAACCGCAGACCGAGCGTTTTGTCCGCGAATGGGCCGGCGAAATCGTCGCCACGAAAACGGCCCAGGGTTACTTGATGGAAATCGGTTTCGCCTTGCCCGATGTGGCGATCAGCGCGGGACGCACAATGGGTATTGAGACCGGGGTGTGCGACGACGACGGCGCCGGACGTGAGAGCATCATGATGTGGACCGGCACCAAGGGCGACTTCTGGTTGACGATGGACGGGTACGGCAAGGCGACTCTGGCCGACGGCGGTGAACCTCGCAAACCGGAAACGCGCCCGATCGGCAGTCTGGCCACGGGCGCCGTCGTTCTTGGCGTTCAGAACGCGGACATGAGCTGGGGCTTGCGAATCGCGGACGCGGGCCGGGCTTCATGCCATCAACCCAGCCCCGTTCAACTGGAGTTCTACCGGGAGAGCGTCCGGAACGTACTGCCGACCAGTCGCGAGCAGCTCCGACTCTGGCAATACGCGACAAGCCGGCCCGCCTTCGGCTGGTCCAGGCAGGACTTCGATGCGTCGGACTGGCGCCAAGGTCCCGGCGGCTTTGGAGTAACCGGTACACCCGGAGCGGCGGTGAGCACGAAATGGGATACGTCCGACATCTGGTTGCGGAATGAGTTCGACCTTGACGAAGTACCGAAGGGTCTGTTGTGGCTGGTTGTTCATCACGATGAGGACGCCCAGCTATTCATCAACGGCGTGGAGGCCGCGAGGCTTCGCGGCTACGTCACCAGCTACGCAGAGGTGCAACTCGCGGATGAAGCCATCGCCGCCTTGAAGCCGGGCCGCAACCTGCTGGCCGTTCACTGCCATCAGACGGGTGGCGGACAATTCATCGACGCCGGCCTGGTCGAACGCACGGCCATCAGCTCCCGACGGGCTGCCGGCTACGATACGCTTGATTTCCGCTCAAAGCAGATTCTGGGGCGTGCCAGCATCGCATGCGGGTCCACTGTCAAGGTGACCGTCGAGGATCGCTGGTCCATCGCCGGCGATGTACTTCACCTGGATCGCACCGTGAAGGTTTCCGGCGACGCTCCAGAAGGCTTCCTCTCCGCCATCAATCTCCCGTTTGAGAAGCCCATGGGGTGGTCTCAGGTGGACTGGTTCGTCCCGGGAATGATCTACGGTGGCTTCGACTACCTGACCGAAACCGCCATCGGCGGCAGAGCCCACTACCAGCCAGGCCAGTTCACCATCCGCATTCGCGAAGATCGCCTGCCCGCGCCGCTCCTGGCCGCTCGCTTTGAGGATGGGCACACTTTGGCCATCCTCAATCCGGCACCCCGCGGAGACACCACGGCTGCCGACTCACTCGATATCCAGGCGATCACGCTTACCGACGGACGATTCCGGTTCGGTTCGATCGGCGCAGAAGAACGCGGCGACGGACTGTCTGTCGGATATTGGTTCCCTGGCACGGAGGGCGAAGTCACCTACCGCGGTGACACATATCCCGGCGGGCACCTGCACCGGTGGCGGCGACGCTACCACCCGCTGGAGGACGGCCTCGAACAGCACTATCAGGTCGCGTTTCGCTTTGGCCGTTCAGAAAGCTTTCCGAATTACATGCAGGCGGCCTGGCGCTGGGCATGGAATTCCCTCAAACCGGCAGTTGTGCCAGTCGACACTGATACAGCCCGGCGCAGCCTGATCGATGCCCTCGCCTCCTGCGTTGTACAGAAGGATGGCCGGACAGGTATTCCCAATTTCGTCGATTCCATGTCGAAGGACCTGGAGAGGGCCGACCGCAAGGCCATCATGGGATTCACCGGCAAGAATCTGGAATCCGCATACTTCATGCTGCGCGAGGCGTCCCTGCCCGGCGACAGAGAGCGCAGCCAACATCTGCGCAAGCTGGCCGAACAGATCATCGATTCCTTCGTTCGCCTCAAGATCGATCCACCTGCCGGCGAAGGTTTCAATCTGGACGACGGCCGGCCGAAAAATGCGTTGTGGGACGAGCAGATCTACCTGCGTTCCTTCGGCGACGATATCAAGATCCTGCTGAAAGCTTATCAGCACGAGCGCAAGGAGGGCCGCGAGCATCCGGACTGGCTGACCTGGTGCCGGCGATTCGGCGATTGGCTGCTGACGCAACAGCAGGAAGGCGGAGGCTTTCCACGAACGTGGCAGGCCGGCAGTGGCAAGGTCGTATCGGCATCGCCCAACTCGAGCTTCAACGCGATTCCCCTGCTCACACTGCTGAGTCAGATCACCGGCGAAGCCCGCTACCTGAACGCCGCGGCACGGGCGGCGGAGTTCTCATGGGAGAACGGCCAGGCTCGCGGGCAGTTTGTCGGCGGCACTATCGACAATCCGGATGTGCTCGACAAGGAGGCGGCTACCCTGTCGCTCGAGGCGTATCTCGCGCTTTACAGAGCAACGGGCGATCATCGCTGGGTGGAGCGGGCCCGGGCCGCCGCCGATTTCGCCGAGACGTGGATCTACATCTGGGATGTGCCGATGCCCAAGGATGATCTCAATGCGGGCATCCACTGGAAACACAACGTTTCCACCGTCGGGCTGCAGCTCATCGCATCCGGCCATTCCTTGGTCGATGCCTACATGGCCTTTGATGCCGACGACTATGCCGAGCTGTACAGACTCACCGGGGATGCGCACTACTTCGATGTCGCGCGCCTCTTGCTGCACAACACCAAGGGCATGCTCGCCATGCCCGGCCGAACGTATGATCTGGGCGTACCGGGATGGCAGCAGGAACACTGGAGCCTGGCGCCGCGCCGTGGCTACGGCCTCCATCGCGGCTGGCTGCCCTGGGTCACGACTAGCCACTTGAACGGCATCTTCGGCGTCATGGATCTCGATCGAGACCTGCGGACACGACTGTTGAGCGATAAGTCAGACAGTAAAGGCAAGACCCCATAAGAAGCTTCGGCAACCGCGAGCGCAGCAGGAAGTGTTGTGAGGAAGACGATGATTCGTAACCTTGTTCTGACGGGATGCTTCATCGCGGGCCTGCCGGCGCTGGCTGCCACCAATAAAGCACATTACTACGGCCACGACGCGGTGGTGAATGAGCACGGCGTCATTTCACCGTGGTATCAAGGGCTCAACGGCCAGTGCGACTACCGCGTCCGCATCGCGGCGGAAACCCTGAAACGCTACCCATGGACGACCACCAAGGACGCCATCGCCGCGTACCCGGCCTACGTGTTCAGCGGGCAGTGGACGATTGCCGCCGACGGCGCGATCACCCCGCTTCCCACCAGCGACTGGGACACCGCCGACATCGGCCAGCGATCGGTCTGCGTCCTGTTCGGCATGATGGACTACTACCGCTACACCGGCGACCCGGCGGCCATCGCACATCTGACCTATATGGGCGACTTCCTGCTCGATGCCTGCCAGACGCCGCCGGAGCATCCGTGGCCCAATTTCCCCATCAGCGTCCCCATCAAAGGCAAGGTGTTTCAGAAGTGCGACCCTAACGGCATGATCCAACTCGATATTTGCGCCAACATGGGTCAGGGCCTGCTGCGCGCTTATCAGGTCACCGGCAACCAGCGATGGTTCGCCGCCGCCAGGCACTGGGGTGACCTGCTCGCCGAACGGTGCGACCTCGATCCCACCGCCGATCCGTGGCCGCGCTACGCCAACCCCGAGGCCGCTCCCTGGAAGAACAACAAACAGACCGGCGGTGTGGTCTTGATCCTCGGGTTCCTCGACGAATTGATCCGCCTGGGCCACAGCGGCAAGGACGGCGCGGTTCTCAAGGCCCGCGAGGCCGGCATCCGCTACCTGGCTGACAAGTTGTTGCCTGCCTGGCACGTGGACGACACCTGGGGCCGCTACTTCTGGGACTGGGAAAACCCGACACAGTGCTGCACGCTCGCCGCCGAGGTCCCCGCTTATCTCGTCGCCCAACGGCAACTGTTCCCGAACTGGCGCTGCGACGCCCGCAACATCATGACCCTTTTCTACAACCGCACCAGCCCCGCCCCGGAATCGGGCGGCGACGTTTACAGCGGTGCTTGGGCCTATCCGGAATCCAGTTCGTGCTGTGGCCGATCGTTGTGGTATTCGCCTCTGCTCGTCGGGAGCATCCTGGGGCAATACGCAGCCGTGTCCGGCGACGCCTGGATGCGCGAGATGGCCGTGCGCCAGTTGATCCTCCAAACCTACGACATCCATGAAACCGGCGTGACCGAAGACAACATTGATGGCGGTATCGTCGTCAACGGTGCCTGGCTGAACATTGCCCATCCGCTGCCCCTGCGCTGGGTGCTGGCAGCGATCGGCTGGCTGCCGGAGGAACTGGGCGCCAGCCGCGAGAACCACATCGTCCGCTCCAGCGCAGTGGTAAGCCAGGTCCGCTACGGCGATGGTGACATTGCGTATTCGACTTTCGACGCCCCGCCGGAAACGGTGGATGTACTGCGACTGGCCTTTGCGCCCCAGCAAATCACAGCAAACGAACGCGCGCTCAGCGAGCGTCAGGATCTTTCAGCCAACGGTTACACTGTCAAGAAACTGTCCAACGGCGACACCATCGTTCACGTTCGCCATGACAGTGCAACCAGGGTGCGAGTGCGCGGCGAAGACCCTCAGCGTGTTCTTGACGCTTCCGCCTTGACCTTTGACGGCGCCTGGACCACGCGCGAGGAGACGGAAGCCTCGGGCAAGACATTGCGGGCGACCGAGGCTGGCGGCGCTGCCGTAGCCGCCAAATTCGAAGGCAACCAGGTCCGCCTGATTGGCGACGTCGGTCCGGCGGGCGGGTTGGCGGAGGTGTTTGTCGATGGCGTGAAACAGCTTGTCCCCGTGGATTGCTGGAATCCAACGCCTCGCAGCCGGCAGGTGCTTTATTACAGGAACGGTCTTTCTGACGGCGAACACACCTTGAAATTCGTCGCCACCGGCACGGCCAACCCTTACTCACAAGGCCGCCACATCTACGTCGACGCCGTGCAGTTCTCGGCCGAGAACGCACCGGGCGGTCCTTCCGCCGGAACCGGTCCAACAGAGGCTCAGCGGATGATCCTTGGCTATCCGGCCCGGCAGGATTACCGCGATGCCGATGGCCATCTGTGGCGTCCTGGAACGGAGGTCGTGACGCGTCTAGCGCCCCTGCGCGACACGGTGGCGGAGTGTTGGTGGACCGATGCCGTCACCGAACCGATTACCGGCACGCCCGACCCGGAGTTGTACCGTTATGGCTACCATGCGCGAGATTTCTGGGTGAACCTCACTGTCGGCCCGGGCAAGTATTATGTGCGGCTGAAGTTTGCTGCTACACGCGGCCTGGATACACGCAAGAACTGCTTCGACATCCTGCTCAACGGACGCAAAGTGGTTGAACGGCTCGACGTGGCCGGCACCGCCAGCGGGGTGAACAAGGCGGCCGACCTCGTGTTTAACGGTATCACTCCAAAAAACGGCATCATTGAGATCCGTTTCACCAGTCCACTGGTGGGCGACGGAGGTCAGACGGTGCGGGGCGAGGCCTTCGTGCAGGCCATTGAGATCGGGCCGGGCCCCGGCGGCCAGGGTGCCACGCCTGTTTCCTCCACAGCGTCTGCCCCGGCCGGCAACCTGCTGCTCAACCCGGGATTCGAGGAAACAAAGGCCGGCGCGCCTGCCGACAAGCACGGGCAGTATGCGGGTGACGAATGGCGTGCCGAACTCAAAGGCTCGGCCATGGTTTACCTCTGGCAGGAAAGCGCCTTCGCCGGGCGCCCGGCGGAGGGTCTGCCCGAGTTTCATTCCGGCCAGGGCGCCCTCCGCACGCACGCCGAGAAAGACTGCCACGCCCAAATCTACCAGGACGTCGTTGTCCAACCTGGCACCACCTATACCGGCTCCGTGTGGGTGCGCGCGGTGGACCTGCGTGGCAAAGGCTTCGGGAACGACCCCGCCGAGTCTGCCGCGCTCCTCCTGCTCGAACTGGACGACAACAACAAGGTCCTGAAATCACACGAACGGGTGCTGGTAACGAAGGCCGGTCCGTACAGGCTCTTGTCGAAGACCATCACCACCGGAAGGGAAACCACCACGGTCCGATTCTCGCTGGAAACCATCCTGAAGTGCTCCTACACAGAAGGCCACGTCACCTACGATGACTGCGCCGTTCTTCGGGGGCCTGCTGCTACACCTGCCGTGGGTGACGGCGTCGTGAAGGATCTGCTTCCCGCCGCACAAGACATGCTGCGCGGATACATGGTCAAGTCGGTCAAGCCCATGCCTGAGCATCCCGGCATGATCCGGGTCAACTACTTCTCGAAAGCGCTGCCGGAGCCCCTCTTTCGGGACGACCAATGGGACTGGGGCGACTGTGGTGCCCGGGCCGTGCAGGCATGGATCTGGCTGCGTGAAATGACCGGTGACAGGCATTTCGGTGAAGCCGTTGAGCAGGGCGAAATCAAGGCGCTGCTTCACGTGCTGGCCCCCGACACCGGTATGCCCTTCGTTCCGGAACGCTCCAAGCCCCAGGAGGGTACTTACTACTACGAGATGTGGGATCAAGGACGCACATTGCGGGCACTGGTGGCGATGTGGCAGGCTGAGACCACCGAACAGGCAAAGACGGATTTGCGCGGCCGAATTGACAAGATGATCTCCGGACTGAGTCAGTCAGCCACACGCGGGAGCGATCCGAAGTTCGGCTCGTTCGCTATCTATCCGTTCGAAGGTGGCAGGAATGTGCCCACCAACACGTGCGCGCTTCCCGCCGCAGGGCAACTTGTCGAACCGCTCGCCGAGTACTGGGCTGCTACCGGTGACGTCACGACCCGCGAGTTTCTTGACGAATTGCTGGCGGGTGTCTTCTCCGGCAAGGAGGGCAAGTATGCGCGCTTCGAAGAGGACGGTTCGTTCTACGGGCACTTCCACGGCCATGCCGCCACCGCTCTGGGCGTTGCCAAGTTCGGCAAGGCGCTCTGCGAAAAGGGCGAGAAGAAGCGGGGACTGGAACTCCTGCGGTGGGCGAAGAAGGTCTACGACTGGACAGTCTCTCCGCACAACGGCCACGGCGGTTCGTCGTGGGGCTGGTTCCCGGAGAACACCGGGGAAGACCAGCAGTCGGTCAAGGAATACGCCGAGATTTGCTGCGTTGCCGACATGATCGAGTTTGCCGCACTGCTTGCCGAGTGCGCTGAGTTTGACAGCCAGTTGCACGAATGGGATTCCTTATGGGATCATGTCGAACGCTACACCTTCAACACTATCCTTCCGCTTCAGTTCAGGATCACGGACGAGTACAAGGCCGCGTTGAAACACGCCATCACTGGCAACAAGATACAGAACGGATATGTGCAATTCGAGCTGGACGCCAATGGATGCTTCAATCACGAGACAGCGGGACATCAGACGCTGATCACGGACACCAAGTCGGCGATTTCGCAACTGACTTATGGAGTCGCCTACGATGGGAAGCAGGCCGTATGGCGCTATAAGGCGGGAATACGTGTCCAGCCCGTAGGCTTCGACAGCGACACTTCCCGCACCGTGACCCCCGCCGGAATAGACGGCGTGGTTCAGACCATGGACAAAGCGCTCCGGATCGAAAGTCAGTCCGTGTGCGGGGACGGGCCGTATATCGTCCGGCGCCTGCGGATCGTCAATGCGGGCCAGGCGCAACTGAGGGATGTGCGGCTTTCGTGCATGGTGAATGTGGACACCGTCGATTACGACCATGATGTGGGTCAGGTTGAGTCGGACACCGGCTGGGCAGTGGTACATGACCAAGCTGGCTCGAGCTGGGCTGGCTTTGCAGGTGACCCCAAACCCGGCTACATCACGGCTGATGATGTTCAGCAACTGGTGGCCGGAGACGGATTCGACTGGAAGCAGTCGAAACGAAGCTTTCACGGAAACGTCGCGCTGGCCGCCGGATGGGATCTTGGCGCCCTGGATGCCGGAGAGAGCAAGACCGTGACGGTAACATACGCGGGCGCATCGAACCGGTACGATTTGCACCGTGCCTTGCGCCACGAGAAGTTCCCCGAGAAGCCCGTTTCGTCAGAAAGCATCGATGCCGCTCTGGCGGTTGCAGAGAGGCTCGCCGGTTCATGGGTGGCCCTCTTCATGCCGAACGAGTGGTACTGTCGCCAGCCTGACGGGCCGGTCGAGATCTATACCGCCGGCTGCTGCGCTTACTCCGGCCCCAGAGCGCTGTATGCGTGCTGGAAGTCGGCCGTAGCCGACGACGGCCAGACGGTGAAGATACGGATGCCGGTCTGCTGCAGAAGTGAGGTCCTGATCCAGACCGTGACAGAGGGCCCGGATCTTGTACGGCAGGAAATCCGGATGCACCAGACGCGGCTTGTTTCCGTGCGGATTCCCGACTGGGCAGATATCGGAAAGACGCAGGCCTGCAACGGCCGGGGTGACCGGCTCCAATTGCGCACGGATGGACGTTGGCTGCAGTTGGGGAAGATCAGACAAGATACGACCGTCACCATCACCTACCCCCTTTCCGACAGGGAGTCGACGGAACGGGTTGCCGGTGCCGGCAAGAGCATGGGGTTTTCGCCGGCGACCGAGCAGCGCTCTTTCACCGCGATCTACCGCGGCAATATCGTCATCGGCATGAAGCCCCGGCCCGAAACGTTGCCTGTCTTTCCATAGGTATTCGACTATGTCAGAGATGTCTGACGTCGGGCCTTCCATGCTTGCTCGACTCTCATGCTATTCCTTGGCCGATTGCGCTCGCCGTATGGCCTGTGCTTGGCGAACGGCGTCAACTTGTGCCCAAGGCTGGACTTCGCAACGCCGCGCGTAGTCCTCATACATCGCTTCGAGTTGTCGAACCTTGTCGGGCATTTCGGCGGCCAGGTTGTTCAGTTCGGCGCGATCCGCGTCGAGGTTGTACAGTTCCCAGGGCTGGGTGTACTCGCTGACCAGCTTCCACCGCCCGGCGCGGACCGCACGGTTACCCGTGTGTTCCCAGAAGATCGCTCGGTGGCCGTCCCGCTGCCTGCCGCGAAAGACCGGCGCCAAGCTCTTGCCTTCCAGCGGGAGAATCTCCATGCCGTTATGGTATTGGGGGTACTGGCAGCGTGCCAGATCGACGCACGTGGCCATGACGTCGATGACGTGACCGACGTCGCGGCTGATGCGACCTTGCCCTGCGATGCCTTCAGGCCAATGGGCAATCAGTGGTGTGGCAATACCGCCTTCATGCGTGAAGCACTTGAGCTTTCGGAACGGCGTGTTCGAGGCGTTGGCCCAGCCGGTCCCGTAGCTGATGAACGAGTTAGCGCCGCCCCAACGCTCAGCCGGCACATCGTCGCGTCGGTTGAAGCCAAGTGGCCCGCCACCCAGGGCGCCCCCGTTGTCGGAAAGGAAGAGAATCAGCGTGTTGTCCAATTGACCGCTCTGCTCGAGATAGTCCACGATCCTGCCGACGTTCTGATCCAACCGATCGACCATGGCCGCGTAGATCGCCATGCGAAGATCCATCTCGTCTTGCTGGGCTTCGGAGAGCGAATCCCAGGCAGGCACGGGCCCACCGCCATAATTCCTCCATGTCGGCGATTCGATGCCTTCACCACGCGACGAAAGCGCCCAACCGGGGCCGGCTATGCCCATTTCCTGCTGACGTCGATATCGTCGCCGTCGGACTTCGTCCCAGCCGATACGGTACTTGTCGCGGTAGCGGGCGATGTCATCGGGCCGGGCATGTAACGGCCAGTGCGGCGCGTTGTAAGCGATGTAGGCGAAGAACGGTTTGTCACCCCGAGATTGCGACTCCGTCATGAACCGAATGGCGTAGTCAGTGAACACGTCCGTCGTGTAGTAATCAGGTTCAAACTCGGCGATCAGCTTGTCGTCGAGCGCGAAGGGGCGCCGATAGCGGGGGTGGTTCGGCTGGAAGTAGTTCGCAGCGCCTTCGAGGACACCGTAGTAACGATCGAACCCCCGGCGGCGCGGCCACGATCGGGGATCCAGGTATCCGACGTGCCACTTACCGGTCATCATCGTATCGTATCCACCGCGTCGGAGTACTTCCGCGATGGTGACGCAGCGGGAGGTAAGCCGTCCGCGATAACCCGGGTGGCCATAGTCTTTCGGGTCCTTCGTTCCGTCGGATGGGCGAGTCTCGCCGGTCATCTCGCCGATACCTGCCTGGTGCGGATACAAGCCGGTCAGCAGTGACGCCCGTGTCGGGCAGCAGCGGGCCGTGTTGTAGAACTGCGTGAAGCGGAGTCCACCCGCGGCCAGTCGGTCGAGGACGGGCGTGTCGATTTCGCCACCGTAGCAACCCAAATCAGAAAAACCCAGATCGTCGGCCAATATCACGACGATATTGGGGCGGTCGCGAACCTCGGCCCGGGGTTGCGCGTTCTCCGTGGCTTTCTGCAGCTCAGGGGCTGTACTGGACCGCGGAAGGTCCTTGAGTCGACGAAAGAGATCGGGGTCCAGTTCCATCAGACCGAAGATGCCGTTCAACTGGCTGGTCGAGACCCACGGCAGCCACACACGATGCAGCCCGTAGCCGCGCCGCGGCGCCAGCGAGTAGTGCTCCTGCTGCCAGCCGGGGCCAATCAGATCGTACGTGCGCCCGGGGATCGCGACCATCGCCTTGGTGTTGTGCAGAAGGATCCGGGCGACGTCCAAGTAGTGCTCGTCGCCGGTCAGCTTGTAGAGCCTGGCGTACTCGTCGGCGTCGAAACTCATATAGGCGTCGACCAGCGAATGTCCCGACGCAATCAGTTGTAGCCCGACGGTCGACACGCCGCGTTTCCAGTGCAGGGCCTCATTGTCGGCGTCGGCCGGCATCGGCACGTTCCAAATGTAGATCCAGGTCTCCGCGAAGCTGGCCGCCGCCTCGGCACGGTCAAGCCATTTGCCGTCGTGGGTTGCTTCGTAGAGAAACAGGTAGGCTTCCAGGGAAAGCGTCCCGGCTTCCTTGTCGAGGACGTCGGGGTTGTCGATCGTACCGCCAATGAAACGGCCGTCGGCCTGGCCATTCGACCAGCAGAACTCTCCGGCACGAAGTGCAGCCTCCAGGTACTCTGCGCTGCCGGTCATTTCGTGCAGCAGCACCAGGAGCGGAATTGCATTGTAGGAGGAGTTCGGCGAGTCGAGTTGGACGGTTCCCGTAACAGGCAGCCACGCCCGGGGGAACCCGCCGCCGGGCAGTTGTTGAGTCAGAAGCCAGTCGGCGAACTCTCGAGCCTTGGCCAGCCACTCCGAATGGACTCGCCCGTGCTCTTTCTCCCGCCGATAGGCCCGCAGCAGGGCCTTGAAACCATCTCCGAACGAGCGGAGATAGACTTCGGGCAGACCGCGATGGCCGAGCGCCGTAGTCAGTTCCCCGCTCTCGATCTTGAAGCCCTCGGCCTCCGGAGGCGACATCTTCCAGCCCAGAAATGACTGGATCACCTTCTCGCCAAGCCGGCGCAGTTCCGTCCGTCCTTCCGTGTCGTCCAGCACTGCCTCGGCAAGGAGGCACTCGGCCGATTCCAGAGCCTTGCCCGTGAAGCCCATGACCGTTTTCGGATCAGGACGCGGCGAACCACCGGGTACGCTCCGAAACGTGTGGGGCAGGCCGGCACGGTCTTCCACTTCCATTACATTGCCAGCCAGCGTCTTGACAAGCGACTTTCTTACCAGATCGATGTCATGCGGATTGACTTGCGGATCGAGCGTCTGCCAAGCCCAACGCCACGCCGACGCGATGCTCCTCGCGAAATTATCTTCCCGACCGAAGCGGAATGACACTTCGTATTGTTGAACCAGGCCATCAGCGATCGGATGGTAGCGTCGGCGCCACTGGTGGAGCTGACCGCCGGGATAGGTGTTTCCCTGGTACATCTCCTCGCCTTCGGTTCCGGGAAACCAGTAGCCGAGGGCGAGGCCGGTGTCGCGCTCCTGGCCGCCGATGGAGCCGAACCGGAGACGCTCGTCGATCACAGTGCCGGGCAGGACCGTCGTACTTTCGGCGGCTGTGGTTTCGCCGCGCGGGGCCGAGTTGAGCACGGCCAACGTCGAACCGTCGCGGAAGTGGCCGGCCACCAGCGGGGCCGGCAACCGGTCTTCGCGAATGCGCACCGTGTAGCTGCCCGGGTGGTAGTAGGCTCGCCCGCCGATGGCGTGGACCGTCAAGTTCTCGAATCCGCCGTAGATCATGCCGGGGGCAAACCACCTTACGTCGGGCCAGGCCAACCGCTGCTGAATGTGCAATGTGATTTCAGAAAGGAACCCGCCGGCGGCGCCTCCGGACACGCGCACCGTGCGTACCACCCGCAGCACCGGACCATCGATCGACCAGCGATCCTCGACGTCGATCGCCGCACCCTGGTAAGCGATGTGACTCTTGCCTGCGAGTGCATCATCGGCCTTCACCAGCGAGTCGTAGGCCGCCGACCTGCGGACAACGTCACCGGGATCCTGGCCCCAGAATTCAATCGCCGCCGGCTCGGGTTGCGATACCGAAGCGAGCCCGGCGCCCTGCACGCGAAGTCCCCAGCCCTGCGGACTCCGTACGCCGTCCACTTGGGCGCCTCCGCTCAGCCGGCCAAGCGAAATCGTCTGCTCCGCAGCGATACTGCTCGCTTGCGAGACTGACACAAGTGTGGCGACGCATACTGTTATTTGGCGCATTCGGTTCACGTGAGTTCTCCCACTCAGCGGGTCCGTCGTTACCAGAACACGACGTACAGCCCTACCGTGATGAGGATGATCGTAATGCCGATCCATCTCACAGCAGGAGAGGTGGTCATGTCGAATTCCCCGTTGATCGGCATCTGGCGCGGTTTGGCCAACGGGCGAAGCCACGTGATCACGGCCATCACCAGGACGAGAATGATGAAGGTGACCGCGATGCGATTGAGAAACGCCATGGGCAGCATTCCCGTTGCGTTGAGTGCGTACAACGCACCGTAGGCAATCGGGTTCAGCAACAGCCCGGTCACAGCCGCAGCGGCGGGCGCTCGCTTGACGAAGAATCCGTACATGAACGTGGCCAGGACGCCCACGGTGACGAACCCCTGGAACTCCTGAATGAACTGGAAGATGCCGGCGTTCAACTTGCCGAGTTGCGACCCGATCAGGCAGCCGATGACGACGAACAGGACGGTCATCGAACGACCGATCCAGATAAGTCGCGATTGCGACGCTTGCGGGGCAAGGTGCCGTTTGTAGACGTCCATCGTGAAGATGGTCGAGGCGGAGTTGAGCATCGAGGCCAACGAGCTGACGATCGCCCCCGCAATGGCGGCGAAGATCAGCCCGCGCAGCCCGGCCGGTATCAGTTCGCGAATGAGCATCGGGAAGGCTTGGTCGCTGTTTCCGAGTCGATCGCCGAAGTGGCCGGCGGCAATGATGCCGGGAATGACGATCATGATCGGCAGGATGATCTGGATTCCCGCGGCCATGAGCACGCCGAACTGACCCTCCCGAAGAGTTCGGGCCGCCAGGGCCCGCTGGGCGATGTATTGGTTGAAGCCCCAGTAGTAGAGGTTGGGGATCCAGATGCCCAAGAGCAGGGCCGAGCCGGGCAGTTCCATCACCCGCTCGGGCAGCACCATGTGCATCTTGTCGGCGTTCTGCTGCCAGAAGGGACCGATACCGCCGACGGCTCCAAAGGCGTACGCCGTAACCGTCGATCCGCCGATCAGCAAAGCCAGTCCGAGGAAGAGGTCGGCCCAGGCGACGGACTTGAGCCCGCCGTACGTGGTGTAGAGCGCCGCGATGGCGCCGACCAGCCACACGGCGGCTGCCAGGTCTGTCCCGAAGATAGTGTGGATCGCCAACCCGCCCGAATAGGCCACCGACGAGATCGTCACGCCCACGTAGATGACCATCATGAACACGGACATGATGTTGCGCGCGGTGCTGCTGAATCGGTATTCGAGGTACTCGGGGATCGTGTAGATGCCCGCGCGAAGTAGTCGGGGCAAGAAGAACATGGCCACGATCGCCAGCGTGATGGCCGCGATCCAATCGTAGCTGGCCACAGCCAGCCCGACGTTGCGCGCCCCGGCTCCGTTCATGCCGACGAACTGCTCGCTGGAGATGTTGGCTGCAATCAGCGACAGGCCGATGATCGGCCAGATGAGCCCGCGACCGGCGAGGAAGTAGTCCTCGCTCGTCTTCTCTCGCCGGCCCTTGTACATGCTGAAGGCGACGACAAAACCAATGAACCCGACGAATAGCGCAACGTCCGTCCAATGGAGTTCCATATGCTCATCCTTGGGCTATCTGAGGCTTTCTTTCCGGGCTGACGGTAAGTCTGTCCGGGGTTCGATACGGCGTTCGTCGTCCATGTTGATGCGGAGGATGGCGGGCCGCTCGCGAAACGGTGCGAGGGAATCATGGCCGAAGAAGGTTGCCCACCAGTGGCCCTGCTTGTCTTGGAAGAACACGTTGTGGCCGCCGTGCGGGATGGCCAGGTACGCCTCACTCCAAGGGCCTGAAAGGTCGTCGGCAGTGGCCACCATGCAGTTGTAACAGCGCTGTGCCGTACCGACCATGCCGCTGGCAAGGCCCAAGGCGAGCAGCCAGAGCAGACCGCATTGAGCGTGAAGTGTCACACACTCCTCCCCTTTTGCAGGCGTCATGCTACTCCCCGCTTCAGGAAGCCCGACGAGAAGCTTCAACGGCAACATCGGTCGCCGGGACGGGGGCCGTATCCTCGTTTCCCACGGGCCGGGTTGTTGCCGGTTCCCGGCGGGTCGGATCTTGCTCGCTTAACGATGGCAGCGACTTTCGCCAGATCAGCAACCGCTTGGCCAGCCGCTGGGCGATGTCCGGATACCGCCCGGCAACGTTGTTCGACTCCGACGCATCTTGCGACAAGTCGTACAGTTCCAGCCGACTCCCGTCGCGGTCCATCAGCAGTTTCCACTGTCCCTCACGAATGGCGAGACTTGGACTCCGATCGGTCGGCTTGCCCGGCTGAAGATAGGTTCCATCTCGGCCGTATTCCCAGAAGATCGGCGTTGCGCGGACAGGCTCGTCTCCCAGGAATGCACCACTCAAATCCTCGCCGTCGAAATCAACAGGTGGCGTCTCGATCCCTGCCAGCTTCGCGAAGGTCGGAAACACATCCACCGCAGCCAGGACCGTTTGTCGAACCACTTTTCCCGCCGGAATGGTGCCTTTCCAGCGGGCGATCATCGGCATCCGTATCCCACCCTCGTAGAGACTCCACTTTCGCCCTCGGAAACCGGCCGTGCTGCCCGGCGGGTCATAACCTCGTCTGTAGTAGCTGGGCCAAGCGGTCGGGCCGTTGTCGCTGGTCAACACGATCAAGGTTCGTTGGGCGAGGCCAAGCGAGTCGATGGCAGCAACGAGGCGGCCGATCTGCCCGTCCATTTCGTCAAGCACGGCACAGAAACGCTGTTGAAACGGATTGTCTTTGAAACGTTCGTATTTCGCGACGAGGCTTTCGCGAGGCTCGTGCGGGTCATGCACGTCGTTGAGCCAGAGATGGAGGTAGAATGGCCTGTCCTCGTTTTCCTTGATGAAGTCGATGGCCCGGTTGACATAGATCTCGGTTAGCTGGTGTTTGGCAGCCCGCGATATCGTTCCTTGCCCCAATCGCTCGCTTTGATCGGACAACCGGCCCGGCGGCAGCACCCGGTCACCCAGGCCCTCGAATGATACCAGCGACTCCTGGAAGCCATACGCCTGGGGCAACGGCGCATCGTCCACGTCACGCCCTCCCCCCATGTGCCACTTGCCGAAATGCGCCGTTGCGTAGCCGCCTTCTCTAAACGCCCGTGCCACGCATGGCACCTCGGGGTCGAGGAAGTCGCGCATCCCGCGTGCGCGGTTTCGCTCTCGCGAGTCAAGGTACGAGTGGATCAAGTGCCGTGCCGGGTACTGGCCGGTGGTGAACGCGACGCGCGACGGAGAGCAGATCGGCGAGTTGACGTAGAACTGGGCAACGCGGACACCTTCCGCCACCAGTCGGTCGATATGCGGGGTCTTGACATCCTTATTCCCTGTACAGCTCAAGTCGCCGTAGCCCATGTCGTCAACGAGAATGAAGACTATGTTCGGCCGAACCGGCGGTGACTCACCCGGGGACACGGTCGGCCCCCCAAGGCAAACGGCGATGAGAGTCACGAACACGCAAAGTGGCTTACCGAGAATCTGCTCTCGCGAGTCCAAGCAACTCCGCGCGCCGGGCTGCCACTCATGGTACAGTCCGCTGTTCTGCATCGTCATCTGGTCCTCCCGATTTCGCGTGCGGTGTCGGTCGCGGTCAGCCGTCCGACACAAAACACAGTCCGATGAACCTCCGGGGACGTGAAGATCGGGTTCCTGTAACCGGTGGCCGTCGCCTGCCTGGCGGTGATGTAGCCGTGATGTGGTCCACGCAAGCGCCGCCAGGGTGCTTCACAATGTCGTTTCATGGAAGATACCCCTATCGGCGGGGCGCTCGTCGTACGTGAGTGGTTCGCGCACGTAACCGCCAACGATGAGACAGGCCGCTGCGCCGGCTCTTTCGAGCTGTTGCCCAACCAAACGCGCTTTCTCAAACAACTCGTCCACGGGGGCTACTTTATCCCGACCATCGCAACGTTCAAACCGAGCGAACGCGGGCGCTTCGGGTTAGTGGAAATGCGGGTACAGTGCCGAGTCGGAAATCGCCTCAACCTCAGGCCGGGAAAGCGCCCCCGCCTTCCCAGAACGCCTTTCGGGCAAGCTCCAGTAGCTCGAAGCTGCGGCCGTCGTCATCTTCTCGTGTCCGGCCGGTCAGGCCGCGAAGCCGCCGTCGGACAGGCCACGGTGGCGTGCTGATGGACCCGTTATCAAACCGCGGTTGGTCAAAAGTTGGTCAATCAGACTTGTTGCCGCACGAACTGTCGCGCGTCCCGCTGACGAGCTGAACGTGATCTTGGGCTTCAAGGCAGAGAGGTCGACCCTCTCCTGTCTTCCCCCAGGCTAGGGGCAACCGGCAACACTGCTCGTCTGGGATGCGGGTACGATGTACTGGAATTCGTGGGCTCCTCCGGGGGAGGAAAGTCGGGGACATGGCGGAATCACTGTGAGGCGCATCGGCGTCAGTTGCCGAAGCCAGCAGATCGCCCGCTTGCCTGAGAGCGATCGTGTTCCACGGCTCCCTGGTCAGACCTCTATATCCCGATCGTCACCCGGACGCAGCGTCTGGCTGCCGTCGCAGGGTGTCCGATGGCAACTCGCCGAAGCATCCCTTGTAGGCGCGAGCGAAATCACCGAAGTGCCAGAAGCCCCACCGCAGTGCCTCGGTGGTCACCGTGGTCGTGCCGTGAGTCGCCGCCCGCAAGGCCTGCCGCACCCGATGGAGCCGAAGCCGGGTCAGGTACGCAATTGGCGAGATCCCCATCAACTCCTTGAAGGCGTACTCCAAACTCCGCTCGCTGACTCCAGCTGCCTTACACAGGTCGGTCACACAAAGACGTTCTCCGGCATGTGCGAGGGCGTAATCCTCGGCGGTCCGTACGATCTGGCTGTAAGCTTGCCGTGTCAGGTCACGAGGTCCCGACTGGGCGGTCTTCGCCGAACCGAGCGTCGCCAGAAGGGTTTCGAGGAGTTCGACTTGAGCGGCGGTCTGTGTTTGTGGCAGATCAAACACCTGGGGCTGTGTCGCGGCCGCATTGATGAGGTGTCGCCCCCAGTCATACAGGGCGTGGGCGGCCGCCGGATCCGGCTGTAACAACTCGACGCCGCGTGGAACGCGCAACTCGCCCTCCCTGCGCCGGCCACGGAGGTGCGTCTGGATATCGTCGGGCGGGACGAAGAAGGATATGCTCTCGTAAGCAGCCGCCACAACGAAATCCACTTCGATGTCTGCAGCAGCCACCAGCAACCGATCATGGCCGACGGGCAGCCCATTCAACGTGCCGACCGCTCGTGGGCCGAAGGCGACATACGCCACCAAACCGCTCTGCACTCTTGTGCGCGTGCGGATGGGCTGGTTGGTCGAGTAGAACAACAGCAGGCTTGCGCCAAGACGAACGGCGATTCTCTTCGCTCTCAGAGGGCTGGATTGCAGCTGTACTGCATCCTGCCCGATCACCTCGATGTTCTCGCCAACCGCTGTCGGGTCGCTGATCTCGACCACCGTAACAGCCGGCTTCGGGCTAAGTGGAGCGGTCCTAAATGTTGACACCGGCTTTTCCATGTTTTGCGGAAATCCGATAGACGCCCGCGTACCTCCGACTGCACAATGCCCCTCGCGTCCAGGCTGCCTTCCAGCCGAGGGGTGATCCAGGGAGTGCCGGACATGTCGCGCACACTGTCAAAAGCTGCCGTAACTCTTGCTGCGATCCTAGCTTTCGGTCCGTCTGTTACGTTAGCAGACGGCAACCCGAAGGGCAAACCGGACCTACTGCACATCGTCCTTGACGACATGCGCTACCTCCAGACTGCTTCATAAGGAGATCCAATGACGGCAAGACGCTTCTGTGTAATCATGATGCTCGCCCTGTTCGGTGACTTCGCCCGTGCCCAGAGCACGCGACCGGCCGCACAGGGAAACGCCGACGGCAACGCGACCGCGGAGCCTGTCGCCACGTCCCAACCGGCGCCCCCGCCGTTTTTCCGGCTCGACTACAGCGGCGATTTGCTGCATAGGCCGGCATTGACCGGAGACTGGGGCGGCGTGCGGAGCCAACTGGCGGAAAAAGGCATCTCGTTCAACGTCGAGACACTAAACTACACCCAGGGAAATGCCCACGGCGGCAGGTCCACCAACAACGCCTTCCGCTATGGCGGTTCGGCGGACTACATCCTGCAACTGGATACGGGGCGAATGGGCCTGTGGCCGGGGGGATACTTCAAGATCCGCGGCGAGACCCGATGGGGGGAGGGTATCACCGAGCAGGTCGGAGCCATCGCGCCACCGCACTTCGACGCCATCCTTCCAGCCCTCGAACCCAATGGAGTGACAACGCTCACCGAGTACTACATGATGCAGGTCCTCAGCGAGAAGCTGGGCGTAATCGCCGGACAGGTGGACCCGTCGCGACTACCCGGCGGAAATGTGTTTACCACCGACCCGTATGGCCAGTTCATGAACACGGCAATCTGGCAGAACGTCGCCTCGTTCTCAGTCGTTCCCTATTCGGCCATGACCGCCGGCCTGATCTACATGCCGACCAAGTGGCTCTCGGGCGCGACGATGGTGATGGACTCCTACGGTCTGCCGTCCTTCAGCGGCTTCGAGAGTGCGTTTCATTCCCCACAAGCCACGACCATCCTCCAGGGCCTGACCCTTAACATCAAGCCCTTTAACCTCGACGGGCATCAACGATTCAATTTCGCCTACTCGACGCGGGAACACACCCAACTGGACGACTTGGGACGGCTGGCCGTGGCCGGTGTCCCCGTGCGGCCGTTCTCCCGGCTGGGTTTCCCGGAATCCCCGGCGGTCCTCGGGCGCCGGTGGCGGCTGCCGAGCGCACTGCTGCGGGCGGCAGCCAGACGCGCGCTCGCGCCCGACCCGACGAACAGCCAGAACTGGGCCTTCTGGTACGATTTCGACCAGTATCTCTACCAGTCGCCTGAAGACCCGACGCAAGGCTTCGGCCTGTTCGGTGGCTTTGGCCTCACGCCGGGCAACTGGTTTCCCGTCTCGCAGTCCTACACCTTGGGCCTGGGGGGCAAGGGGCTCATTCACGGTCGCCCGGGGGACCGCTACGGCGTGGGCTACTACTGTCTGAACCTTTCGAGCGACATCCCCGCGCTGTTCGACCTGAACGCCGAGCAGGGAGTCGAGGTGTTCTACAACTTCGAGGTCACCCCCTGGTGCCACATTACGCCTGACCTGCAGATCATTGCGCATCCTGGCGGTGGTGACCAGGATGTCGCTGTCGTCTACGGATTGAGGATGCAGGTTTCGTTCTAGACCAGAACTGAAAGCTGGTTGACCTTACCCTGCGGGAGACAAGGGAGCCGATGGGCTGCAAAAACGGAGTCTGGACTCATGGAAACGAAGACATGCGCCAGGCCGGCCTTCGGGTGTGCCGCGCCTCTCTCAAAGGAGAGCACGTCGCCAAATCACGCTCACGTGGCATTTTCATCGGCATTGTCCGTCGTGCCGCTATTTCGTCACGTTCTAGACCAAACAACGTAGAAGGAACATGAACGACATGAAAGCACACATTCTCCTCGCCACGATCAGCGTCCCCCTGGTCTGGTTAGCGCTACCGACAGAGGCGCAAGAAGTCCTGCCTTTTCCACCGAAACAATCCGGCAGCACTGCTGGCCGCACAATACAGGAGTCGACCTACAGCCCGAAGCCGGCACAGAGCCACGCGCCCGGGGGCGCGCCGAACATCATCATCTTCCTCGTGGACGATGCGGGACCGGGATTGCCGAGCACCCTTGGCGGCGAAGTGAAGACGCCCACGATGGACCGCCTCAGGCAACAGGGCATCGCCTACAACCGGTTTCACACCACCGCCATGTGCTCGCCGACGCGCGCCTCCCTGCTGACCGGGCGGAACCACACCCGCATCGGGGCCGGCCAGATTGCCGAATTCGCCAACGATTGGGACGGCTACACCGGCATCCAGCCCAAGAGCAGCGCTATGGTCCCGGAGATTCTGAAGAACTACGGCTACCACACCGCGGCTTGGGGCAAGTGGCATAACACGCCCGCCGACCAGACCTCTGCGGCCGGTCCATTCGACTACTGGCCCACCGGCTACGGCTTCGAATACTTCTACGGCTTCCTCGGCGGCGAGTCGTCGCAGTACGAACCCAACCTGGTGCGGAACACGGCCCTCGTGGAGCCGAACAAGCCCAAGGACGGGAAGAAGTATCACCTGAGCCAGGACCTCGCCGACGACGCCATTACCTGGATGCGGCAACACAAGGCGGTCAGGCCGGATCAGCCTTTTTTCATGTACTGGGCGTCCGGCGCAACCCACGGCCCGCACCACATTATGAAGGAGTGGGCCGACAAGTATAAGGGCAAGTTCGATGACGGCTGGGACAAGTATCGCGAGCGCGTGTTCGCCAACGCCAAAGCCAAGGGCTGGATCCCACAGAACTGCCAGCTCACGCCACGGCCTGCCACCATGGCATCCTGGGACAGCATCCCGGAGGACGAGAAACCCTTTCAGCGCCGCCTGATGGAACTCTTCGCCGGCTTCGGAGAGCACGTGGACCACGAGATTGGTCGCGTAGTGGACGAGGTGGACCGTCTCGGTTACCGCGACAACACGCTGATCATCTACATCTGGGGCGACAATGGCTCTTCGGCGGAGGGGCAGAACGGATCAATCAGCGAACTGCTGTCAGTGAACAGCATCCCGACCTCCATCGCGCAACACATCAAGGTCCTAAACGAACTTGGCGGTCTCGACATGCTGGGTTCGGAGAAGACCGACAACATATACCATGCGGGATGGGCGTGGGCCGGCAGCACGCCGTACAAGGGCACGAAGTTGATGGGTTCACACTTCGGCGGGACACGCAACCCGATGATTGTCTCGTGGCCCGCGAAGATTAAACACGACCCGACACCGCGCGCGCAGTTCCTGCACTGCATTGATGTTGTGCCGACAATCTACGAGGTGGTCGGCATCAAGCCCCCCAACGTCGTGAACGGCATTCCGCAGGACCCGTTCGACGGTGTCAGCTTCGCCAGCACCTTCAACGATGCCACGGCACCGGAGGTCCGGCACACGCAGTACTTCGACATCATGGCCAGCCGCGGGATTTACCAGGACGGCTGGTTTGCCTGCACGCCGGGGCCGCGCACTCCCTGGCTCCCGGGGGTGCCGAAGGGATTCTTCGACGAGAAGCGGCAGCTTCTCTGGACGCCGGACCAGGACAAATGGGAGCTCTACAACCTCAACGAGGATTGGTCGCAGGCCAATGACCTCGCGGAACAAATGCCCGAGAAGCTCGCCCAGATGAAGGAAGTCTTCACCATGGAGTTCGCCAGGAACAAGGGCTTCCCGGTGGGCGGAGGCCTCTACACGGTTCTGATTCGTCCGGACCTTGGGCCGCAATCGCCGTACACCTCGTGGGAGTTCTCCGGGGACATCCAGCGCCTGCCGGAGCTCGTGGCCCCCAAACTTGGCAATCGGGAAAACGTGGTCACGATTGATGCGGACATCCCGACGGACGCCAACGGAGTGCTCTACGTGCAGGGCGGATTCTCCGGCGGCCTATCGTGCTACATCAAGGACGGCGCGCTCAACTACGAATACAACCTGTTCGAGGTCCAGCGCACGCAGATCAAGGCAAAGGACAAACTGCCCGTTGGCAAGGTGAAGATCGAGGTGGAGACCAAGTATGTGGTGAAAAAGCCGGCCGGTCCGCTCAATGTGACCCTGAAGGTGAACGGCAGGGAAGTGGCCAAGGGCCATGTGCCGGTCAGTGCGCCCGCTTTTTTCGGCACCGATTGCTTCGACATCGGCACGGACCTCGGTTCGCCGGTGACGCTCGACTACTTCGAGAAAGCGCCGTTCACATTCAACGGCACGATCGCCAGCGTCCACGTGGAATACACCGAATGATGCATCCGTTAGGGTCGCGAATTGCGCGGGCCGTCTCGGCACGTCCGGCGCGGCCGGTGAGTTCCGGGCTCCCTCGTGAGGGATACAACTTATATGGAGATGAAGCAGGTCAGCGACAACTGCTTCGCGGTCCTGAACGACATGGACTGCATACATGACGCCAACTCCGGCCTCATCAACCGGGGCGGGGGCGTTGTGATCGACACGCAGTCGGACCTGGGCCATGCGCGGCAGATGATCGAGATGTTCAGCAAGGTGTGGCCTGCAATGCCGAAACGGGTCATCAACACGCACGAAGACGCGGACCACGTCTGGGGCAATCAACTCTTCGAGGGCGCGGAGATCATCGCCCACCGGTCGGTGCCGGAGCGGATGAAGCACGTCGCCAATCCTAAGGAGCGTCAGAAACTGCTGCCCGGCGTCGGTGATTTGCACACGCGCCTGGCAGTCAAGGCACTCCATCCCGGCATCGCCGCAGCCGGCCAGCAGCTGCGGGAGGACTATAACTTCGACGGGATCGAACTGGTCCTGCCGACGACCTTGTTTGACGCCCGCTACGAGCTGGACTTTGACGGCACAGAGGTCCACCTGATCTACGTCGGCCCGTGCCATCAGGTCGGGGACACGATCGTCCATGTACCCAAGGAGCGCGTGGTGTTCGCCGGTGACGTGATCTTCCGACAGTGCACACCGATGGGCTGGACGGGATCGTACGAAAAGTGGTTCCAGTGCCTCGACCTGATGATCCAACTCGACCCGGAAGTCATCGTCCCCGGCCACGGCCCGCTGTGCGGGATCGAAGGAGCAATGGACATGAAGGCGTATCTCCAGTATGTCCGCGAAGAGGCGAAGAAGTGCTTCGACGAGGGACTCACGGCGCTGGATGCCGCCAGGCAAATCGAGTTTGGCCCCTACGGCGAGTGGCGTGCGCCGGCGCGGTTGTACATGAACGTCGAGCGGGCGTATCGCGAGTTTCGCAACGAGCCCGCTTGTGCGCCTTGGAACATGGTGGAGATCTTCGATGCCATCTACGAGGTGGCCAAAGCTAAAGGAGTTGAGGTCGAATTCTAATCCGGTCCAGAAACAGGCAGGAACGTCGTCATGGGACCGATCCGCTTTACCATTGCGCCCAGGAGCCCTGCGAGACAGTAGAAACCCAGGTGGCCGCGCGGCTGACGCGCCGCCCCATTCCGAAGGAGAGTAAATCATGAAGGGACCACCACTGTGCATTATTGCGATCATGCTGGCCGCCGTCGTGCTGGGTGCGCCGCAGGCCGCCCTGGCCCAGGCGCCCGCGGCGGGTGACGTGGCGGCCCAGGCACCGATCAAACTCGGCGCGGCTGAGCTGCAGAAGCTCGTGGCGCCGATCGCGCTCTACCCGGACGCGCTCCTGGCTCACGTTCTGCCGGCGTCTACCGCGGGTCTGGACGTGGTTCAGGCCGCGCGGTTCCTGCGCCAGAACAACGGCAAGGCCGAACCGAAGCCCGATGAGAAGTGGAACACGAGCGTGTTCGTGCTGCTGCAGTTTCCCGACGTGCTGTACCGCATGGATGAGGACTTGGCCCGGACCGACGAGCTGGGCAAGGCCGTCCTCGCGCAACAGGCCGATGTGATGAAGGCCATCCAGCAGGTCCGCGCGGCGGCGATGGCCAATGGGACGCTACAAACCAACGACAAGCAGAAGGTCCTCATTATGCAGGAGGCAATCCAGGTCGTTCCCGCCGATCCGCAGGTGGTGTACGTGCCCACCTATAACCCGACCGTAGTCGTAGTCAAGGACGACGATAACAGCAACGCTACCGCCGCGGCCGCGATTGGATTCGGCGCGGGGGTGCTGGTCGGCGCGCTGTTGGCAGACGACGATTGCGACTGGCACGGGGGTTACGTGATTCACGGCCCGCACCCGGTTCCCTACGGCACGTATGCTCGTCCCGCCGCCCCGTACAACCCGCGCGGTGTGTACGATCCGCGAGGCCGCTATGACCCGCGCGGCGTGGCTGATCCTCGCGGTGTTGCCGATCCGCGCGGAGCACGTGATCCTCGCGGCGTGGCCGATCCCCGAGGCGCTGCCGACCCGCGCGGAGCGCGTGACCCCCGAGGCGCTGCCGATCCGCGAGGCGTGACCGATCCCCGCGGCGCTGCTGACCCGCGCGGAGCACGCGATCCTCGTGGCGTGGCGGATCCCCGAGGGGCAGCAGATCCCCGTGGCGTGGCTGGCCGCGGCTCGTTCGGGAACATGTCGAGCGGTACCCGCGCAAACTATACGAGCAGCCGTGGCCATAGCAGCCTGGGTGGCGGCAGGCGCGGCGGGCGGCGCTAACGTATGCGGCTCTGGGGTGAGCTGAGCACTTTTCGGCAGACACCCCCGTGGAGAAGTTTCGATCCCGGGTCCACTACGCGTTAGGAGAAGCAGCACGTGACCAACACAAGACGCATCGGAATGTTGCTGGCAGCAACACTCAGTACAGCCATAGCCGGTGGGCAGGTTCCGGACTCTCAGCCCACCCAACAGGTTTTCCCGACCACGCAGGCGGCCGTCGACACGCTTCTGAAGGCGTGCAAGGACAACGACTCGGCCGCGTTGGTGCAGATGCTGGGTGAGCGGTACGGCGAACAGCTCAAGCGGGTCGACGATGGCGACGAGCGCCGATATCGGCAGGCCTTCTATGACAAGGCTCAGGCGCACCTAAGCGTAGAGAAACGTGGGGACGCCAAGGCCATCCTCATCGTCGGTCGGGAACTCTGGCCGGTGCCGATCCCGCTCGTGAAGGAAGCCGGGGGCTGGCGGTTCGATACCGACGCCGGCCTTGAGGAACTGCTGGCGCGGCGCATCGGCGAGAACGAACTCGCGGTGATTGACGTGTGCCAGGAGTATGTTCGGATGCAGGCGGACTATGCGGCTGTGGATCGCGACGGTGACGAGGTGCGCGAGTATGCACAGCAAATCGTCAGCACCGCCGACAAACGCGACGGCCTGTACTGGGAGCGCGACGTAGCAGCGAAGGAGCGGCCCAGCCCGTTGGAGGCGTTGCTGCCCGACAGCTTTGGCGACGTGAAGGACTCCAGGCCCGGTTCTCCGCACATGGGCTATTACTTCAAGATTCTCACTCGCCAGGGCGCCAACCCACCCGGTGGCAAGTACGACTATGTCATCAACGGGAACATGATCGCCGGGTTCGCTCTGGTGGCTTGGCCAGCGGACTATCGAGCCTCGGGCGTCATGACTTTCGTCATCAGTCACCAGGGCAAACTGCTCGAGAAGGACCTCGGTCCGGACACCGCCAAGCTGGTTGAAGCGATGACCGAGTACAACCCAGATAAGAGCTGGACAGCAGTCAGACCATGACTTGCTGCATTCGTGTGACGAAAACGAGAGACGCGGCTCTTTTCAGGTCTTTGCCACGTAGGATACGGGTACGGCGGGGCAAACAGATGTTGGCCATGACCGTCCAGACCAGGCACAGCGGTAATGGCGGTCACTCAGTGGTGCACGACAGGGCAGTGATTTCATGAGGTGCATTGCAGTGCAGCGATCACTCAGAACGGCTACTGCTGCGAAACCAGTTGCAGCTTTCTTGATCTCCGGCCTGCTTACGTCCGCGCTGCTCGGTTCGTGTTGTCCGATAGGTGCACCTTCGACGCCAGGTGTGTATCAGGTCTCTGTAGAGAGCGGCCGGAGACCGACAGCATCCGGGGAGTGGGTTGCCTATGACCTGTTCATTCCGCAGCCGGACCCTGCATTGCCGCCGCCGCCCTGGCCGGCGGTCGTGCTGAGTCACGGATTTGCCCGCGACCGCACGCGCCATCGGGACAACGCGATGTACCTGGCCCAGCGGGGCATCGTCGTACTGACGCCGAACATGGCCAGTCTGCTCGGCGGCGAGTCGGCCCAACTGAACAACATCGCGGACGTGGTGGGCGACGTGGCGTGGCTGGCCGAGCGAGGCGAAACGCCCGACGATGCACTGGACGGGCTGGTGGATCCGGCGCGGATCGGCCTGGCGGGGCACAGCGCGGGCGGCGCCGTATCGTTCGAGGCCGCCATTGACGCCCAGCATACGGCCACGCCGGTCGCGGCTGTTGGCCTGCTGGATGCGGTGCCCTGGGACCGGACGATCGCGCGGGCGGCGGACTTCCCGGCGATACCGTTTGCGAGCTGGCGCTCCGAGCCCGCTCCCTGCAACGCCGGGGGCAACATTCGACTCCTGCTCGGCGAAATGCCGTTCCCGACGGAGGACGTGCGGATCGTCGGGGCCACGCACTGCGACCCCGAGAACCCCTCCGATGCGTTGTGTGCACTGGCTTGCGGCCGGAGCACAGCCGAACGGCAGGCCCTTTACCAGCAGTTCCTGTATCTTTTCGTCCGTGACGCGCTCCAGGCCCCGCCCGTTCCAAACGAGACCGTGACGTACCCAGAAGCGCTCTATGAGGCCGCCGTCGCCGGCTCGATCGCGCGCGCAACTGCTGGCCTGGCAAAATGAGGAGACGCCAATCGCGCACGCTAGCTTTGGAGATGTGATATGGATTCGATCGACCTGACAAGCAGCCGCTTGCCGGCACTGGTGCTCGATTCCGCGAACGCCGGTGTGTATGTGACCGATACCGAGCGACGGATCATCTATTGGAACAAGGCGGCCCAGCGGATCACCGGCTGGCAAGCAGACGAGATACTGGGCAAGCAATGTCTCGACCAGGTCCTCTGCCACGTCGACAAGGACGGCCGAGAGCTGTGCGGCGAGGAGTTCTGCCCGCTGCATCGCGCGATCACGACCGGCACATCAAGCGACGTACCGATCATCGTGTTCGCGCGAACGGCCAACGGCGGGCGGGTCCCCATGCGGGTCAGTGTGGCACCGCTGCGCGCCGAGGACGGCCGCATCGTGGGCGGCGTAGAAACCTTCCACGACATATCCACCGAGTTGGGTGACTTCCAACGCGCCCAGCGGATCCAGTCGCAATGTCTGCTCAACGAGGCCGTCGATGATCCACGGCTGGAGGCTCACGTCCATTACGCTCCTCACGATGTGGTCGGCGGTGATTTTTGCGCTATCAGCCGCCCTGCGCCAGACCGGTATGCGTTCATCGTGGCGGACGTGATGGGACACGGCATCTCGGCCGCCTTGTACACGATGTACCTGCGGTCGCTGTGGGATGACCATCGCAGCCAGGAGACGCCGGCTGCCCTTCTCTCGGCGATGAACCGTCGGCTCAGCAGCGTGATGAGCGGCCACGGCGCGTTCGCAACGGCTGTCTGCGGCATGCTGGACGTAGGCAGTGGCTGCCTGCGGCTTTCCAGCGCTGGTGGGCCGGGGCCGATGCTGTTCCACGCGGACGGCAGTCAACTGACGGTGAGCTCTTCTGGATTCCCAATGGGGTTGATTGAGGATGGCGAGTACGATCAGATCGAGCGACGCCTTGACCGCGGTACCCGCCTACTGTTGTGCAGCGACGGGGCGGTCGAAATCTGCGGGGCCGACGGCCGGCAACTGGGAATCGACGGATTGATGCGTCTCTTATGCGAGATGGGCTATCCCGCGGAGAACCTCGACTACGGTGTCTTGGAGCAGCGGTTGCTGACGTACTCCAACAGGATTCGCTTCGATGACGACTTGACGTTTCTCGAGATTCACCGCTGATCTGGGAGCCATCATGCAGGTGGATGCGTACCTAATCACGACGGAGCACCTGCTCGAACCCGTCGGTGCGCGGGGCATGTCCGAGCCTGGTTTCTCGATGAAACCGTTCGATGGATAAAGATCACCTCCGCAACGTCCCAGGAGGTCGAGCAGGCCCTCCGGCCACTGGAATTACAGCCGCACATCGTGCAAGCGTGCGCGAATCCTCAACCACCCCAGGTCGAGGTTTTCGAGAAGGTTCTGTTCGTGGCCATGGCCCTGATCGCGTCCTGATAGACCGGCTGGGGAAAGTTCACCGGGAAGTAGTTGAACAGGTAAACCGCATCGGCGCCCTGCGAGAGGACCGCTGTGGCAGCCCCGTGGGCCATCTCGGGGCTGGCGCCAGTTGCCAGGCGTGGATCTGCGGCCCAACGCGTAGTCTCGCTGCAAGTCCGGCGCAATACGACGCCCAGCCCGGTGAGCCGGAAGTCGTCGCAGGAATGCACGATTGCCAGCCGGCCAGGCTGGACGTCGTCAGCGGCTGCCTGCCGGTTGCGGAGCGAGTGATAATGTGCAGAATCTGGCAAGGATCCGCACAGGCGTCGAAAGGGGATATCCGGGCAACGTGCCGCATCCCCAGAGACACTGTTCCTCGGCCTGGTCGCTCGCAAGTCGACTTCAAACAAAGCGAGGGCGTCATGATACCCCGACCACTTCTCGCTGTCTTCGGCGTACTCGTGGTTTTTCCCGTTGGGCTTCACGCGGAATCCGCCCCGGCTAAGCCCAACATCGTTGTCTTTCTCGTCGACGATATGGGCGTCATGGATACCTCGGTGCCGTTTCTAACAGACGAGACAGGCGCAGCCAAGCGATATCCCCTCAATGACTACTATCGCACGCCCAACATGGAACGGCTGGCGAAGCAAGGCATCCGTTTCAACAACTTCTATGCCATGAGCGTCTGTTCGCCGACGCGCATCTCCATCATGACCGGCCAGAACGCTGCGCGGCATCACACCACAAACTGGATCGATCCCGACAAGGACAATCGAGGTCCCTGGGGTCCCCCGGAATGGAATTGGAGTGGTTTGAAACGCGACGACGTGACGTTACCACGGTTGTTGCAGAAGGCCGGCTATCGCACAATCCACGTTGGAAAAGGGCACTTCGGGGCGCGTGCTTTTGAAGGTGCCGAACCGAAGAACCTCGGTTTCGACGTGAATGTCGGAGGTGCTTCGTTTGGATCACCTGGCAGCTACTACGGCGAGGACAGCTACGGCCTGGGTACGCGGAGAGCTTCCAGCGCCGTGCCGCATCTGGAGAAGTACCATGGCACCGAGACGTTTCGTGGTGGCCCACTCGGTGACCAGCCGTCGGTACGCAGCATGGCTCTCGGGTGAACCGTACTTGCCGAGGTAGTGCGCATGTCCGCCGAACCAGACGACGGCCTGGCCGGAGGGCCTGTGAAAACAATAGTTGGGAACCTTGTATTTTAGTCGGGGCATCATGCGACTCCTTTGTCCGCGCCAGACCGGTAGTCTTACCGGCTTGTTAAGGACTTCTGGGCCGCACTGCCCGACGCAGGCAGGCACGCTAAACAGCGTTCGGCACAGGCATTATACCACAAAGCGGGCGAAGGGATTCGAACCCTCGACGTCCAGCTTGGGAAGCTGGCATTCTACCACTGAATTACGCCCGCATACCTATATATAGTCATATACAGCACTTACATCGCTGCGTCAAGTCCCGTTGCGTCCCGTTGAATGCCGTTTAGTCCCTTTCAGTGCCGTTAGTTACACCCAAACCGCCAGAAAAACGCCAGATCCGAACCCGCCGGTTGGCAGGTGTTCGGGTCTCCGATGAGTCCTCCCCCAGAAGCTGGGCGGCGCTCCCGGCTCTCTGGGTATCGGGAGTCGCTGAGTGGCCCGGAGATGGATATCCTGCCTGGCATGCAGAAACGGCGCTAGAAGAAACACCCCCGCCTGGACGGTTACGTTTGGTTCCCCGGCATCACCCATCCGCAGGGACGACCACGGGCATTCGCCGACGCCATGAAGGCGATGGTCCGTGGCTTCATCGAGGTCAACAACATCCCCGTCAAACAGATGGAGGCATACAGGTCGGTGTCGTCGCTGCGATTGATACCACGGTAGACCCTGCGCCCGATCTCGCTACCGTTGTTCGCGATGGCTCCGGTTACGAAAATATGGCACTCTCAAGAACATCAGGGGGGAGCTCCCGGCCTACGACGCTACTCTCGAAGCGTTGGAGCGAGGCGAACCCGCCGAATACATCCAGTTCCCAGCTTGCGTCGAACCCGGCCTGGAACATGTTCTGGCCGCGAACGGAGGCGTCGTCGCTGGAGGAACCGTCATGAGCAAACGGAAGCAACGTCGAATGTGGACGCCGGAGCAAGAGCTGCAGCTGGTTCTCGAATCGCTGCAATCCGACCGCCAGGCGCCAGTAGGCAGAAGCAGAAGGGAACGGCAGGCGGATGCGGCTCCACCGCTCTCCACGGCAGCGTCGCGCCCCCGCAATTCAAAGGGGCTTCGGCCGTGAGCTCAGCCGAACGGCTGACGCCTGTTTCGTTACCTCCATCGCGCCCTGTGGTCTGGGACTCAGCCTTGAATCTGCGAGCATCTGCGAAAATCTGCGGTTCGACGCATCTTTAATGAGGAGTCAGGAGACAGAAGACAGGAGACAGAGAAAGCCAGTGGGCAGTAGGCAGTCGGCAGCGGACGGAAACAGGTAGAAGGCAGAGGGCAGTAGCAGACACTCCGACGCCTTCCTGTTCGTTCTCGCCGTCGTTTTTTTGACGCTTGCGGTCGGTGGACGCGTTCCGCTCGGGTCGAGAGAAGCCAGACCCCGCCACACTGAACACGTACGCCGGAACGCGACACGGTCGGCGTGTCTTGCCGAGACAATGTTGCCCCCCTGCCGTTCGCCGAGTGCCCCCGCCGCCGGGTCGCCGTCCTCAGGTGGGGCGACGTCGGCGGGCGAACAGGACGGCACCGGTACCCAGCAACAGGGCCGTGACCGGTTCGGGGACAGCCTTGATGCGCACCGTCACCTCGCTGCCCTGGTCGAAGCGAATCAACGGGTTCGGGCTGTTCGTGGTGTTGAACGTGCTGAGCCGCAGCCAGCGGGTCGGGACGCCGTCCACGAATGTCCAATCGACCTTGTACGACGCGGCGCCGTTGAACGCCGTCGAGCCGTCCACGCCCGCGGTGCTCCCGACCGCGATGCTAGCCGCGGTCGAACCGGAGAAGCTCGGCTCCTGGAACATCACTTCCGTGCCGTTGGCAAAGCCCTCGAAATCCTGCACGACCACCGGCCCGGGGGGCAATCGCGTCGACGACGTAGTCGATCCAGAGGGTGATGGGCGTGGTGATACCGACGTGATTCCGGAAGCGCAGATGCTCGATCGAGCCGTAGGCCAGAATGCAAGAATTGCCTCCCAAACACTCAACCCGCACGGCGTGCTGAATACACCGGCCCGCCTTCGCGAAGCGCCGCGGCGCCCCGATGATCGAGATCCCGCCGCCGGGTCTTTCCTGGTGGTTTTGGGCCGCTTCCGGCGCGTGGCCACCTGCCGCGTGCGTGAATCGACGCGATCGCCCGTGTCGTCGTTGGGCATCGTCATTTGCGATGAGAGCTGGCGATTGGGCCCAGTGACAGAACGCTGTCTGCTCTGGCGGCGACGAGGGCGCGTGACGCCCTCCGGCGTACGGCCGAAGATGGGAAAGGCTCAGCCGGTTACGGCCGGTTCCATTTGTCGTCCGCGAACTCCTGGCCGAGTTCCAGCATGCCTGTCTTTGGATCGCGCGGCCCCGTATCGAACGGATCGTTTGTGTCGGCGATCCATCGCTGCAAGCGGGTCTCCATTTGCTGCTGGACATCGGCGAACTTCGCCTTCCCGGCAAGGTTCTGCATCTCCAGCGGGTCGTTGTTCCGGTCGAACAGCATCGGTTCGCGCTCGTTGTTGTGCCAGCGGGCGTAGACCCAGCGCTCGGTGCGGACGCCGCGCCAGTAGCCGACCCATTTGCCGCGATACGGCCAGCCGGGCCCCATGTTCTGGAGGTACACCGAATCCGGCGGCGGCGGGCCTTCTTTGCCAAACGCGACGTGCGAGAGGTCGTGGCCCTGGACGCCCTCGGGCACGCCGAGCCCGCAGAGCCCCAGCAGCGTAGGCATCACATCCACACTGCTGAACATCACCTTGGTTCGGCTCTTGGCCTGCACGCGACGAGGGAACCGCATCAGAAACGGAATGTGGATCGCCTCATCATAGGGCGTAGACTTCGAGGCGCGCATCGAGTGATGCATCCACTTGTCACTCGGTTTGCCGTAGCCGTGACTGCTGAGGTGGTCGCCGTGGTCCGAGGTGAAGCAGACGATGGTGTTGTCGGCAAGGCCCAGTCGGTCCAGTGCCGCCAGGAGCCGGCCCATCTGTTCATCCAGCGCCGAGATGCACCCGTAGTAGTCAGCGAGTTCCTGCCGGGCGAAGGCCGCCATCTGCACGGGCACATTTCGGGGCAGGTCAACCGCGGCCGGGTCGTAGACCTTGAACCGCTTCGGGTATTGATCGTACGGCCAGTGCGGCGGGGCCCAGGCCATGACCAGCGCGAACGGATCGTCCGCCCTTGTCCGCGTGTGCTCTTCCACAAACCGGATCGCCAGATCGGTCTCGCCCTCCGGCGCCCATTTGTCGAACGGGATCGGCCCGCGTTCATTCTCGTGATAGCTGGTCTTGTAGAAGCCGGATCCGCAGTCATACGCCGCCATGTAGTCGAAGCCGTAGCGCTTGTCCGGCGTGTACGGGCCGTAGCCCAGGTGCCACTTGCCGATGAAACCCGTGTGATAGCCGGCGTTCCCGAGCACCTGGGCCAACGTCACCTGATCCGGCTTGAGACGGTATTCGTTATCGATGACACCCGTGCAATGACCGTACCTACCCGTCAGGATCTGGGCCCGGTATGGCGAACAGAGCGGGTGACTCGAAAACGCCTGGTCGAATGCCATGCCTTCGCCCGCCAGTCGATCCAGGTTCGGCGTCCGAACGACCTCGTTGCCACTCGAACCGAGCGCCGTGTACCGGAGCTGATCGGCAAAGACGAACAGGATGTTGGGCCGCGCCCGCTGCGAGTCGGCGGGAGCCGCTCCAGTCGCCTGACCGGGCATGGATGACAACAGTCCAATGGCAACGCCGC
Organism: Phycisphaerae bacterium; assembly: GCA_016928855.1. GTDB lineage: Bacteria > Planctomycetota > Phycisphaerae > UBA1845 > PWPN01 > JAFGKA01. The sequence continues at coordinate 61,787 of JAFGKA010000039.1, forward strand.
AGAGCGCCCCGAGCCCGCCGCGACGGATCTTTCGTACCTGCATTTCCATGATCGGCTCTCCGCCGTGATCACGACTACTGACGGCTGTGGGCACGAATCAGGATCGACCACAGGCATCCGGGCGGCAACGGCGTCAAGGGGCCGGCCCAGAGTTCCATCAGAAATCGGTATGGCCAGGAAACCTCCGGACGCCCATCAGTGTAGCCGCCCGGCCCGGCGAGAGCGAGTTGCGGGAGAAACAGACAGCGGTTTGGCGAGGCGGGCCGTGTGGATGCCGCGGGGGAGCGGGTTGAGACCCCGCGGCATCCGGCCTGTGTCCACTGTCCAACGGTCCTACTGACTCCACAGCCCCAGCTCGGGATACACGCACCCCAAAGCTGTTCGTGTCCACGGGGTCTGCTGTCGCCCCGAAAAACGCACCGTGTCAAACTCCTGCGGCGTAGTTTTCCACGCCCGGGTCCGCGAAGAAGGCGAAATCACAGACCCGGGGCGTGGAACCGCACAGACTCAAACGGCATTGACTCCTCATGCCGTTCCAGAAGGCATTCCCGTCCCCGTGGACGCACTGGATAGGCCCTGACCATCGGGAGGACAGAAAAGATACACTCCCGAGCGGGAAACACCTCAGCGCGAACCGGGTGCCGCACACGTGACCTCAACAGCCACGCTTGCTATAGCTAGTTACGAACCGGATTGGAACCGCCAAATACGATCTGGTGCGAACGACCTACCAGAGGTTGGCGGACCAAGGCATGAACCGAATGAATGATACCGAGGGGAACAACAACCTCAGATCACGCCACAGACCTCGTTCATCACTACTATACACGCGCTTATCGGAAGATGTCAACTGCGTTTTGCAGAAAAACTTGAATGAGTACCGGC
>JAFGKA010000263.1 GCA_016928855.1 Phycisphaerae bacterium
CAGACGCCGACGGTCAGGGCCACCGCAAGGCCGATGAATCGCCAATTGAGCGTCAACGGCATCGGCAGGCCCCAGATCTGGTGCGTGAGCGTGTTGACGCTGTGCGCGGCGTGTACCCCCAGACCGAGCCCGAGGACGCTCCCGATCGTACCGAGAACCAGCGCCTCGCCGATCACCAGTCGCGTCACCTGCGACTTCGTGGCGCCGACGGCCCGCATCACGGCGAGCTGGCGCGAGCGGCTCGTCACATTGGCCATCATCAGATTCCCGACGCCGAGTGCTGCCACCACCAGCGCGACCATTGGCACGGCGGTCATCAGGTAGGTGGCCGTGTTGAGTGTCCGGTCGATCTCCGCCTTGAGTTCGGCGACCGATCGCTTGAACGCGTTGGGTACGTCGATCCGCTGGGTGATCAGGGTCAGGACGGCCTCCTCGCGGAATTGGCGCCAGCGTTCTTCGGGGCTGCGGTGCGCCCAGCCATCCTTGCCCTCCAGCAAGGCGGTGCGAAGCGTGCGCAGCAGGACCAGGTCGCCCTCGAGGCCCATGAGGCGCGTGTCTTCCGCCCGCTCGCCCAGCGCGGCCCATGCCGCCTCAATCTTGTTCAGTTCCACGGTCCGTTCTGGCATGCGTGGTTTCCAGTCCCGCATCCATTCGACGAGAGCGGCCGGGCGCGTCAGGCTCGGCAGTTCCGGTTCGTGGAACAGCCGCGGAGGCTCCGTCGTCGGCAGATCGTAGTTGATCAGGAACAGGCGGACCTGCTCTTCGATGCCGAAGAAGCGTTGTGCGTCGGCGAACGTGCCCATCACGCCGGTGACCTGGGCGCCCATCAGGTTGCTGTCGGCGTTGAAGTATGCCGCGGCAATGTCGAGCGCCGGCGATTCAACCAGCCCGGCCAGCTCGAACAGAGCGGTGCGCTGGCCCACGCGGATTGGAAAGCGATCACCCACATTGAGCTTGTGGAAGTCGGCGAACTCCGGTGAGGCCAGGATGCATCCGCCGCGCCGGATCTTCGCCATAGTTTCTTCCTGCGTGCTGCCGACGAATTCGAGCTTGATCATGCGGAAGAAATCCTCGGGCGTTCCCACGGCGAAGCGGCCTTTGTAGCCGCGGTTGTAGCATTCGAAGTCGTTCGCGGTGGCCGCATCGCTGACGCCGCCGATACGGATGGCTTCGCGCGCCCGTGCCGGATCGATCGTCACGCCACCGGTGTAGACGAAGGCTTCGCACATGCGCTTCGGAAAGTCCCACCCGGCCGTCAGACTTTGCGTGTGGACGACGAGACAGACGATCAGGGACAGGCCCACCATCAGGCCCGAACAGATCCCCGCGCTGCGCCATGAGGCCCGACCGACCTGATCGCCCAGAAGCCGGTGCGGCACGCCCAGTGTGAGCGAGGCTGTTCGCACGAACAGCCCGCCGCCGAACCGGATCACGGCCGGCGCCAGCAGGGCGTAGCCGCAGTACAGCAGCATGACGCCAGCCAGGGCCGAGCCCGCGTCAAACCACCGAATCGGCGGCATCTTCGCGACCATCAGCACGTGTCCGACGATCATGCCCGCACCGAGGACGGCGGCGACGATATCGACGCTCGGCCGCACGCCGCGGGATTGCGGCCGGGTCGCGGCCAGCGGCGAAATCCGCATCGCCTGCAGCGCCGGCAGCAGGCCTCCGGCGATCGCGGTGACGGCGCCGCCACCGAGCGCCATCGCCAGGCCCCACGGGCTGACCGCCACGCGCCCGACGTAGCCCGGAGCGATCAGCACACTCAGCCCGATCAGGCCGATGCCGACGGGCACGCCCATCACGATGCCGACCAGCCCGATCGGCAGCAATTCGCCGAGCACCAGCAGCGAGATTTGCGTGCGGGTCATGCCGACGCAGCGCAACAGGCCGAGCTGGCCGATGCGTTCGACCATGCCCATGCTCATCGTGCTCAGGATGATGAAGAACGCGGTGAACAGTGCTACGCTGCTGATCAGGGTCAGGATGAACCGCGTCTGCCGCTGGGCGATTTCGACCTGCTGCAGCTTGGCTTCCGACGTGGTCAGCATGAAGCCCTGGTCGTGGGCATCGACCAGCCTGCGCATGGCGGCCGCGGTGATCGCCAACGTCTTGGGCGATGTGTCATCGAGGATGATATCGACCTTGGTAACGCGCGGCACGCCGTCGCGGGGCTTCATCGCCTGCAGGTCCGTCAGCGGCAGCAGGACGGTCGGTTGTTGAAGACGACGGACGCGCCGACGTTCGACGAGCCCGACGATGCGGAACTCGAAGCGTGGGGCGAAGGGGCTTTCCCGGAGCTGCAGCGTGTCGCCGAGGCCGAGGCCGTGTTCGTCCGCAAAGGCCTGCTCCACGACGGCGACGCCGCTCTCGCTCGGCGCCGGCAGGTGGCCGGCGCGCAACATCTTGTCGTGGTCGCGGAATTGGTATTCCGTCTCCGGCATGATACCCACGGCGTCAACCAGCGCCGTTTCGGGTTCGCTCTCCGCGTCAGGCCGGCCAAGCACCGCCTCGACGCTCTCCTTGAGACGGCCGGTTGAATGAAGAACGTGCGGTACAGCGCGTACCTCTTCCACCAGCGACTGGTATACCGTGCCGGATTCGCCGAACTTCGACTCGATGGCCAGATGGCTGCGGCCGATCCATGTCCAGACCTCTTCCGAGACGCTCTGGCGGATGAATTCGTACGCACCAGTGACCCAGATGACCGCGCCGACACCCAGGGCGATGGCCAGGGTGCTCAGCACCGTGCGGCCGGGCCTAGCTCGTGAGTTCCTGATAGCGACCTGCCACCAATGTTGCATTCCCTGCCTCTTCGGGTCTGATCTGCCCGATGATTTCGCCGTCCTTGAGTACGATCACACGGTTGGCGAACGAAGCGGCGGCCGCTTCATGCGTCACCATGATGACGGTTCGGTGCCCCTCCGCCGCGATCCGCTGCAGGAGCGCCCAGATTTCGTGTGCGTATTTCGAATCCAGATTGCCCGTCGGTTCGTCGGCCAGCACGAGTGCGGGATTGTTCAGCAAGGCCCGTGCGATGGCCACGCGCTGCTGCTCACCGCCGGACATCGCCTGCGGGCGATGGGTGGCGCGGGCTTCGAGGTGCACCTGCCGGATGGCCTCGATCGTGCGTGTTTCAATCTCCGTGCCCGCCGCGCCGTCCACGAGCAACGGCAGCGCGACATTCTCCGCTGCCGTCAGCGTCGGCAGCAGATTGTACGCCTGAAAGATGATGCCGAGCCGCCGTCGCCGAAATAGCGTCCGTTGTCGATCTGAAAGCCGGGAGATGTCGTGGTCCTCGACGACGATGCGGCCCTGGTCCGGCAGGTCGAGCCCGCCGATCAGGTGGATCAGCGTGCTCTTGCCCGAGCCGCTGGCGCCCATGATCGCGATGAATTCGCCGCGTCGGGCTTCGAGCGAAACGCCGCGCAGGGCGTGCACGGTCGAGCCGCCGGTGCGGAAGGACTTGTGTACACCCTCGACGCGCAGGATGATGGAGTCGGCAGAGCCGGCCTCGGACGTTCCCTGGTGGACCGATGGTTCGCTCACTGGATTTCCTACGTTCCTTTTCGTTGTGAGATCGACGCATGCGGATCGTGGCCACCGCCGACCTGCACTACAACATCCCTCGAAGCGTCGTGCCCACCGAGCACGTCGCCGCGAAGATCAACCGGCTGGGCGGCGACGCGCTGCTGATTCTCGGCGACGCCTGCGGCCGGGACCTGGGCATTCTACGGCGATGCTTCTCACTTTTCGAGCACTTCCCCGGCCAGGTCTTTTTTGTGGCTGGCAACCACGACATCTGGACCTACGGCCAGGACTCCCTGGTGCGGTATGAAAAGGAAATCGCGGACCTCTGTCGCGAGGCCGGCGTCTGGTATCTTGATGCCGAACCGTACGTCGCCGGCGGGGTGGCGATCGTAGGCTGCATGGGCTGGTACGACTATTCGTTCCGGCAGCGAGAGTTGGGGATTCCGATTCGATTCTATGAGCGCAAGGTGGGTCCCGGCGCGGCGGCCCGGATGGATGAACATCGCCATCTGGTCGAGGGGCACGACGACCTGCCGGCCTCGGCGCTCGAGGTCACGACCCGCTGGATGGACGGGGTGTTCGTCCGCCTGCCGATGATGGATCACGAGTTTACCCGTCGCCTGTGCGATCAACTGGCCGGGCAGCTCCGTGCCGTCGAACCGCAGGTGGATCAGATCGTCGTGGGCATGCACCACGTGCCGTTCGCATCGATGGTCAAGGGCTCCGGCCGGCCGAGCTACGACTTCGCCAACGCGTTCATGGGCAGTACGCGCTTCGGCGATTTACTGCTGGCGTCGCCCAAGGTGCGGCACATGGTCTGCGGCCACAGCCACAACCGACAGCATGTCCAGTGTGGTCACATCGCCTGCGTCAACGTCGGCAGCACGTACCTGTCGAAGCGTTACGTCGTGCTCGACGTGGACTGAGACGCGGCCTCGTCCGATGGCGCGGCTTCGCCTGCCGCGTTGACCATGTCGCGCAGGCTGCCGAACGCCCGGAACCGTACGACCCGGCGGGCGGGTATTCGCATCAGCTCACCCGATCGCGGGTTGCGTCCGGTACGCGCCTTGCGGACTTTGACCCGTAGCGAGCCGAGACCCGGCAGCACGAAGTGCTTGTTTCGCGCCAGCTCACGGCGGGCCAGTTCCAGAAGCCCGGCGTAGAAACGGTTGACGTTGGCCTTCGTCAACCCCGCGTTCCGCATGACGCCCTCGACAAATTGATCGTGATTCATGATGTGCGACCTCACGCTGGGGGGAGATGGGTTTCAGCGAAACCGGATATATTGTAGCACACCGAACCCCCGAAGCACCACCCTGCGATCTGACAGCCGGCCTCGATGGTGCTCTGCGGCGGGTGGTTCCGGTGCGACCGGTCTGTTGCCTCCCGGCTGTTTTTTGCGTAAACTGTTAGTGTATGGAGACTTGCCGTCGGATAGGTCGGCTGGGACGTATCGGGCTGTCGGCGTGGGTCGTTCTCGCTGCGCTCTGGGTCAGTGGCTGCGACCACCCCACCGCCCAACGTCGCCTCCAGCGGCGGGACGCGACCGTGCAGACACTGACGCGCCAGCTTGAGCAGGCCGAGGCGAGGCGCCCGGCGAAGATCGACGGTACCTTCGATCGGATCGCGGCGCGGCACGACCGGGACGTCGCCAGGACCGCTACCGTTTCCGATCGTGTGACGGATGCGATCGATGAAGATCTGCAACGATGGCAGGACCGCCAGCCGCGGTACCGCGAGGCCTTCGACAAGGCCAGACGTGGCGACCCCGACACCGCCACCGAGTCGATGATGCATCTGCTCTTCTGACTGCCTCGATGGACAGTCTGCCGTGGTCGTTGTCGTTGCGGCGTACTCGGATGAACGCTCGTCGACGCGAAGGCGGAAAGGGCGATTTTCCTCGTGGTGGGTGGGGCTGTGATGCCGACCGTTGCCCGTCTCGTTCTTTCGGTGTTCGCGGCGGCTTCGGCCGAAAGCCAGGCAACGACCCGGCCCGCGCTCCACGCCGATGTGGACCCGCGCGTTGAGTTGATGTGCATTCTCTTTCGGCTCGCCGGCAATCCCGAATACAACCATCCTTCATCGACGTCGCCGTATGCCGACGATGTGGAGGCGCACTTCGGTCCGTTTCGAAACCACCCCGTGATCGCGACCGCGCAGCGCCTGCGCGCGAGCCGCGGCGTGGGGTATGACGCCGTCATGAGCATGGCGGTCCATCTGGAAGACGCCGCGAGCCTCGAGCTGAAGATTCCGTTCAACGCAAAGCCGGTTCGGCTCGACAGCCGATGGAGGCCCGCCGAGGCCCGCCAGTTCCTGGCGCAGGCACGCCACTTTTCCGACACGACCGACTTCCAGGGCTTCTTTGCGCGGCACGAGACATTGTATCGCGTGGCCGCGGAACGCATGACGGATCGCGTGCAGGAATCGGCTTATCGCCAGTGGTTCGATGGGTTCTTCGGGCCCCGCGCGGATACCACGTTTCGGGTGATCGTCGGGTTGCTTGCCGGGCCGGGCGGATACGGCGTGAGCGTGCGGTATCCGGACGGACGCGAAGACATGACGCCCGTTCTTGGCGTGACTCGCTGGGACGCCGAGGGCCTGCCGGTGATCGGGGATGTGGCCGGCTGGCTGGCGCACGAATTTTGCCATCCGTATACGAACCCGCTGGTCCAAGCCTACGCCGACCAGTTGGAGACTGCCGCTCAACGGCTGTACGCACCGCGCGCGGACCAACTTCGACGCCAGAAATATGGCACGTGGCAGACCATGATGTGTGAATCGCTCGTGCGGGCGTGCGTCGTTCGTTTTGTCCATGCCACGCAGGGTGAGGCGGCCGCCTACAGTGAGGCGGTGCGGCAGCACGGCCGGGGGTTCGAATGGACGCAGGACCTGTCGGAGCGGCTCGCCGAATACGAGGTGGACCGTGAGCGGTATCCCACGTTCAACACGTTTATGCCGAGAATCGTGGCATTCTTCAACGAGTACGCCGGCCACTATGCGGCGGTGATCCGGCAGGCGCCTTCAGTCGTTGCCACCCTGCCGGTCAGCGGGGCGCTCGACGTGGATCCCGGCCTGCAGGAGATTCGCGTGACGTTCGATGGCGACATGAGCCGCGACAGCCATTCGTTCGTCGGTGAGGGGCCGACCTTTCCGACTCGTCGCGGTGAACTGATCTGGCTGGATGCACGCACGTGCGTCCTGCCGGTGACGCTCAGGCCGGGCCATGGCTACTGGCTGAGCATCAACGGCGGTGAGCACCAGGAATTCAAGGCCGTCGATGGCACACCGGCCATCGCGTACCCGCTCTCATTCCGCACCACCCGCGAAACGCCGGCAAACGGGAAGAGGAACCGCGAATAAACGCGAATCGACGCGAATGGGAAGACAGGCCGTGTGCCACCATCTTGCCGGCAGTGCGTTCGGAAGCAGCGACAACACAAGAACACGGAGGTCACAGAGCGATCAACAATCGACAATACCGTTTCTGAGCGTTCATCGCTGTTCAATCCCGTTTCTTCTTCATTGTATGGCGAAGCCATGTCAACACACCGCCGCATATTGCTCCGATCAGGGCGCCGATTGCGACATCAATGCAGCATGCTATCCAGTCAAACCCGGAGAGCCGCACGAAGAACTCGCCCAGGACATCGTGCTGGTCAAAACCGTATCGCAGCGGCCAGCCATATTGCGAATCCCTCGACGCAGGCCCGTAGGAATAGATTGCGGTGCTGTGGTAGGACAGGCAGACCGTGACTCCCAGCAAAGCGCACATGATAGGCACAAAGGCCTTGTTCCTTCCCGGCTTATGTCTGACCATAGTCCTCTTGCTCCGCAAAAGACACGCTGAACACCAGCTTCCAGCGAGCATTTCACTCGTGCAGTTGACGTCTGTTTCAAGCGTTATCTGGCAACCTCCAGGGAGTGTAATGTCGGGTAGATAGCGTCACAAGGCCGACGTGCCTGGCCAACGCTACTTGCAGCGTGACGGCGATGAATTCGCTCACGAAGTGCATGTTCGGCGATCATCGTCGCCGGCGGCCCAATCGGCGGTCCTCGAAGGAGTATCACGGGGAGGCGGAAGGCGAAGCCCGCTTCGGCCTTCGTCTGAGTTCTTCGAGGCGCGCTCGCATCGCCTCGGCGCGTTCGGGGTGCTCGCGCGTGAGGTTCTTCCGTTGGGCCAGGTCGTCGCCAAGATGGTAGAGCTGATCCTCTGGCGCGTCAGGCTTGATTCTGCCGTCGCTATCAATGTCGCTGGTGGTCAGGCCCATCTTCGCATAGGGCAGGCCCCACAGCGGTCCCGGCGGAACCCGGACGGTGAAGCCGCCCGAGCCTTGCTTCGGCAGATAGAGCCAGTCGCCCTGGCGTAACGCGTAGCCGCCGGTGCCTTGCGCAAGCAGCTCGTGGCGGACGGCCGGTGCTGTCTCCGGGGCGAGAATCACCGGCAGTTGGTTCAGGCTGTCGGGCGCGGCACCGGCCGGCATGGCAACGTGCGCCGCCGCGGCGAGGGTCGCCATCAGATCCGTCAGGCCCAGCAGCCGCTCGCACCGGGTGCCCGGTGGAATGCGGCTTGGCCAGCGGGCGATGAACGGGATGCGATGGCCGCCTTCCCACGCGTCGGTCTTCTGACCCAGCAACGCGCCGTTCGGGCGATGTCCGGCCGCCAACGGTTCGCGGATGTACAGGCCGCCGTTGTCACTGGTGAAGACGACCAGTGTGTTGTCGGCGAGACCTTCCGCGTCCAGTGCATCAAGCACCTTGCCGACGCAGGCGTCGAGCTGCTGG
>JAFGKA010000040.1 GCA_016928855.1 Phycisphaerae bacterium
CGGGGCCCCAGACGAGGCCTGAGATTCCGTCGAGCAGTTCGGCGAACGTCATTTCACGCCTCTACTGGGTTCACGGGTACGTTGCAGTGGCGGCGTGAGCATACTGGTTCGGCGGTCGTCCGGCCAGTGCAGGGGGATCGGGCGGGCGAAGGGGTCAGGCACCTTTTTGCTTGGCTACGCCATAGGCCTACGAAGCGTCCTTCCGTTTCGAGGCCGGTGTTCGCCGGCCGGGAACGGTGCTGGCAAGAAGGAGCCAGACCCCGGCCGCTACGTTGCGTTGGCCGCGTTGTCGAGGTCGTCGCGGACCTCGGGCGGGAGGAAGCGGTCCTGCACCTCGGACAGTCCGGCAAGGGCGGCGACGGTCTTCTCATACTGGGTGGCGACGTCAGCGGCGGTGTCAACGAAGAGGACGCGCCGGCCGCGGAGGGCGCAGAGGCCGCCGCCTTCGCCACCGAGCGGTGTACGGCGGATTTCGATGCCGATGGCGTCGGCCAGCGTCAGCAGCGTTTCCAGACGGTTCAGCGGGTCCATCGGGCTACAGAATCTCCAAACGATCTGCCGATAAGCGCAGAGCACGAAACCCATATAAAGGAAGCCATGGCAGTACCCACCCATCATACCGGGGCAACGGACGGCGTGCCGATTAGTGTATCGACGGGCGAAGATGTTCTGCAAGCACAACTGGATCAGCTTGAAGGCCAGTTCCTGAGCCTGCGGGAGCAGCTTCGCCATGCCCAGCGGCTTGCGAGCGTCGGCACGATGTCGGCAATGCTGGCCCACGAGTTCAACAACCTGTTCACGCCGATCATGGCGTATGCCCGTCAGGCACTGGATACCGGCGATGAGGGCCTGACGAAGAAGGCGCTCGAGAAGACACTGTCGAACGTGGAGATCATGCGGCAGATGTGCGATCGCATCGTCGGCATGGTCAAGAACGGCGAGACGGGCCATTCACGATACCGAATCGTCAAGTTGATCGAGGATGCGATGGGTTGCCTCGGGCGGGATCTCGCCAAGGACAATATCGCCGTCAAGATCCAGATCGATCCCGAGTTGGCTGTGCGAGTTAACGGGCATCAGATTCAGCAGGTTCTGTTTAATCTCATTCTCAACGCGCGGCAGGCGATGCTCGGTCGGCACGGGCGGCTGACGCTTGATGCGGAGCCGACCGGCGACGGCAAGGTGGCCGTGCACGTGCGCGACAGTGGCTGCGGCATTCGCGACGAGGATCTGGTGCGCGTCTTCGAGCCGTTCTTCTCGACGAAGCAGTACGAGGACAAGCCCGACAAGCGCGGCCTCGGCCTGGGCCTGGCGATCTGTCGCGAACTCGTCGAGGAGCACGACGGCGAGCTGTCCGTCGAAAGCGAACTCGGCAAGGGCACGACGTTCACGCTGACTCTCCCGGCGGCGGATTGAGGCAGTTCTTTCTGTTCGTTTTCTGGCATCAACTGATGGTGTGCGCATGCGCGTCTTCAGGAAGGGTCTTGCGCGAATGATGGATGGTATGGACGGCTTCTGACTTCTGACTCCTTCCGGCGAAGGGGACACCACTCATTATTGCGGACTGTTTCCACGCGATGATCCCGCCGCGGGACTGTGACGGCACTTCCACTCGCAATAATGAGTAATGTCCCCTACTGCGACTGCTTGCGGACGGTCATGTCGAAGTTGCGGACCATGTTCTTATACATGGTGTGGACGAGGACGCCGTAGAGGCAGGCAGCGATGATCGTGCCGGCGACCATCAGGGCGCGGGCGTCAGCGAGTGTGGCGGCGTTCGTCGTGTCCATCGTGATCTGGGGGTTCACAGCCATCGCGACGGCGATGACCATCGTCAGGGGGGCGATGATGGGGCCGATGCTTTCCTTCGCCTCGGTCGCGAAGAGAAAACCGCACATGCCGATGCCGAAGCCGAGCACGACGAGGATGCCGACGCTGGTCAGCACGGCCTGCACCGTCCGGCGGCTCTTGAGCGAAGTCTGCAAACCGAGCATGCACGCGAACGCCGAGTACACGAGCATCAGCAGCGGCAGCTCGAGGATCGCTTCCGGATGCACGACCGGCGGGTCCGCGGAGCTGAACAGGTCGTAGACGGCGAACATGGCCACGCTGAGCGTCGGGACAATGATCAGCGGCACGGTGAAGCTTACGAGCCCGCGCAGCTTGCCCCAGACGATGTACTCGCTGGTCAGCGGCGTGGTCAGCAGCAGTTCCATCGTGTTGGCCTCGCGCTCGCGCGTGATGGCTGTGGCCGCCGTGTTCGTCGCCAGGACGAGCATCGTGACGAATTCGATCAGGACCAGCGCGCTGAGCGTGTCGCGGGCGTCCGAGGCGTTCACACCGCGCCAGCCATTGACGTAACAGAGCCACAGCACACCCGCGGCGAGCAGCCCGCCGAAGACGAACACATAGCGCACCAGGCCCTGACTGGCTACGGATGCGCGGGTCCGTGCCTCGCGCCACGCCACGGGGTTCTTCCAGACGTTCCGTGGTTTGCGCCGCCGATCGCCGAGATGGTTGCCGTTGCGTCGCGCGAACCGCTGCCAGAGGCGGCTGAGCCGTGTGGTCTCGCCCTCGCGGGCGCCGCGGCGTACGCCGAGCGTGCTGAGCGCCACGAGCCCGATCGACGCGACCAGCGTGCCGACCATGTAGGCCTGACCCGGCCGCGACAGCACCCAGCGCCAGAGCGGGTTGTAGGCGCCCAGATCGGCGGCTGCCGGCACGTTCACCCGCCCGGTCGCCGCCATCAAAGCAAGGAACGGGTGGAACGGCGTCAGCCAGCTCATGCCCCAGCGGGGCGGCACCGTTGTCGGCGGGCCTTCGGCGACGAAGGTCCAGCTCCACATCCCCATTACGAAGACGACCATGAGGTACACGGCGATCGCCATGAAGAACGTGAAGATCGTTCGACGGGTGCCGACCTTCATCATACTGACGGCGATGGCCAGCGAGCCGGTCAACACGGCCGTGCAACCGGCGATGCCGAAGCTCATGAAGATCTCGCGGCTCGTCACGCCGCCGAAGAGCATCGTGACGCAGAAGATCGGCAGGCCCGCCAGCAGCAGCACGATGACGAAGAAGAGCCGGCTCATCAGCGAGCCGAGCACAATCTGGGCGTTACTCAGTGGCGTGGTCAGCAGGATGTTGAACGTCTCGGCGTCCTTCTCCTGCGTAATGGCGCCGGCCGTCAGTACCGGGGCAAAGAAGCACATCAGCGCGAGCTGCACATACGAGATGAACGCGAAGACCTTCGTGGCGTTCTTGGCATGCTCCGCCAGCGATTGCGCGCCGCCCGAGGCCGTACCCATCTGCGAGAACAGCACAACCAGCAACAGGACGCCCAGGTAGCCCGAGCGGATCCACAGGTGCCGGCTTCGCCGGCTGCCGCCGGTGATTACGCGCAGCAGAATCGGGTTGGCCGGCAGCAACCGCCATAGCCAGGTTCCGATCTCCGCAACGAGTGGTCTCACGCCGTCGGTCTCCTACGACTCCATGCCCTGCTTCGCCAGCTTCTCGGCGGTCCGTCCGTCGGATGCCGAGCGTTGTTCCGTCGTGGGCAACTCGTCCAGCCGCGTCTGCAGCTCGCGCCGCAGTGTTTGGATGGGCGCTGTCAGCTCTTCGTACTCGTTTTCAAGGTGCCATTCCCATGGCGTGTTCTGCAGCGATCCATCGCGCCACACCATCTGGCGCTTGATGCGGTTGGCGATGGCGGTTGCCTTCCATTGCTCATCCATGATCTTTGCCGCACGTTCCTCGAGTTCAGTGAGGATCGCTTCACCGGTCTTCTTCTGTGCGTCGTCGAGGTCGTAGTACGAGATCGTCATGTTGAGATAGTGTCGCCAGCGGCCGACCGTCTCCCAATTCACCATGCCCTCGGCCTGCTTCCGCTCATTGTGCAGCGGATCGGTCTCCGCGGGATCGCCGGCCTGACCTTCCTGTTCCGCTTTCTCGCGGTCTACATCGAACGGATGCTCACCCTTGCCGACCTTGCCTGCGGCCCAGCGATCCATCTTCTTCTCGTACAGTTGGAATCCCATGCCCAAGGCCATCATGCCCGCAGCGAACTGCGGCTGTTTCTTCGGCGGGATCAGCGGGCGAATGTCTTCGGCTACCTTCGTGCAGAACACTTTCGCTGGCTCAATCAGAGGTCGGCTCAGCTCCGCCCACCGCCGGCCGGTTTCCGGCGTGAATCGCCCATGGTTCTCCATGAGGGTTTCGATCGCGAACTCGAAGAACGGCTGCGCAAGCTTCTCGTTTTCGTGTGCGAATTCCATCATGCGTCTGGCGATCGCTTCGGCGGCCTGTCCCTGGGCGTCTTCATCGAGTTCCCATTCGCGAGCGAGCGCCTGCTTGGCGAACATGCTGCTCATGGCCCGTGCCATGCCGGGCGTGAACCGCAGTCCCAACTCCGTCGGGCGCGTGAGATCCTCTTCCTCGGCTTCCTGTGCTGGCGCCAAGGTGCTACACAACGCCAACGTAAGTGCGATCGCTGTCACGCGGAGAGTTGGTCGTGTCATTGACGATCTCCCTTGGGGTCGCGAGGCTCGGCAAGTCCGTCGCACGCGTATCCCCCATATCCGTCCACGCAGCACGGCATCGGCCCGTTCCCAGGTGGCCTACTGTACGATCCCTTTCGTCAGCCGCATGAAGGCGGTTTCGAGGTTGACCTCCTCTTCCTTGATCTCGCGGATCTGGAAGTGGTTGTCCAGCAGCGCGCGGGCCAGGAATGAGTAGTCGTGTACGTCCTCGGCCAGCTCAATGTTGATGCGGCCGTTTTCGTTCGTGGCCAGCTTGACCTTCTCGAGCCGGGCCAGCAGTGAGGCGGCCAGTTCCGCGTCCTTGTTGACAACGAGGTGCAGTCGCGTGCCGCTACGGGCGCGGCGGGTGACTTCGCTGACCGGGCCATGAAAGAGCATCTCGCCCTGCTCGATGATGCCGACTGTCGAGCACAGCTCGGCCAACTCGTGCAGAATGTGCGAGCTGATGACGATCGTCTTGCCCATGCGGTGCAGCTCTTTGAGCAGCTCGCGGATCTCGACGCGGGCGCGAGGGTCGAGCCCGCTGGCCGGCTCGTCGAGCAGCAGCAGCTTTGGATCGTGCAGCAGCACCCGAGCGATCGAGAGCCGTTGCTTCATGCCGCGCGAGAGCGAATCGACGAGGCTGTCACGCTTGTAGGACAGGTCGGTCAGTTCGAGAACGTCGCCGACGATGCGGGTGCGGGCCTCGCCCGTGATGCCGTAGGCCGAGGCGAAGAACTCGAGGTATTCCTGGACGACCATATCCTCGTAGGCTCCGAAGAAGTCGGGCACGTACCCGATTAGCGGGCGGATCTTGCGCGACTCGTAGCCGATGACGTGGCCGCAGACGCGGGCCTCGCCCCAGGTCGGCTGCAGCAGCGTGGCCAGGATCCGGATCGTCGTCGTCTTACCCGCCCCATTCGGGCCGATGTAGCCGAAGCACTCCCCCTCCTCGATCGAGAGGTGGAGGTTATTCAAGGCGATCAGGTCGCCGTACCGCTTGGTCAGGTTGATCGTCTCAATGATCACGCCGTAGCCCCCTGAAGCTATTGGCTGCCGCCGTAGGGATATTCCATTTCATTCTACCGGGCAAGGGCCGGTTTTTCACCGGTGGTCCGGGGTCTGGCTCCTTTTTGGCCGAAACGCGCGTTGGCCGCCGAAGACGGGCCTCAAGACGCACGGGACGCGGGAGCCAGTGGCGGATGCATACAAAAAGGTGCCTGGGCCCCTCTCTTGCCTACGATGGGGGCGGTTATGCAAAGTTCCGTCATCGCACCCCCACCCCGATCGCCGCAAAGCGGCGATAGAGCAGGAGAGGGGAGAAAGGAGAGAGTAGAGAAGACAAGGGGTGCTTGGCGAGCGTATCAATCGCGATGCGATGAGCACGCCCTCTCCTGCGGCTTCGGCCGTGAGCTCAGCCGAACGGTCTCCTCTCTGTTTTCTACTCTCAAGATGCAGCACAACGGAATTTCCTGATGCTGCGCAGGGATGGGCCACCGGGACGGGGGCATTACTCATTATTGCAGAGCGTGCAAGGGGACACCACTCATTGTTGCCGGTCTGTTTCACTGCTACGCCTTGTCCGCGCGAATAGCATGCATACTTCCCGGCAATGAGTGATGTCCCCACCAAGCTCAATACGCCCCGCGACCACGGCAGACGGCCGGAATTGTCCTGAGCAGGTATTTGACGTCTTCGAGCAGCGAATACTGGGAGATGTAGAGCAGTTCGAGACTGATCCGGTCGTCCAGTGACAGCTCGCCGCGGCCGCCGACCTGCATCGGGCCGGTGATGCCGGGCTTGACGGCCAGTCGCTTGCGGTGCCAGGCGTTGTAGTGCGCGACGACGTCCGCCGCCTCGGGCCGGGGGCCGACCATGCTCATCTCGCCCTTGAGAACGTTGATGAGCTGGGGCAGCTCGTCGAGGCTCGTCCGCCGCAGCCATCGCCCGACCCGGGTGATGCGGGGATCGTCTTTCAGCTTGTAGACCGGCTCGGACAGTTGGCTGAGATCGATCAACTCGGCAAGCTGTTTCTCGGCCTCGGGCACCATCGAGCGGAACTTGTACATGCGGAACGGGCGGCCGTTCTCGCCGACGCGTTCCTGTACGAACATCGCTCGTCCGCGGCTGTCGAGCCAGATCAGCACGGGCAGGATCAGAAACAGCGGCAGACACAGCACCAGCAGGAAGCTGGCTACGGCCAAGTCGAAAAGGCGCTTGATGACGCTTTGTGCGCCGTTGATGGCCGGGTCGCGCAGGCCGATCAGCGGGATGTCGTCAATCTCGCCGATTGTGGCACGAATGACGACTGCGTCGAAGAGGTCCGGCACGACGCGGATACGCACCGCGCGGGCTTGGCAGCGCTCGGTGATTTCGAGCGTACGCGCGTGCTGCTCGGCGGGCAGGGCGATGATGAGTTCATCGACCGGATGCTCGTCGAGGACACGTTCCAGCGAGTCGAGGGTGCCGAGCACCGGCGCGATGTCTGTGTCGCCGTCGCCGATGAAGCCGACGAGACGGTAGCCGAGCGCATGGTCGGTGCGGATTGCCCGGGCGAGCCGGCTGGCGACGGCGCCGGTGCCGACGATGACGACCTGTTTGACCAGCCGCCCACGGCGGTGCAGGGCACGGCGGACGGATTCCTTGATGCCGCGCGACGTCGCGAGCAGGGCCGTGCCGATCAGGGCATAGAGCACCATGCCGAGTCGCGGGAAGTCGAACAGACGCGTGAAGAACACATACGTGTTGAAGAATGCGATCGTCAGCAGAAGCGCCGCGGTGAGATTGACGATCTCCGGGAACAGCCGTCGCTTGAAGCGGTACGTTTCAAGGGCCGAAGTAACGCCCAGCCAGATGAGCGTGACTGCGACGAAGGTGTGGAGGACGATCCCAGCCGTCAGCGGCTGCGTCGGCAGCCGGATGCCGCGTGCTGCGAGCGATTCCTTGATGGCATAGGCCGCCGCCAGCGCAAGGACGTTCAGCGCTACGTCGAGCAGCCTGTGCAGGACCAGCGAGGAAACGCTCTCACGTCGGATCGTCTTGGCCATGGTCGTAGCAGGTTACCCGATCCGGCCGTTGCCAGCCAAACCGGGCCGGCGGCGAGCATCGTTTTCGCGGCCGGGAGCTGGCTCCATCTGGCCCCCGCCGGCCCGGTCCACTGGCCGCTCGCATTGAAACGCGGAGGGCGCCGCCCGGTTGCCGGAGCCTGCCGTGCCCGATACAGTCAGACGCCATGCGAAGGGCCGCTCCACTCGTTGCGGAGATCAACCTTGCCGCCATCCGGCACAACCTTTCACTCGTGCGCGAGGCCGTCGGGCCGGGCGTGCGGATCTGTCCGGCAGTCAAGGCGAATGCCTACGGCCACGGGATCGCGACGATTCTGCCCGCGATCCGGGCGAGCGGCGTCGAAGACCTCGCGGTGGCTACGCTGGACGAAGCGCTCGAGCTGCGGGAACTTGGCTGGACCGGGCGCATCCTCGTGTTTGGCAGGCCAGTCCTCGGTGCGACGGCCGCCGAAATCCGAACACTCGCCCGCGAGGCCGTCCGGGCGGATCTGACCTGCTCGATCGCGGGCGAGGCCGAGGCCGGCGCCTTGGCCGATGCGGCTCGCGAGGCCGGCCGCCGCGCCTGCGTCCAGGTGAAGATCGACAGTGGCATGGGCCGCGCCGGGATCGAGCCAGCGCAGGCGATCGCGCTGGTCCATGCGTGCCGCCGGGTTTCGGGGCTGTTCGTCGACGCCGTCTACACCCACTTCGCAACCGCCGACGAGCCGGATCTCACATTTGCGAACGAGCAGCTCGCCACGTTCACGGCGGCGACTGCCGGGCTCGATGTCCCGATGCGACACGCCGCAAACACGGCGGCGATCTTCCGGCTGCCTGACTCGCATTTTCAGCTCGTACGGCCGGGCATCGGCATGTACGGCTACTGGCCCGACCCGACGTTGACCGCGCCGGTGGCACTGCGGCCGAGTCTGCGGCTGGTCAGCCGCCTGACCGCGGTGCGGCGGTTGCCGACCGGACATGCCGTCGGCTACGGCCGAGCCTTCGTCGCGTCGCGCGATACCGTGATCGGGCTCGTGCCGATCGGCTATGCTGACGGCTATCGGCGGAGCCTGGGCAACCGGGCCGTCATGACCGTCGAGCCCCGCACGGGCCGGCCGCAGATCGCGCCGGTCATTGGACGCATCAGCATGGACCAGACCATGCTGGATCTGACGGACGTTCCCGGCGCCGGCGAGGGCGACCGGGTAGTCGTCATCGACGATACGCCCGCCGCGCCGAATTCGGTCAGCGCTCTGGCCAGGCTGATGGACACGATCCCCTACGAAGTGACCTGCGGCCTCGGCCGCCGGGTGCCATTAAGGGGACATTACTCATTATTGCCGAATGGGGTGTAGGCTGATGGGTTGAAAAGAAACTTTGTGCCAAGTGCGCGCGGCAATAATGAGTGGTGTCCCCTTCGCGCGCCCCATTGCCGGGCAACTTCGATGGGACGGGCTCGCTCCGATGGCGTAACCTTCTTCACTACCGGCAATGATGAGTAACGTCCCCTTCATGCGGCGGGGAAACTGGCCTTGACGGCGTCAACCAGCAGCGCTACGTCTTCGGGCGTATGATCGGCGCACACGCTGATTCGCAGGCGCGCCGCGCCGCGGGGAACCGTCGGTGGGCGGATGGCGGGAGCGAGTATCCCGCGATCGAGCAGGGCCTCGGCTAGATCGACTGTCCGCTGCGCGTCGCCAACGACCAAGGGTACGATCTGGCTTGCGGAGCCCGCCACATCGAAGCCGTTCTGCCGCCACTGGGCTCGCAGATCCGCCGTCATGGCCAGCAGGCGCCGGCGCCGCTCGGGCTCGGCGTCGATCAAGTCCAGGGCCGCCTCGGCCGCCGCGCAGGCCGCCGCGGGCAATGCCGTCGTGTACATGAAGCTCCGCGCCGTGTTGATCACGCAGTCCACGAAATCGCGCGAGCCGCAGACGAACCCGCCCATGCCGCCGAGCGCCTTGCTCAGCGTGCCCACGGTGATGTCGATGTGTTCTTCGACGCCGGCGGCTTCGGCGACGCCTCGGCCGCTGGAGCCGAACACACCGGTTGCGTGTGCTTCGTCGATGCACAGGATCGCATCATAGTGCTGCTTGATGGCCACGAGCGTCTTCAGATCCGCCAGATCGCCATCCATGCTGAACAGCGAATCGGTCACGATGAGCCGCCGACCATGCTCGGTGGTCTGGCCGAGCGTCTTGCGCAGGTCGTCATAGTCGCAATGGCGAAACACGCGCACGCGGGCGCCGCTGGCCCGGGCGGCGTCGATGATGCTTGCGTGGTTCAGCTTGTCGAGCAGGACGACATCATCGGGCCCGACCGCCGTGCAGATCGCGGCGAGGTTCGCCTGGAACCCGCTCGGCGTCAGCAGGGCCGCTTCGGCGCGCTTGAACGCGGCCAGACGGGCTTCCAGCCGATGATGGGGTGTCATCGAGCCGCTGACCAGCCGCGACGCCCCGCTGCCCCAGCCCCATTCGGCCACCGCCCGCTGGACGGCGCCGACGATCTGCGGGTGATTGGCCAGCCCGAGGTAGTTGTTGCTGCAAAAACAGAGTACCTCGCGCCCGTCCACGCGCACGCGCGGTCCCTGCGGTGAGTCCACCGGTCGAAGGCCCCGTAGCAATCCAGCCCCCGCGAGCCCTTCGAGTCGTTCACGATAATAGCTCATAGGCGTCGGCACCGGACGCATCCCGACGCCTTCCGGCCGATCTGGCAGACCGGCACCGCGAAATCCGGCGGGATCGCGCTTATAATCGGGCCGCTATTGTGGAGGAACATTCGCTATGCCACAAGTGCCGCCTGGAAATCGCCGACAACGAATCGCCATCGTCGTGGTACTCGTGCTCACCGCTGTGACGGTTACGGCCATCGTCGGTCGCGATTATGTGCTGCCGAAGCGGTTTGCCGAGGTCGAGCCGGGCCAGCTCTACCGTAGCGGCTACAACGAGCCCGGTCCGCTGAAACGAGTGCTGACGAAGCATGGGATCCAGACGATCCTCTGTCTCGCGAAATACGGCCCCGAC
>JAFGKA010000264.1 GCA_016928855.1 Phycisphaerae bacterium
CCGGCAAATTGACCGGACCCCGGCGAGCCGGTACGGTAGTGCCTGTCACCCATTCTGGCCGCGGAGGAGAACGCCATGGCAAAACACGCACACACGCACGGTGAAGGTTGTACCTGCTGCTCAGCCGGGCTGCAGTCCGCGATGGAAGCGGTCGGCCGCCTTGGCCTGTCCCGACGTGAGCTGATGCTCGGCGCCGGCTCGGCCGCCGTTGCCGCCTGGCTGAGTTCATCGCCATCGGCCCGCGCCGCCGAACCGGCGGCCGCGTCGGGCATCGCCCCGGCGAAAGATCTGGTCGTCCAGCCGGTGCTGACCTACGCGACGCCCACGCCGGTCGAGCAACGAAGCTGGCGCTCGTGGGGCGGGATCCAGACCGAAGCCGACGCCACGGCCGAGGTACAGCGGATCGAAGCCGAGCTGAAACAGATGACCTCGCAACACGGCTTGGCCGTGCGTTGGCAGCCGGTCGTGAAGGTGCGCACGAAAGAGGACGCTGCCCAGGCGAAGAACCTGCCGTGCGATGTGATGTTGATCTATGCCGCTGGTGGTGGGCGCGATCTGCTGGAGATCGCCACAGTGAAGGGTCGGCCCACGCTGTTCTTCCTGCGACACCGATCGGGACCCGTCTCACTGCACTACGAGATCCTGCATCCGCATTTCCTGCGGAAGGCAAGCGATAACTACGCCGACACCGGCGTGGACGTACACGACGTCGTCGTGGATGAGTATGCCGACTTGGCCTGGCGGATGCGCGCTCTCGTGGCGCTGCGCAAGACGCTCGGATACCGGATCTGCGCCGTCGGCGGTCCGTACGGCTGGGGTGCCGGCCGTGAGCTGGCGCCGCCGTTCGCACGCGACACCTGGAAACTCGACATCCGTACCGAAAGCTACGAACAGGTCGCCGAGCGCATCAAGGAGCTGAATGCAAAGCCGACAATCGTGGCCGAGGCGCACAAGCAGGCCGATGCCTACCTGGCCGACCCGGGCGTCCGTTTGAAAGTGAACAAAGAGGCCGTGCAGAACGCGTTCGTGCTCTACAAGGCATTCAAGGACATGATGGCCGACCACGACGCCACGGCGATGACGATCATGGGCTGCATGGGCACGATCATGCCGATCTCGAAGACAACGGCCTGTCTGCCGCTGAGCCTGCTGAATGACGAGGGCTATCTGGCGTTCTGCGAGTCGGACTTCGTGGTGATTCCGTCGGGCATCCTGATGCACCACATCATGGGCACGCCGGTGTTCCTCAATGACCCGACATGGCCGCATCATGGTATCGTCACGCTGGCCCACTGCACCGCCCCGCGCCGCATGAACGGCAAGAAGAACGAACCGGTCGAGATCCTTACGCACTTCGAGTCGGATTATGGCGCTGCCCCGAAGGTCGAGATGACGACGGGCCAGGTCGTCACGAACGTCATTCCGGATTTTGCCAGCCGCAAGTGGGTCGGCGCGCTCGGCACGATCGAGGCCAACCCGTTCCACGCTATCTGCCGAAGCCAGATCGACGTGGCGATCCACGGCGACTGGGAAAAGCTCCTCGCGGACATGCGCGGCTTCCACTGGATGACGGTCTACGGCGACTGCATGAAGGAGGTCGGCTACGCCATCAAACACCTCGGCATCGGCTGGGAGGATGTCTCGACTACGTAACCGCCTACACGCTATGGGCTTGCACGCATGGCCGGACGTGCGCCCCGTGGGCCCGGTTCGCCCGCAACCGAAGGAACCAGACCGATTCCGGCGCGCCTCGGCCGGGCTCACCCCGTCCGATTGCAAAGCTCGACCACGAGACCTATCATGACCGTCTTTCCGCCGCAGGCCCGGGAAGCACGGTCTCGCCGGGCGGGTCTTTGCCCGGGAAGGCAGGGTCATTATGAGCACAGCCTTTCAGAGTACCACGAGATCGACGTCGGCCGGCACAGGCGGGCCCATGCCGGGAAAGGCGGTGCAGACCGACCCCCCGCGCGAGGTGCCGGCGCTGGCCGGCCGGGTCCTGATCGTTGGCCTCGACGGAGCGACCTTTGACGTCCTCGGCCCCCTCATGGACGCCGGTCGGATGCCGCACCTGAAGCATCTCATCGACACGGGCACCAGCGGTATCCTCGACTCGACCCGGCCCCCGATCACGCCGGCAGCCTGGACAACCTTCATGACGGGCAAGGGGCCCGGGCGGCATGGCATCGTGGATTTCGAGCGCTACGACCTCGACGCCAACCAGCTCACGTTCAACAGCACGTTCGAGATTCGCGAGAAGACCATCTGGGAGATTCTCAGCGAGAAGCATTTCCGGGTCGGATCGATCATGGTCCCCATGACCTATCCTCCGCGACGCGTGAACGGATTCGTGATTTCCGGATTCGAGACGCCGAGCACAGACACCGATTTCACCTTCCCGCGCGACCTCAAGGACGACATCCTTCGTCGATGGCCGGACTATTCCTACCGTTCCGATTGGCAGCGCAAAGCCTTCGGTGGGAACGCCCTCTTCGATCGGAACATGCGGCACATCGAACGGAGCTTCGAGCAGGGCTACGAGTTGACCGAATACTGCGGCGACCGGTACGGCTGGGATGTGCTGATGGTGCTGTTCAAGCTCGTGGACAACCTGCAGCATAAGGCCTGGCGCTATCTCGATCCGAGAACAGCCGGTAAATACCCCGAGCGGGCGGAGCGCTCCGCCCAATGCCACACGGCCCTGGATGCGACCCTCAAAAAGCTCAGCGCGTACGCCGAACGGCATAACGCTACGTTGCTGATCATGTCCGATCACGGCCATGGCAGCCTGGACGGCAAGGCCCAGCCGAATCGTCTGCTGCAGGACTGGGGCTACCTGTCGCTTCGCAGTCGCCTGACCCAGTCGCGGAATCGCGCCTCGCAGATCTGGCGTCGAGTGCTTGGAAAGAAGAACAATCGATTCGCCGAGGGCAGCGCGTTCGACCGGGAACTCGCCGTGGACTGGGCCCACACCCGGGCGTGTGTCATGCACGCCGGCATGTATGGGTTCCTCTACCTCAATGTCGCCGGGCGACAACCGGACGGGGTCGTGCCGCAGCACGAGTATGAAGCGCTTCGGGACGAGATCCGGGCGCGACTACTGGCTGTGACCACGCGCGATCGCTCGGGACGCGAGGTTCAGATCTTCCCGGAGGTGCACAAACCGGAAGAACTCTACCGGTGCAGCCGCGACGAACAGCCCTGGATGCCGGACCTGCTGCTCGTGCCGCAGCCCGGCGTCGCGGTCGTTCGCAAGATTCGCGGCGGTCGTCCGGTTCGATGGTGCTCGACGCGCCGCATGGAAGGGACCCATCGGGTCGAAGGGATTCTCGTCGCCCATGGACCGCACGTTCGGCGCGGCCATCGCGTCCGAGGCAATCTCGCCGACATCGCCCCGACAATCCTGGCAGCAAGTGGGCTGCGCGTACCCATCGACATGGAAGGACGCATTCTCTCGGAGCTGTTTGACACACCTCCCTCGATCGAGTTTGAGCCTCCGCGGGCGGCCGAGCAGGCCAAGCGCGAACAGGAAGTCTACACCGAGCAGGAGAAAGAGGTGCTCACGAAGCGCCTCAGCGACCTCGGTTATCTCGAATAATGTGACGGCGGCGGAACAGGGCTTCGATCAACTTGTCCGTACACACAGGAGCAGAAGAATGTCAGATTTCTCTCGTCGTGACGTTCTGCAGCACGGGGCATTACTGGCCGGCGCGGGACTGTTCGCGGGCCTGCCCGCATGCACGCCCGGCGCGATCCGCCGGTTCGACCTCACTGCGGAGATCGCTCAGGCACCGATCAAGGGATTGGGGGAGAATGCCGCGGTGCGCGTCGGCCTGATCGGTCACGGCGGCCGGGGCGGCGGCCTGCTCGGCCATGCCCTCAAATGCCCCGGCGTCAAGGTTACGGCCATCTGCGACATGACGCCGGATCACCTCGCCAAGGGCATCGAACGCGTCAAGGAGGCGCAGGGGCATACGCCAGACGCCTACGGGGATGATCCGTACGCCTACCGAACACTGCTGGCGCGCGAAGACATTGACGCCGTCATTATTGCCGTGCCCTGCGACCTGCACGCGCCGATGTATCTCGATTGTGCGAAGGCGGGCAAGCACTTCTATGGTGAGAAGCCCGCGGCGATTACGAAGACGGATGCGGACAAGCTCGTCGCCGCCGTGCCCAAGGCCGGGATCGTCGGGCAGATCGGCTTCCAGCGGCGCGCCAGTGTGCGGTATCACGAGGAAATCAAGCTGATCAAGGAAGGCCTCATCGGCGACATGCTCAATGGGCATGCGGCGTGGGACAACGCCTGGGGCCCGCTGCGCGGCTGGTTCGGCCACATGAAACGTTCCGGCGACTGGATGCTGGAGCAGGCGTGCCACACGTGGGACGTGCTGAACTGGGTGACGGGCACGCTGCCGGTGGCCGCGTACGGTGCCGGCCGG
>JAFGKA010000265.1 GCA_016928855.1 Phycisphaerae bacterium
TAGTGCAGATCG
The DNA here is from genome assembly GCA_016928855.1 of Phycisphaerae bacterium. Classification (GTDB taxonomy): domain Bacteria; phylum Planctomycetota; class Phycisphaerae; order UBA1845; family PWPN01; genus JAFGKA01. The sequence goes on from JAFGKA010000265.1 coordinate 13, forward strand.
ACGTAGTCGGGCTTGAGGGCCAACGCCTGCTGCATCACGCGGATCGCTTCGCTCGTCTCGTCCAGCTCGCGCAGCGCCAGGCCGAGCTTGATCAGCGCCTTGACGTAAACCGGGTTGATCGCGACCGCTTCGCGGAACTCACGGACGGCTTCGTCGATCCGGCCCTGATGTCGCAGCAGCAGCCCGAGCCGATAGTGCAGGTCCGCGTGGTTCGGCTGGCAGCCGACGGCCTGCTCGTGCCGATCAATCTGCCGATCAATCAGATCGCGGATCGTGCTGCCCCCCCCGACAGGGGCCTCATCCGCGTCGGTCGGGATCTCGAAGTGGATGTCATACTCCTGCTGCATCGCCGCCTTGAGCTGCAACCGGGCCATCTCGCTGTAGAGCAGTGTGCTGTTGGGCTCAATACTGGCAGCGAGTTCGAACGTGGTTTCCGCTTCTTCCGTGCGACCGGCCTCGTGATGCGCCACGCCGAGGCCCACGTAGCCGACGAGCAGCCGATCGTTGATCTCGACCGCGCGGTTGAACCAGCTCGCGGCATCGACGTATCGCCCCGCGCGCAGGTAATGGGTGCCGACCTTGACCGATGCTTCGAGATAATCCGGGTGGATCTCGACCGCGCGCATGTACTGTTTTAGTGCGGCGTCACGGTCACCAATCTTGTTGTACAGGTCTCCGAGCTTCAGGTACGTGTCGGCGAAGTTGCCCTCCTTCTCCGCTACGATGTGAAGCTGCTGGATCGCCTCGCGCAGCAGGCCTGCCTGCTCCAGGGACTCGACGACCTCGTTGCGTGCCTGCCAGTTGTCCGGTTCGAGCGTCAGCGCGTGCTCATACGTCTCGGCGGCCTTGTCCGGCCGCTCGACGCGCAGATAGAGCGCTGCCAGCAGGAGCCACGCCTCGATGTCGCCCGGGTCCAGATCAGTCAGTTGTTCGTAGTGAATGACGGCCTCTTCAAGGTGGCCCTGCCGTGTGTAGATCGCCGCCAGCCGTTCGTGTGCATTACGAAGCCCCGGATTGCCCCGCAGCGCCGCCGCGTAATAGTCCAACGCCGCGTCTATTTCCCCACGCCGCTCGTGGCAGAATCCCAGACAGAACGTGATGCCCGAATTGCCCGGATCGAGTTCCGCCGCCTCGCGCAGCTCGATCAACACATCATCCATGCGGCCCAGTTCATCCAGCGCGCACGCCAACGCAATGTGCGCCAGCGTATCCTTGCGATTCAGCCGTACGGCCTGATCCAGAACCTGATGGGCCCGCCCGGGATCGCGGTCAGCGAGATAACGAATGCCCAGACGGACGTGCAGCTCCGCGCTCTGCGGCTCGCTGCGAACGGCGTCGGACAGCTCCCTGAACGACGGCAGGTCCGCCCCACCGAGCTGCGCCGGAAACGCTTCCGCGATCGTCCGCAGCCAGCCTCGGCCCAACAGTTCCAGCAAGTACGACATCGCTTCGTTGCGCCCCTTTCCTTACGCAGCCAATACCGATAGCGCATCTCTCGCCGCGGTGAAGTTGCCGTTCAGTGTCAGCGCCCGGGTATAGGCCGAGCGCGCATCATCCGTACGCCCTTCGGCCTGATACATCTGCCCCAGCAGGTAATGCACATCCGGATAGTTCGCGCCGTAGGCGAGCGCCTGCTCGAGCCGCTCGATCCCGTCGGTGTTTCGGTCCGTCGCCTGATAGAGCTGCGCAAGCTGAATCAACCCGGCGATGTAGTGTGGGTTGAGCGTCACGGCCCGTTCCGCCGTGGTAACTGCCTCGTCCAGCCGGCCCAGCCGCGCCAGAACCCGGCTGCATTGCCGATGCACATCGGCATAGTCCGGATGCCTTTCCGCCGCGGTCGTGACGGCCTCAAGCACGACGCGGAATACATCCTCGTCCGCGCTACTGGTCGGCAGCGAAAGAAACGCGTCAACGAACTCGGAGTCGGCGGCAATCGCGTCGGCCAGCCGCCCGACCGCGTGTTTGTCGCACAGATCGAGCACACGTGGAGAAGCCAGCTCCACACACGGCTTCGCGGCCGCCTGTTGTCCGCCGCTCGTCAGTACACTCAGTTGCAGCGCGATGTCCGGATCGTTCGGCTCGATCCGTTGGGCAGTCTGCAGATGCGCGAGCGCCTCCGGCGCCCGACCCTGCGCGCCGGAGCACTGTGCGAGGCGCACGTGTGCCCGGGCATGGCCCGCGTCGGCGCGAAGGCACGATTCGAGCAACTCGATCGCTGGCGCGTACGCCTCCTGCGACGCGAGCAACGTGGCCAGGAGGTAGAGTAGATTCGGTTCCTCTGGCATGGCTGCCAGCCCATCCCGGAGGATCCGCTCGGCCCGGCCCGAATCGCCGCTTTTCCAGCAGCACAGGGCCAGCCGGGTCCGTGTCTCGACATCCTCGGGATGGACGTCGAGTAGCCGGGCCAACTCGACAGCCGCGGCCTCATTCCGACCAAGCGCCGCATGGCACGCAGCCAGATAACGGCTCAGACCCCCGCCAGCCGGATTCTGAGCGGCCGCTTGGCGGAAATGCTCCGCCGCGGCGGCGAACCGGCCCTGAAGGTATCGTTCCATGCCGAGTCGCATATGCGATTGGCCCACATAGAACCTCGCCAGCGTCGCCTTGATCGACGCCCCCTCGGCGATCTGTTCGAGATGAGCGAGCGCCGTCCGATAATCGCGCTCACTGAACGACGCCATCCCTGCTTCGTAGTCGTCCGCGTGGCCAGGTGGCATGTGCATTGGCTTCTCGGGGTCTCTTTGTGTATTTGGGTAATATGTCACGTCGTCGAGAATATCGGTCATTCGGAGGCGCGAGATTACTCGCCATTCGGATCGACAGGACGTACAATGCCCGCGTGAGATCGCGTCAGACGATAGTGAGAAGGCGGTTGGGACTGGCCGGGATGGCGGCATGTATCGTGTGTGCGGCCCTGACGGCCCCCATGGGCTGCAAGCGGGAGGCGGCCGCCCCCGCGGAACGCGGCCCGTTCCAGAAAGGCTTCATTGGATTTGTCGGTGCGGGTCAGGACGACCCGGTCTGGGCGATCCTGAAGGCGGGCGCCGAGAGGTTCGCCGGGAATTCCGCCCTGCTTGAGGTCCGATATGCAGCACCGGCCATCCTGTCGCCCGATCAACAGATCGCACTGATCCGCTCCATGCACGACTCGGGCATGCGGGGCCTGTGCGTCCAGGTGTTCGACGCGAAGGCGCTGCGCCCGACGCTCGCGGAGCTGATTACCAAGGGTGTCGCGGTCGTGACCATGATTCAGTCGATCGAACCGCTAGCAGTCTCCGGCCATGTGGGCTTCGACGAGCAGGCGGCCGGACGGGCTGTTGCCGAGGCGACCATTCAGGTCCTCGAATCCGGCGGACACATCATGGTCCTGCACGCCAGCAGCCTCAACCGATTCGAGCGGGACCGCTTCGAAGCCTTCAGTGCCGGCCTGAAAGCGGCACCCCAGATCGAGCGTTGGGCCGAGATCGACTGCGGCGGCGAGCCGTTCCGGGCACGTGAGGAGATCAAGGCACGCTCCGCCCGATTTCCGAATCTCTCGGCGTGGGTCTCAATGAAGCCCTGGCCGCTGCTGGCGTGGTCCCCTGACGTGGCCCCCCTGCCGGCTGGCTGCCGTCTGATCACCTGCCCGGCTGACCCGGCGCTCTGGCCGTTCATCGAATCCGGGCTGTGTCCGGCCGCTGTGGGTTTCAACTACTATGAGATGGGCTCCAAGGCCCTCCAGTTCTGCCAGGTGGCGACGCAGGTCGATGCCCAGAGCCATCGCGAATACCTTGCGCCGATCCGACTGGTCTTCCCGGCCAACCTCGCGGAGTACCGCAATGACTGGGCATCCTGGGCCGCCCCGCCGGCAGCCGTTCAATGAGGCCTCGCGTTCGGTCGCAAAGACTCACCGCCCGGACGGTGCACTCACCCTGCCGCGAGTTTTCTGTATAATGCGCGGGTATGCCGGCGAACCTGACGCCAGATTACCAGCGAGCGGAACGGCGTTACCGCGAGGCGGAAACGCCAGCGGACAAGCTGGCCGCGCTGGAGGAAATGCTCCGCACGATTCCCAAGCACAAGGGCACGGACAAGCTCCAGGCCGAACTCAAACGCAAGATCAGTCAGGCCAGGGAGAACCTCACAGCCCAGAAGAAGGCCGCCGGCGCCGGCAAGGACCCGTTCCATGTGCCCCGGCAGGGCGCCGGGCAGGTCGTCTTGATCGGGGTGCCGAACGTTGGCAAGTCCGCCATCGTCGAAGCGCTGACCGAAGCGCCCGTCAAGGTCGCTGACTTCCCGTACACCACGCACGCTCCGGTGCCGGGAATGGCCTATTACGAAGACGCCCCGATCCAACTGGTCGACATGCCGCCGATGACGCCGGAGCACGTACCTGGGGGTATGATCGGCGCGATCCGGAACGCGGACATCGTCGCCGTCGTCGCCAATCTCGGCGCGGACAGCGTCCTGGACGATGTCGATGCTGTCCTGGGCATCCTGCGGGAACGGAACATTCAGCTTCTGTCAGAACCGATCCTGCCAGAGCCGGAACCCGAGGCCCCGCTGGCCAAACGCGGCCTGCTCGTGGCCACGGGTTGCGATCGGGATAACGCCGCTGGCAATCTCGAAATGCTCACTGAGCTACTGGACAACCGGATCAAGACCGTGGCCGTCTCCGCCGCCAGTGGCGAGCACCTCGACGTGCTCCTCAGAACGCTGTTCGAATTGCTGCATGTGTTGCGCGTCTATGCCAAGCCGCCCGGCAAGCCGCCGGACAAGAGCGCCCCGTTCATCCTGCCCGTCGGCAGCACGGTTCTTGATCTGGCCACGCACATCCACAAGGAGCTGGCGTCGAGCTTCAAGCATGCCCGCCTCTGGGGCGATAACGTCTTTCCCGGCCAGCACGTACACCACGACCACATCCTCCACGACAAGGACATCGCCGAGATTCATATGTGAGCCTCCCGCGGCGTGGCTGGGCAAGCGGGAGAAAGAAGGGGCGGTCTGGTCCACACGATCTTCGGATAACGCGCAACCCAAAAAGATAGACAATGCCCGCGGAAATTACGAAAAGTCGCAAGAATTCTTCAGCGACAACCGGCCTGGGGCAAGTCACAGCGGACGGTATTCGGTACCGCTTGCGGCACGTTCCTGGTCCCCATCTACCCGCCAATCGCTTCGGCGGGGATCGGTTTGCCGGCGAGCATGGCGTCGAGCTGCTTGGCCATGCGTTCCTTCAGGTCGGCCTTGGCGCCGACGTTGACCGCCTCGATTTCGCCGCCCTTGCCCACGATCACCATCGTCGGGTAGCCCGTAACCTTGAACAGGCCGCCGACGGCTTTTTCGAGATCCATCGCCCATTCGCCATCGACCTTGAGCGTCTTGAGGACCTCGGCGATCTCGGCCTGCGTGAACGCCTTCTGGCCCATCTGCTGGGCGACATACAGGAACCGCACGCCCTTGGCCTCGTAGTCCGCACGGACCGCCTCGACCGTCGGCATCTGCTTCTTGCAGAACCCGCAGTTCGGGGCGAAGAAATCCAGCACGGTCACGGCGTCCGCCGCGGTCTCGTTCGAGACCGCCTTGCCGGCCACCGTCGCCAGCTCGAACGTCGGCGCCGGCTTGCCGACGAGCAACTCGACCGGGCGCGGGCCGCGGCTGGCGGTGGGCGTCGAGCCGGTCGCGTTGACTGACGCCCGGAGCGTGGCGTACGTCGCATCGTCCGTCTTGATCGTCAGGCTCACGCCGCTGGCCGGGATTTGCGCATCCTTGGGCACGGTCACCCAGACCTGATACAGCTTGCCGTCCATCGTCGGCTTGATCTCGGCGGTCACGTCCGAGCCGGTAACGTCCACGCCGGTCACGTGCACGGGCGTCTCGCCGTGGTTGCGGATCGTCAGCGGCCGGCGAAGGTCGCTGTCCCGCTTTTCGGGCACGGAGACGACCGACGGGCTCAGCTCCACCCGCGGCGTCACGTACGCCATGGCCGTCACCTCGATCGTGGGCTGTTCGGCCACGCCGGTCTCGATCGTGATCTTCGCCCGGTTGGTGCCCTCGTTCAGCAGCGGGACCGTCGCGATGCGCAGCTCGTAGCGTTTGCCGGCCTCGACCTCGCGCAGGTCCACGAAGAAGGCTTCCGAATCCGACGTGGCATTCCGCAGCGTCGCCGGCTTGTCGAGCATATTCGTGATGGTCAGCGTCTGCGTCGTCGCCGCGTCCGCGTGAAGCCGGCCGAAGTTCAGCGAGCGCGGCTGCAGCTCGAACCGGGGCTTGACCTCGCCGACGAAGCGGAACTGGATCTGCTTGTGATCCGGATCGTTGGTCTCGACGTAGATCGGCTTGTTCTGCGGCCCGCTGTAGCCCCTGGTCTTCAGTGTAGCGGCAAGCTCCCACGTCGCCCCGGGCGCGACGCTCCGCGCATAATCCTTGACCGTCGTGCATCCGCACGCCGCCCGGACCCGCTCGATCACCAGCGGCGCGGTGCCGGCATTGACCAGCGTAAACGTGTGCGTAACCACATCATCCTGCCAGAAGGTGCCGAACGCGTATTCCGCCGCCGCAACCTCAACCACCGGCCGCCCGGCCGGCGCTGTCGTTGGCGCAACCGCAGCCTCCTGCGCCATCGCGATCTGCGTAGCAAGTCCCAAACTCACGGCCAATACCAAGGTCACCACACTGATCACATTCATTCGCATCATTGCACCCCGTTTCGTTCGCAATCCGGCGCTACGATCTCCCATTGCTGCCGGCCACCACCGTCTCCGCTTGCTGCCTGGCTGACTGGCGAACTCGCTAACCGGCTACTCGTTTACCATGGAACGATATATTGGACCCCCTTGGCGGCGCTTGTTTTGGACCACGTCACGTCACGGCGCCACAATTGTCGCAGTGGTTTCTGCAACTTCATTCAGCATGACAAGCGATTGGCGAGCCTTCTCCCGTGTGCGATCAAGCCATTCCTTGCGATCCGCAGCGATGGCCTCGATGACCGGCAATGCAGCTGTCATCTTCCACTCGCCAACCAGCCCAACAAGATCACTGCGGATCACGGCCAACCCGAGAGCAGGACTATAGTGCCCAAGATGTCTTGTTGGGCCCCTCGGCTTGTCTCGGGGACCATCGGGGCGCACGGCAAGAGAGGCGTAGTCGTTGTAGAGCGAGTTCTCCGCGAGACGCCTCTCCCCTGCGCACCACGCGGCGTGGATCCCAGACCATCGCATGAGAGGATCAGGCGTATTCAGACAGGCATCCGCGATCGTCCGCAAGACGTCTTCATGCCCGAAGGCGTCAGCCCAGTTCTCCAACTGTATAAGCGCATACGCGGTCAGTCCGGGCGAGTCCGTGCTTATGATATCATGCATCCTCCGGATGACGGTTTCGGGTGCAGCATCTTTCTTGAGTACAGCCATGAACGCGTGTAGTCGACCGGGCCACTCGATATTGGTTTCCAAGCCCGGAACAACGATTGGCTCAATACTCACGGCGTCTCGCGATTGCGCACACCCGACGCCCCATGCCGATAACGCAGTCAGTACTGCAATAGAACACGTACGCACGATGCTCCTCGCTGGTATGCCTATCAGGCAGGATGGAGTACTGTTTCTTGGGGTCAGCAAGGTCCGCCTCGCCATTCGCGCCCATGAATTCCGGTAAACCCAAGCCATGCAGTCAGTACCGCAACAAGGTGGCCATGTAAACTCGATAGCGATCAGCCTGCTTGTTAGCATGCTCGATATACGCTGCCACGGCCTTGCGAACGAGACTCTGACGAAGGACATCCGCCTTAATGACGTCCAAATGGTTTGTTGGCCACAGTCGAATACTTGATGAGCCACCGACACCCTTGTAGCCTTTCCAGCCCTTTCCGCCGTCCGTATCCGAATCTTGATACCACACGTCGCGATGAAATGCGTACTCATTCGTCAAGGGCAAGTAGCGGTTGTCGAACGGCTTCAGCTTCTTGAGTTCGTCGCCGTTGAGGTCGAAATCCTTGCGGACCATGTCGATCAAACCGAAATACGAGATTCCCACGACTGTTCCGTCTCCCAAACCGAGCGATGCAGGAGCCTTATCCTCAAGGAAACGGTAGATCGTGGTCGCGCCGTCGCTGTAGCCAAACACAACGAAGCCTTCGATGGCGCACACATTCCGCTTTCCGTCGGGGAATCGCCGTTTACGATAGTCGGCCGCGCGTTGAGCGAGCGAGCCAACGGCAAGACCGCCGAAGCTGTCCATATAAACGAACGCGTCATCTTTCAAGGAAACACCTTGGCTTCGACGCCAAAGGTTGACACCTTCAAGGATTTCGTCGCCCATCGCTTGAATGTACGGGCGACCGCTCGTGGGGGAAGAAAAGGGAAGAAAAGGGGATGAGTCCAATTATGGGGCTCCATTACTGTCTGCCTGTCTTGCGCGGACGGCCGCGGGGACGTAAGGTGGA
>JAFGKA010000266.1 GCA_016928855.1 Phycisphaerae bacterium
ACAAAAAGCGAGGATCTGCAGGAGAAGACTCCACACGCCTAGCACAGCCCACATCCCCGGAAAAATAAAACGGATATACTGAAGCTGACGCACCAGCCACTCAAACAAGTCGCGCAGATCCAGTCCCGTCACCAAAGTCTCGCGGCACACCTGGGGCACCGTGCGGACCCTCACGCCATGCGCCTTGAGGACCCTCGCCAGCGATAGGTCGTCCACCACTGAGGTGCGCCACGTGTCTGCTACCTTCAGTCGCTCAAATGCCTCCAGCGAGATCGCCATGGCTCCGCCCCACGGCAGGCCGAGACCCGGCACGTTCTGGAAAACATACATAATTTCTATGCAGACAGCGTAGATCCAACTCACGAATCCGCCATTTGCAGGCTTGGCAGCATGATAGCCGCTCGTCACCTCAGCTTCGCCGCGGGCAATCGGTGCAATTAGGTGCTCCAACCATCCGGCAGGAAATCCGTGGCCCGCGTCGGCAAAAACGAGCACATCATCACGACCTGAAACTGCGGCGATCCCGGCCAGCAGATTGTGGTTTTTCTGCCCGCACACAGTCGCTGGACCCGCACAGACACACCTCGCCGCTACTTTCCCCCGGATTGCCGCCTGGACCGTTTCGCTCGCCGGATCTTCGAGGTCCCGCAGCACAAAGACCGCCTCGAAGGAAGGATAAGTCTGGTTTAGTAGCGAGTGGATCGAGGCTCCAATCGGTCCGTTCACACCGGCGACCGGCATGATCACCGCCACGCGACGGCTGGGAGCATCCGTGGACGGCACCGGAAAGCCCGTGATGGCGTGCCTGGAGATCCATATCAGGCCTGCCATTGATACGGCCCACGCCAGCATCAATCCACACATGATCCACTCGATCATCCCAGCCCCCGGCTCAATATCCCATCAGCCCACAACAGCGGGAACAGACCGGCATCAGTCCTTCCGTCGCGAGACTGCGTCGGAAGGCGACGTAGCATTCGGAGTTCCACAGTTCCGACAGCGTGGCGGTCTTGACGTTGCCAACAACATAGTCGTGGTAGTCGCGGCAGGGTGATACATCGCCGTTGCTGTTGACCTCAACCACCTGAAAAATTGAAACACACTGGTCATATCCGAACCGTTCCCGATGGTTGGTGTAGTACGCCGTCAGTGCCCGCTCCCCGCGCAGGAACGGGATGAAGGTGACCGGAACAGCGCCCGGCTGGCGCGATCTCGCCAGCAAGGCCTCGATCTGCCCGGCGAGGGCGGCATGATTGTCGGCCTTCCACTGCCCAATCCAGCCGCGGTGGAGTGAGGGCGTGAACCCGAACCGCCGTGAGAAATCCTGATCATGGGCTGCGGCATCCGCTTCGTCGATCCACCAGGAAAGGTAGAAGACGAACATGTCCACGCGATCCCGAAATCCGTCATAGATGTCGACGAGATGGGCGCTGTTCTCACGCGAGATCGTCGTCAGCGAGGCAATCAGCGGCAGGCCGGTTCGGCGCGCTCTCACCCTGCGCACTGCTGCCAGACCTGATTCGATCGCCCGGAAGTTGTCTCCCCGACCAGCGGAAGGACGAAGGCGGTTGTGCAGATCGCCGGTGTGCCCATCAATGGAGATTTGCAGAAGGAACAGCGGGGCACGGACCAACAGTTCCGCAGCCGCCTCGATGCCTGTGCCGTTGGTTGCGATGGCCACCGGGAGATGCAGGCGCGACCCAGCTTCCACGAGGTCCAGGATCCCGCGGTACAGCATCGGCTCGCCGCCCCAAAAGTACAGAATCGGCCGATGCCCGTGCTCTGCCAGATCAGCAAATAGCTGTTGGTACCGCTCGGGGGACACCTCATCCTGTCTCAAAACCTTGGGATCGCACTGGTGAAGGAATCCGCGCTCGCCCCATTGACCGCAAGTGCGGCACCGCAGGTTGCAGAGATCGGTAATGCGGATGCCCACCTGCCGGATGCGGCGGGCATGGCCCCTTGCGGAGCAGGGATACAGGGTGTCGAAAAACAACTTCTCCCCCTGCAAGACGGACATCTTGGCCAAAATCCACGGATGTGCGGCCACTCGCAGGAGGTTGGCTGTCAATACTTGTGAGCTGATCGCACTTCGCTTCACCAACCCACCTCCGCAGGAATCTGTCCCGTGGCCTACGCTATCCGGCCGAATCAGCCCGATTTTATACTCCCCCTCCCCATCTATGCTTTAAAAACCAGCCTGTTCCGTACAAGCGACTTCATAACCGATGGCTACTGCGATTCCGATTCCGACTACGGTTTCCCCGAAGTCGCAGGGGGATGCACTTCGGGTTTTGAGGCGTCAGCATCTCCGTTTGCAGGAACGGCCCGCACCCAATCGCCGAAATTTATCAACTCTTCCATCCGGCATGACCAGACGAGTCTGTCCTCCCACACGGTGATGTCCGGGCACCCGTCACACATGCTGAGAGCGCCGCTCCCGGTGAAATCCGCCGGTTGGATGATCATGATCGATTGCGTGTGGAGTTTCCTGAACAGCAATGATGGTGAACGGGCGGCATCGTGCAGATAGGCAAGAGCGGTGCGGCTCAAGCCTTTGTCGAACGGGGCAAGCAACAGCATCGCCTTGCCCCTGCCCTGCACCTTCGGCTTCGTGTAGGCCAGATATGACCCGTTCAGCAGGTGATGAAGCGTCTGGGAAAGCTCCATGAATTTCGGGCCCGCGTAGCCGAAGATCTTGTCCTTCGTCCCGATGCGCATGGTCAGCAGCCACTTGAAATGGTCTGGACGCTCCGTGCCGTTGAGATACGCCGAAGGCTGGAAGTCCGGATAGCGCGAACGTATGGCCTCGACGACGTCCGTCGACATGATGTAGATCTGCCGCTCTTCGTCGACGATGTAGGCGATTGGCGCCATGTCGATTTTTTTGCTTCCGACAAGGTAATCATAGCCTTTGCGCATGGAACCCTCGCGGTAAGCAATAAACACGAGGACTTGGACGATATCGATGTGGCTCTGCCCCCAAGCCACGATCTCAGGGACATCCTTGAGTGTATCCTCGTAGACGGTGGCATTGAAAGAACAGGAAATGCCGCCAACCTCGGCCAGCATGAGAGCATATTGCAGCCGCAGCTCATTTAACTCGATTTCGGTCTTCGCCTTCATGTGGGGGCGCTGCTGTTTGCTGTCGATGTGAAATGTAAACCCTGCAACGCCAGCCTTCTTAAGAGCGACGAGTTTCTCTTTTGTCAGCAAAAGGCCGTTGGTGTTGATGATCGGTTTCTGGCCGTCGGCGGCAATCATCTCCACGATCTTTTCGATCTGAGGATGCATCAGCGGATCTCCCCCGGCAATAGAGACGCTATCCGTGTTACGCAGGCGATTTAATATGTCAAGTTCTTTCCGAACCTGTTCGAGCGACTTGTGCGAGTCCGGGATGTTCTTGCGATAGCATCCCTGGCAGTAAAGGTTGCAGGCACTGGTCGGCTCTAACCAGCTGATGGCATTGTCAGGGAGATTCCAGGGTAGGCGGTAGAGCCCGCGATGGTTCAATGGCGCTGGCATGAGATCATCCTTTCCGATCGTGCGAGTCCCAAAACCGGAAAACTCGCCCACCATAATACAACATCATGGACGGACTTGTTGAGTGCTATTGGCTCTTTCACAGAATGGCCGAGTGAAGTCGTCTTTGCGATTCTGCATCTCTGGTTATCATCGGTCAAATTGGGCTTGCAGTCTCGCGCGAACAAGCGATAATCAAAGATAGTTCATCCACCATCATCGTGAGATGACAGCCGTGGCGCGAGCTGGAGACTGGATTTGCCTGCTTGGAACGGAGCGACTGCCCGTGCGACCGGTCGGACAATGGAGAACGCGAAACTTCGTCTTTGGGCCCAGGACGCGAGATGCTTTTGTGCCCGGACTAAGGATTTCCGCCGGGCCGGTGCCCGGGACAACGGGCATGCCGCAACCGACCACGGGGCGTTACCAGGCTGTGTTCGTTTCCCCGCATCTCGACGATGCGATCTTCTCCTGCGGCGGCACCATCGCGCGGCTGATCAAGGACGGGCCGGTGCTGGTCGTGAATGTCTTCTCCCGATGTACGGAGGGCGCCAGAAAGTACGCATTGGTTCTTGGCGAGGAGCGGCGCCGCGAGGAGAAGGCTGCGGCAAGCTTCCTGGGCTACGACGCAATCTGCCTGGAGGAAACCGACGCCTTCCTGCGCCAGGGCTCGTGTCGCTCGATCGGTAGACTGTTCAGCTCCCCGACTGCGGCAGACCTCGCGGACCTGCCCCGGATCACCGGGAGGTTGGCGGAGTGCTTGGCGGCCGTTGACAGCGACCACCTGTATGTCCCCCTTGGCGTGGGTTGGCACGTGGATCACGTCCTCTGCCACCAGGCGGCGCTGAACTTGGCATCCGGATTCCACGGCCGGGTCTTCTACTACGAAGATTCGCCGTATTGCTTCATTCCCAACGCGGTGCGTTGTCGGCTCGACGAGATCGGCCATTGGGCGGAGGCGCCCCTCAGGGGGTCGCTAATCCGCGATTGGTGGGAGACCTGCAGCCACTACCTCCGGAGCGCAGTCATTCGCCACGTCCGGCCTCGGCCTGTTCGCTGGGCGGCCAGCGTGGTCGTAGCCGCCTATCTGCTGGGCCTAATGCGGCAGCATCGTGCGGTTGGAGATGCCCGGAGCCCGGCAAGGTGTCCGCGACTGAGCCCGCAATTGGAGGACATCTCCGAGCAGGAAGGGCTTAAGCTCGACGCCATGATGTGTTATGAGTCGCAGTTCCGAACCCTGTTTCATGGGCGGCCCGACTGCGAGGAGCTCCACAGGAACTATTCGCGAACGATGAACAATCGCGATGCCGTCTTCGAGAGATTCTGGACCTTGAGCAGGGAGCCGGCATCGCCGGGCAGACATCAAGAGGTGGAGGCCGTGGTATGAGTGGTAATCCGGGGTTGCCGGACCGCGGCAACGGGACGGTCACGAGGATACCGGAGATGGCCCCTCTGCCGGTTCGCAGTGGGAGCTTGTCGGAAAGCCACAATCGGGAGACTCCGCATCGCTGCATGAGCATCTGCATGGTATCGGACGATTTTCTGCCGGCCGCGACGGGCTGTGGCGTGGTGGTCCAGTGGGCAGCCAGGGAACTGGTCAAAAGGGGCCATAGCATAAGCGTGGTCACCAGCCGCCGAAGGGGCCAGCCCGGTCTGGAAACGTGGCACGGGATCCGCGTCCACCGGACCTTCTCGATCAGGTTGTACGGCTACCACCAAGCCCTGCCCAGCCAGTCCGCCCTCCGGCGGATCCTGAACGAGAACAGCTTTGACATCATCCATTACCACTATCTTTTCGTCCTGCTGATGCGCATGCGCGCCGCCGCCTCCTCGATGCGGGCCAAGCATGTCTACACCTACCACATGACCGTGGACCTGTTGACGCAGCCGTGGCTGATGAAGCCCTTCCATCGGGTCATCTTCAGGCGGCACGTGGAATACTGCAACCGTTTCGATTTGATCCTGGCGCCGTCTGCACACCTGGTGGAACAGATACGGGAGTACGGGATCACGACCCGGACCGAGTACCTCAGCAATCCCATTGTGTTCGACAGCCGGGCGGAACAGCCGCGGTCGGCCGAGGATGGTCCCTTCGTGGTGCTGTTCGTCGGACGTCTTTCGCCGGAGAAGAACCTGCCTTATCTGATCAGGGCTTTTGCGGGATTGGTGCGGCAACAGCCTTGCTCGGAGCTGAGGATCGTCGGCGAAGGTAGAGAGAAGCCCAGGCTTATGAGGTTGGCCTCCAAGCTTGGCTTGGAGAGGCAGGTAAAGTTCCTGGGTTTTATCGAGAACTCCTTGCTGGTGCCGCACTACGCTGCCGCAAACGTCTTTGTCCTGCCATCGCTCTCGGAGACGCAGGGTCTGGTTGCGCTGGAAGCCATGTGGTTCGCGAAGCCGGTGATCGTCACCAATCGCATCGTGGCTGCCCGCGAGCTGGTGGAGGATGGGCGGAACGGGTTCATCGTTGACCCGAACTCCGTGGAGGACCTCACCGGGAAGCTGGCCCTGCTCAGCCGCAATCCCGGACTCGCCCGAGAGCTGGGTCAGGGGGGCCAGAGACTTGCGGGGCGCCATTCACCGGAACAGATAATCAGCCGGCTGGAGAGGCACTACTTGGATCTGATGCGAGAGGGTGTACACGTGAAAAACTTCATATCCTCTTTAGATCCAGGGAATTAGAAAGGTTGTGAAGCCGGCCCTCTGCCTGTTATCTTTGAGCATGAAAACGATCCGGGCCATCCGCCGGGTTTCACGTTATTTCGCCGCTCCGGTGCGTTTCCGGTATTCGTCCTGATACTTCAGTGCCTCGACGAAAGCCCCGGCCGGCACGATCCGGCCGCGAATCCTCGGATATGCGCTCTCTGCCAGCTTGACCCAGGCGTCACGGGCTCTGGCATCAACCGGCACGACGTTCAAGCCCCGGTCTTTCATCACCTTCACATTGGTCTCGCATTACTTGCGGATCTCGTCACGCAGCTTCCACGCGATCCAGCTGCCGCGCAGGCTCAGAGCCATCCGGCCTGGCGATACCATTGGGCCGTTTCGCGCAGGCGTTCAGCCAACGTGGCCGCGGGAGACCAACCCAACTGCATGCGGGCCTTGGCGGATGAGCACCTCCACGACCCGGCCAGGACTTCGGTGATCTTGTCGCTGTTCACCCAACCGGGACGTTGCCGCACGCGCCCCAACGAGTCGCCGCAAAGCCCGAACAGTCGCACGAGCGGTCCCGGCATGTGCACCACCGTGGCCCGCTTCTTTCCCAATGCCTTGGCCATGGCCTGCCCCAGTTCGGCATACGTCGGATCGTGCTCCGCCGCCACGAAGTAGACACCCTGGGCCGGCGCTCCGTCGGGGTGCAGACGCTCGCCTTTCTCGGCGGCCAGGAGCAGGAGTGCGACGAGGTCAGCCACGTGGATCAGCGAAACACGTCGTTCCTCCCAGCCGGGCATGACAAGGAGCCCCGAGTGGGCAATCGGCCGGAACATTTCAAGCATGCCCCCGTCGCCGGGGCCGAAGACAATCGACGGACGCACGATGGTGATTTCCATTTCTCCGGCATGCCTGGCTGCGGCCAGCTCGCCCGCCAGCTTGCTGCGACCGTAGGCGGAAATAGGTGCGGGCGAATCGCCTTCTACGTGAAGTTGGTCGGCGGCGCAAGGCCCCGCCGCGGCCAGGGAGGAAACCACGATTAACACCGGCCGCTCGGCGCGGGCCGCACAGGCAGCCGCGACGGATTCGACGCCGCCCGCGTTCACGCGTGCGAAGTCGGCCGTCCGCACCGCTTTCACCAGGCCCGCCAGGTGGAACGCCACGCCGGCCTGCGACTCCGCCAGCGCTCGTTCAATGCCGGCGCGATCGGTAGCATCGCCCACGAGGAGTTGGGCGCCTGAAGATCGTAGTTCGTCGACGTGCGACGTGGCCCGCACCAGGCACGACACTCGGTTGCCACTCTCGATCAACCGGCGCACCAGGTGCTGTCCGATAAAGCCGCTGGCCCCAGTGACCAGCACGGATTCTGCATCCCTGGTTTTCATCGTCGTACCTTTGCCGGGCGGCAACGATCACCAACTATAATTCTTGTCGGGATTATACGCGGTTCTCCATTAGGAACCAACACTCGCCGCTGGAGCGCTGGCCGGTGTGCGGCGATTCGACACGCGTCCAAAAGACATGGGAACGGAAGCGCGGGATACTCGAGCATGGCGCCTTCAGGCTGCGGCAAACAGTTCGCTCATGTGCTTCCGGCTGCCATCGAAAGAAACGAACCGGGGCTCTGGCAGGCCTCATCCTGCCGCGTAGCATCGTTGGTTACGACGTCATGGTTTACGTTGGGCGTGAGCGCTGCCACAAGCGGCACCTGCTCTGGGCAATGGATGATGGCATCGAGTTTCACATTATTTCGCCGCCCCGCCGCGTTTTCGGTATTCGTCCCGATACTTCAGTGCCTCGTCGAAAGCCTCGGCCGGCACGATCCGGCCGCGGATCCTTGGATAGGCGCTTTCCGCCAGCTTGATCCAGGCGTCACGGGCTCTGGCATCAACCGGCACGACGTTCAAGCCCCGGTCTTTCATCACCTTTACGTCGGTCTCGCCTTCCTTGCGGATCTCGTCCTGCAGCTTCTTGCCCGCCTCCTGCATGACCTGCATCAGCGGGGCGTGCAGGTCGGTCGGAATCCTGTCCCAGACCCGCTTGTCAATAACGGCGGCTCCCAGCAGGAGTTCCCAGTTCAGATCAGTCATATATTTTGCGAAGTGGAAGTACTGGGAAATGATCGCCAGTTGGGGAGAGACCGGCACCGCATTGACGAGTCCCGTCTGCAACGCAGTAACGATTTCCGTCGTCGGCTGCGGCACCAGGTTGAAGCCCAGGGACTTCATGATATCGGTCATATCGGTGGTGTCATTGTACCACGCGAGCTTGAGCTTTTTGAGGTCGTCGGGTGTGGCGACCGGCCTCTGGGTGAAGAAGTGAATCCAGCCCCCATCGGCCCAATTCAGCACCACGAAGCCCTGCTTCGCGATGTTGGCCTCCAGCGTAGGGCGCATCTTCTCAAAAACGGCGTACACCTCTTCATAGGAGCCATACATCATCGGGACCCCCAGGGCGTAGACCGACTTGTCGATCTCGGCCACGCCTACGGTGGTGAGCACGCCGGCGTGCAGGGTGCCGAGCCTCATCTTGCGGACAATTTCCGGATCGTCACCAACGACTCCGCCCGGGTAAATATTGACGATTACTTTGCCATTGGAAACTTTCTTCCACTTGTCGGCCGCCTCTCTGAGGATCAGATACCACGAGGATCCGTTAGGCACAAGCGTGGCCATCTTGACCTTGATTTGGGCATGCGCCTGCGGGGCAAAAAGCACAGTCGTCGCCAGCACAATGCCGGCAGTGACTGCAACCGCTGCCAGTTTTTCAAGCAGATCCGAGGTAAGTGCATTGTTCGATTTCATGATGGACGACACCCTCTAATCTTGTGACGCTATTATTCTACAAAGAGCTCGGATCAGCCTCCGGGAGGCTTGTTCCGGGTTAAACCATCACGTTCGCTCCGGCCCGGATCCAGATTCTCTCGCGCCGACGGACCAGGAGATCTAATCCTACCAAATCTGATGCTCCCGCTGTTAGGATAGACTTATGGGCTTGATTCGAGTGGAGCGCTATGCGGGATGCCGGGGAGATCAGCGCCCGCCTAGTACTGCCTTTCGTAATTACGGCAACGTATGCTGGTGGGCTCCTTTCCTGAGGCAATACATATTCTAACGAGCCTAACAGCCCTTCGGGCGCCGGCGGGGTGGCCTCGTCTGCGTTGTCGCTCGGCCTCGACGATGTCCCCGCATCGCCTGCGGCCTCGCTCCTAGCATCCGAGGCCGCCGCGCTCGG
>JAFGKA010000267.1 GCA_016928855.1 Phycisphaerae bacterium
AACCGCGAAAAGGATGCGATCTGTCATGCGTGGTCCGATGATGGCCTGGAATTCACCCGGAATCCCACCAATCCCGTCTTCAGGCCGACGGGGGCTTGGACCGCAGGCCGTGCCATCGACGCCGACGTGATCGAACATGACGGCAAGCTTCTGCTGTATTACGCCACGCGAGACCCGGGCATGACCGTGCAGATGCAGGGTGTGGCCGCCGCCCCGATCGACTCGGATTTCGCGCGTGAGCAATGGAAGCAGCTCAACCCGGACGGGCCCATCCTGAAGCCGGAACTGCCCTGGGAGAAGAAATGCATCGAGGCGGCGGCCGTGTGCAAGCACGCCGGCAAACTCTACATGTTCTATGCCGGCGGCTACAACAATGAGCCCCAGCAGATCGGCTGTGCTGTCAGTGCAGATGGCGTGGCGTGGAAACGGCTCTCTACGGAGCCATTTCTGCCGAACGGCAAAAAGGGCGAATGGAATTCGAGCGAGTCGGGCCATCCGTATGCGTTTACGGATACCGATGGTACGACCTACCTCTTCTATCAGGGCAACGACACCCACGGCAAGTCGTGGTTCCTCTCGAAGGTGACGATCGGCTGGAAAGACGGCACGCCGTATGTGAAGACGGATCGGTAGCGTGTGGCTCCGTGCGTCAGGCACTGCGTCGTCGGCGTCTGATGGTCTGCGAAATGCTGGCCGATTGCAGGACAGCAAGTTGAGCGGCGTCATTCGGCAGTGGACTGGCTCTTCGATGGTGACGATCTCATCGCGGCCTGCCGGACGGCATTCGACGACGGCCTGGGTGGCGCCCACAACAATCATGACGCGAACTTCCTGACGTTTCACCGGTTGCGTGGTTTTCGTAAGCTGCCCCCGTCCGATTCAGGGCCGGCCGCAGGTTTCCGGGACTGACCGCAGTAGCTCGCCAACAGAGCATGATATGTGCAACATGACGAACCCGTTGCGTCTTCCTGGTCAGGCAGGAACCATCCGTCGCTCGTGACGACTTGCGGTTCGTCTCTGATCTGTCCCTCGATGTCCGTCCACGCCGCCGGAATCAGTGATCGGGTTCCATCGGAAAGAGTGAGATTCAGATGGAGGGCGCCGTCATGGTGCGTATCGCCGCGAGCACATCCAGCAGCATCCTTTTCAACGGGTGATGCGGTCGGATGATCCTGACTTCGCCGCCCCATATCTTCGCTGCGCCCGATTGTGTTTGTTGGGTTGCGTTCGACGGCTCACTCGACCTTTGCCGTTAACACGGCGCTAATGTTGGAGGCGAGCACAAGAGGGATGTGGAGCGGAGCTTGCGAATCAGCCTCCGCTTCTACCTCTCGAGATCGAGCACAAGCAGTGTGCGTGGTGGCAGTGTCATTTCGAATGTGCGTCCGGAGCATCTACACGGCCAAGTCTGTGGGGTGACGTTTCGCGGGTTCTCGAAGTCATTGAAGGCGTCCAGTGAAGATGCGGTGAGAATCGATGCGCTGCTGCCAGCCGCCTGGAAACCGCGCAGTTCGATGCGACAGGAGCGGGCGACAGTCGGGTCGCGTTGCGTGATGTATACGCGGAGATTGCCATCAGGTAGCAGCACGGCAGTAGCGTCGATAACGGGCGCAGCGCAACCGACGAGTGTGGGCGCCTTGACGTCAACGCGCACCGCCGTGCCCCCGGCGGCACGGCGGTACAATGTGATGACATGATGCGTACTGCGGAGAAGAACTCCGCGATCATCGGCGTAGATCGACCCGCGACAGTTTACGCTCGGGGAGTAGTTGGCCATCGTGACCGCGTCTGCCCGGCGCAGGAAGACGTTAAATACCCCGGCGGTAAACAGCGCATGCCGCAGGCTGTAATGCTCGGGACGTGCGTTGTCGGCCCGATTGCCCCAACTGTATTCGTTCCATTCGTCGACAGCGAGTTCGAGCGGCTTCGCGCGGCCGACGTTTCGCGACACCTCGCGATTCAAGGCTACGAGCTCGGCGACGTCTCGTTCGAAGCCGAGGAGCTGCTGGAACACCGCCTCGTACGGCTTCTGCGGCCCAAACGAACCCAGATGTGTGTACGTGTGGTGTGAGATCCAGTCGGCCAGCCGCGCTACCTCTGGCGTAAGCACGGTGCGATTCCAGGGTCGGTTGTCTGCCTTGTAGCTCTCGCCGCAGATGATGAATCGCACTTGAGGGTCGGCCCGTCGCATGGCTGTTGCATAGCGGACGAGGTCGTCGGCGTATTCTTCCGGTTTGCTGTAATAGCCGACTTGCCATGGGCCAGAGACTTCATTGCCAAGACCCCATAGCATGACGTCAAGCGGGTCCGGGTGGCCTGCTTCGGCGCGAAGCTCGGCTTCGGCCCCCCGTGTAGCGTTGCAGTAGCGGACCCAAGCGGCAGCTTCCTCGGCGGTTGGACAGCGCGGATCACGTCCGACGCCGACGCATATCAACGGTTCAGCGCCGACGCGGCGACATAGCTCGACGAACTCGATCGTACCGAACTCATTGGTTTCCTTCTGCTTCCATACGGGTTCGGCGTAGATCGTCGGCCGGTACTTCCGAGGAACCGCTCCCCATCGCCAGTGGTACGCCGACGTGAAGTTCCCACCCGGCCAACGGAGCACCGGCAGCTTCAGTTGTGCCAACGCATCCACGACGTGTCCGCGAAGGCCAAGCTCGTCGGTGTGCGGTGAGTCTCGGTCAAAGACGCCGCCATAGACAACGTCCTGGAAATGTTCGAGGAACCCCCCGAACACAAAGGGATGGACAACGCCTATCGCGTCATCAACATTGACTACCATGCGGCAATCTTCCTGCCTCGCATCTGCTGCACGTAAACCGCTGAGGCGAGCGATATCGTCTTCGTCGATCGCTCCGTCATAGACGCGAACGGCACTGATGACGCCACAGAAGACCTCGTGTCTCCCATCGGCCGCGGGATCCGCGTTGTAGCCGATTGCAAAGGGCGGTGTGTTATCAGCAGAGGTGTGGATCGTGGCTGGCGGACTCGGATGGTGAAGGGTGCAGTGCCACCGCCCGTCGATGAAGAATCGCACGTCACGGCCCGCCCGAAAGACGACCGCCAGGTCGTGCGACTTGCCGGATCGATCGACGACGAGATGGGAGTCATAATCCAGGATCTCTTGGCCGTCCGGCGAAACAAAAAGATGCAGAGTGCCGGTGCGATGGTCGCTACGAAGAAGAGCGCCGTAGTCGCCCCGGATGCCCCAGCGACTGAGGAGTGTATCGTGGTTTGCAGCAGCCTGATCGAGTGGTGATCCAAATGCGGCCTGCACCCACCACGTGAAATCTCCGGAGTGACTGAGTTCTCCGTTGACTCCAGCCCCATAAAGCAACCCTTGAACCAGCCGGCCGTCGAATTCGACGCCCGTCTCTGTGCGGCGCAGACGGCCGACAAGCTCCTGCAGCTCGGAGATCGGAGCGACCCTGTCATCCAGGTGCGTACGCAGATCCCAGTGAGCGACGAGGTGCGGCGTGTCGGCCCGCAGTTGGGCGGCCGACAGGAGTGTGGAGCACACGGCAACCGAAACGAGCGCGGATCTCACACGTCGCTGCCGTGGCGTCAGTGTTGGCACCAGACCAGGAATCATGGCGATCGGTGAAGTCACAATGCACAGTCTACTCCAGGCGTAGCCTCGATGAAAGTCGCGACCAGAGGAGGCTAGGTTCGGACTACACGGATGCACAGCGGCCACCAATACGGTCGCGACCCCGATTCTGCGACCATCGATGATGAAGTGACCGCTCCAGCCGGGTCCAGGCGCATCGCAACACGTCGAAAACACGCGCAGCGAGGCCCTGGAATCCCCGAGCCGTCCCCAGCCCCACGACCTTGCGCAGGATCAGCGATAGGTTGCCCCCGGCGACATGAATGAGCAGTCGTTTCAGGATGTTTTCGTGGCCGCGCAACCAAGTGCGGCGCATGCCGCCCGTCTCGCAGCCGTGAGTGAAGCTCCGCTCGATCAGTTCGCCGCGCTTCTTCGTGAGCCGCTTGCCGCGACGGCCTCGAATGCGACGCCGATTGGCGTACACCGCATCCCGCGCTTCCGCCTTGTCCGTCCAGTCTCGTCGGCCCTGGTCCGGTTCGGAGATATACGTCCGCTGAACCATCTGCCCGACGCCGGTCAGCACGTCGTTGCTGTGATAATGCTTGTCCGCAACAACTTCCACCATCACCTGCGCGTTCAGATGGGAACCGGCGGACTCGTCAGCAATCACATCCACCAGCGCGTCCGAGGCTACCGGCAGCGTTTCTTCGATGCTCGTGGTGTCACCACGATCGGCCGGTTGTAGCGTCACCGCCACGATCGCACCGGTGTTCAAGTCCACTGCGTGCTCGGCCTTGTGGGCCAGATGCGTACGGCCGTCCTTCATCTTCGTGACCCGTGCGTCCGGATCGCTGGGACTCTGCCGATCGTTGTTGGAAGCCTTGTGTTTCCGCTGTTTATCGAGTTTCGCCAGGTCTTCACGAGTCGGCGTCTCGATGCTGCTCTCCTTGGCCAAACGCGTCAGGAACTCCTGATAGCTTTCGTTCGTGTCGCGCCGCACGATGCTCCGCATGGCCCTGTCGGCTTCCCATGTCGTCGCGTCCACCCCCACCGTCTTGCCTTTCAGAGGTCCCTCTTCCGCCAGCACCTTGAGCACCCATACGAACACGGCCTCGTGCGTCTCCACATCGATCAACCGACGATTGCGACTGATCGTCGTGTGATCCGGTATCTCATTTCTCAGTGAGTATCCCAGGAACCGCTACAGCCCCAGCGAGTCAGAGGCCCGCCAAGCAATGCCTCACTCCGAGTCGATCACCTCGAAATAGCCGATCATCATCAGTCGAGGGTACACCGCCGGGGTCAGCGACGGACGCCCCATCCGATCCGCGTAGAACTTGCGGCACAACTCGGCGACGAAGGCGTCGAAGCCTTTCTGGTCGAGAATGTGATTCACTTTCGAGTAGAAGGGACGTGCTTCCCCAACCGGCAGCTCCGACGTCGCCACCCAGAAACGGCCCTGATCCTGCCGCTCCCGCTTGCCCATCGCTATCGTCCGGTCCTTGCTGACCTCATTGCCACCGACGCGTCGATTATACCACACATGTCAAAAGGCTCTGGCGACTTTCACCCCAGGCTGCTAGGGTCCGCCTTGGTGGACCATTGAGTTAATGTGTTGGCGGTGGTGGCGGAATGGTTTGCGAGCGCGGACCCTACTCTGCTGATGATCGCAAACCGCGTCACCGTTGCGTCGTGCAGCGCAGTCTTCAACAATGCGCCGCCGATAATCAGTGATGTACCCTTCGACGCGCGCAGGACAAGGAGGAAGCGGTGGTTGTGGAGCGAAGCGTTGCCGCCGGAGCCTGTTCATTCGGGTGGATCGGCCGGCGTGGAAGACCGGCTCCATCGCGGGGCTTGTCAGTGGGGGTGTCTTTCACGAACATACCGGACGGGGGAATGAGGGTGCGTGGACGGGCTACCGGCCACGACCCGGCTTCAGCGGGAGAGCAGGCGACTATTGCGTGAGGAGGTATCCATGTCCGAGCCGATTGATCGCAGGGAGTTTCTCAAGAGGACCACAACGGCCACAGCGGCGCTGGCGCTCGCACCGGCCGTGAGCCTGGGCGAGGATCAGGCGGGCCAGCGGCCTGTTCGTGTCGGCCTCATCGGTGCGGGCAATCGTGGCTGTTCATTGCTTCGCGCACTCATGGGCATGGAACGGGTGAGTGTGCCCGCGGTATGCGATATCGACAAGGCGCGCATCGCTGTTGCCGGGAAGATCATTACGGACGCCGGCCAGAACGAGCCGGAGGGCTACGCCGACGGTGACGAGGCGTACAAGCGGCTGTTGACACGGGACGATCTGGACGCCGTCATCATCGCCACGCCGTGGGATCTGCACACGCCGATGGCTGCAGCGGGCATGCGGGCCGGCAAGTATGTCGCGGTGGAGGTGCCTGCTTCGATCAATATGGCGCAGTGCTGGGAATTGGTCCGTGCGCACGAAGAGAC
>JAFGKA010000268.1 GCA_016928855.1 Phycisphaerae bacterium
ATGACGGAGCATTCGAGGTGCCAGCCGGGATAGCCGCGGCCCCAGGGGCTGTTCCACTGCATGACGTGGTCGGCCTCGGCCTTCTTCCACAGGGCGAAGTCGGCCGGATGGCGCTTCTCGGCGCTGACCTCGACGCGCGAGCCGGCTTCCATTTCGTCCACGTTGCGGTGGCTGAGCTTGCCATAGCCCTTGAAGCTGCTGACGTCGAAGTAGACGCTGCCGCTGGATTCGTACGCATGGCCTCGGTCAAGCAGGACCTGGACCATCTCGATCTGTTCGGGGATGTGTCCGGTCGCCCGTGGCGAGATGTCCGGCCGCAGCACGTTCAGCGCGTCCATGTCCTCGAAGTAGCTCCGGGTGAAGAACTCGACGATCGCCATCGGGTGGCGCTGCTGGCGGCGGGCCTCGCGGGCGATCTTGTCCTCGCCCTCGTCGGCCATGCCGACCGTGTCGTCGGTCAGATGGCCGACGTCGGTGATGTTCTGGACGTAGAGCACGTCATAGCCACGATAGCGGAGGTAGCGAAGCATGACGTCGAAGCTGATGTAGCTCTTGGCATGGCCAAGGTGGGCGTGGCCATAGACGGTCGGACCGCAGACGTACATGCCGACGCGGGGCGGGTTCAGGGGCTCGAAGGCTTCTTTCTTCCGGCTCAGGGTGTTGTAGACGGTCAGGCCCATGGCGATCCTCAGTACGATCTACGGTCGTTCGGCCGATCCGAGGCCGACGATGGCGGTGCAGGCGATTGCGTCGCCGCCGCCGATCGCGCCGAGACCTTCGCCCGTCTTGGCCTTGATGCTGACAGAGTCGATGTCGAGGCCGAGCAGTCGCGCGAGTTCGGCCCGCATCGCCGGCTTGTACGGCGAGAGCTTGGGTTGCTCGGCGTGGACGATGACATCAACGTTGATCGGCACGAAGCCGGTGCTGCGTACGACGACCAGTGCGTCGGCGAGCAGCTCGCCGCTGTCGGCATCCTCGAATTTCGAGTCCGTGTCGGGGAACCGCTCGCCGATGTCCGGCAGGCCCGCGGCGCCCAGCAGGGCGTCGATGACGGCATGCAGGACCACGTCCCCGTCGCTGTGGCCGGCCAGGCCGCGGTCGAACTCGATCGGCACGTGCGCGAGCACCAGCGGCCGCCCCGACACCAGCCGATGGACATCCGTGCCAATACCCACTCGTTTTACGAAGGTCATATGGTTTCCACCTGCTTCGCGGTTGTCCGCTCGGGTCCACGGTAGGGCCCCGCTGGCGAGAAATCAACCCGGCAGCGGGGCCGCGCGGCCGCCGGGGTGCGTCGGCGGTAGCGTATACGTCGTGGCTGATGAGCCGCCGGGACCGACCGAGGACCGGCGGGGCTTGCCCATGCGTGTCCGCCGCGATCGGCGCCGGTCGTTTGCGGCCGGGCGGCGTGTTGCCGAGGACTTGTCGATCGGACGGCAAAACGCCATAATCGCCGGCACGAGTGAGAGGACACAGAATGGACGACATACCTTCTCTGAAGTGGGTGCTGTTCGTGTGCACCGGCAATGCGTGCCGCTCGCAGATGGCCGAGGCCCTGCTGCGGCATATGGGGCGCGGCCGGTTTGAGGCGTGCAGCGCCGGTTCCCACCCCGCCGGGTTCATCCATCCGATCGCCGAAGAGGCGATGAAGGAGATGGGCGTCAGCATCGTCGGACAGTATTCCAAGAGCTGGAACGAGTTCGCCGACAAGGAGATGGACGCGGTGATTACGCTGTGCGACAACGCCGCGGCGACGCCATGTCCGAACTGGCCAGGCAACGCGATCCGGGCCTACTGGCCACTGCCCGACCCATCCTTCCACGACGGCGACCACACCGAGCAGCTCCGTTTCGCTCTGTGCGTGGCCAAGCGCATCGAGCAGAAGATCGAGGGCATGCTGGAGATCGACTTCGACACCGAATCCCCCGAGGCCATCCAGGCCAAACTCGCCGCGCTGGCGGAGATCTGAACGCCAATCCTCCTTCAGTCCTGCGTCGGAGCGGTCGTTGTGGCGGGCTCGAAGCATTTCAGAAGTTCGTCGGCGAAGAGCTGGTGGCCGCGGTCGTCGGGGTGGTTCAGCGTGTTTTTCAGCAGCGTGACATAGGGCAGGCCCTCTTTCCAGAGGTGCGCCCACCGGGCGGACGCGTCGGCCACGGCGAGTTGGTGCTTTTCGGCGAAGCGATAGAGCGCGTGTACGTAGGGCCGCGTTTCCGCCTCACGCAGGGTCTTCATGCCCATCCAGTCCGGTGTCGTGAAGTGCGGCGTGATCAGCACGATCTCGGTGCCGAACGGCTTGACCCGCTCGAGGATCGTCGAGTAGGTCGCCTCGAACGTGGCCTCGTCAAGGTACGCGTCGTTGACGAACTCGATCGTCAGCACGTCCGGCTTGAGTGCCTCGACGCGTTCGAACGTGATTTCGTCGGCGGGCATGTGCGGTGTCGCCGCGAACCACGCGTCCGTGAACGGCTCGAGCCGCAGCCATTGGCGCGACGCGGTTCCACCGTAGCTGATGTTGACCACGTTGATCTTCAGGACGGGGTCGTCGAACCCGTCCGCGAGTTGTGTACGGAACCGGTCGACGTATCGCCGCGAGGCCCGGCTTGCGTCGCCGCCCTGCGTGACCGAGTCGCCGAGACACACGATCGTCAGCAGCTTGTTCGCCTCGATCTTCTTCAGTGCTCGCGGCAGCCGCCCGCGCGTCGTGCGCGTCGGCGCCATCGTGGCCGTCTCGAGGATCGGGAACAGGTGCTCGGTCGTCAGTTCGCGGGCGCCGTACGGCCGAAAGATGTTGCACAGCCGCACGCCGTCCCAGGTGATCTCCGGCGGTCGTGGCACGACAATGTCGGGCGTGCCCTTGACCAGGATCGGCCGGCCGAGCCGGTCCACGAAGACGGAGTCGATCCGCAGCAGCCCGTAGCGATAGCTGGCGTAGACCGTGTCCTCGGGCGTCACGCAGGCATCGGGCCCGATGCCGACCATGCCGAACTCCGGCGAAACGAGATAGTCCTTGCCTTCGGCCAGCGGCTCGCCGTCGGGCGTCCGGCGAATCACGAGCGAGCCGGCCACGAAGGCCCGGTACGCATTGAGGCCGCCGCCGCCCGCGACGCTGCGCAGCCGCGTGCCCTGTGCCCAGCCGCCCGGCTTGTCCTTTGAGAGCTTCAGCGCTTCGTTTTCAACGGACACGATCTCGGCCGAGGCGATCCCGAATGAAGCCGACTGGCGCACCTCGACCGCCCGACCGGCGACGGTGTACGAACCCGCGGGAATCGTCAGGGTGCTCTTGTGCACAGTGACCTTCGCAAGGAACGCTCGCAGGCCTGCGTCCGATTTGGCCGATGCGGCGGCAGGCTCCGCGGCCCGCGCGAGCGGAGATATCCCGAAAGCGACGAAGAGTCCGAGCAGAAGACCACGCGTTCCGCGGATCATGGCGGAGACGCATGGGTCCTGTTTGAGCGAATCATTCATGGCCACATCCATCCTGCAAGGCGACGAACGACATTCCCGATCCGAGGTGCCGCACGGAGCTGTCCGCACCCACGCATCGTTCCTGGCGGCACCGTAACCCGGCGTTCGCCGATCCGCAAAGGTGGGCAGTACCAGACGGCGACGGGGGTTTGCCGGCCCTGGCCCACGGACCTCCCGTCGGCGGCCCGCCTTGCGGTAACGTTATGACTGAAAAAACACATTTCAGCATCAATCAGGCTGGGGTCCTCGCGAGCGTTACGTTATCGGTACCGTACACACCTTGCCCCCCCCCGGCTACCTCGATTCCGGACAGGCGCGATTATTTTCTGGTATCGCCAGGGCCGGCCGGGTAGAATGTTAGGGTTGGCCCGCCACGCCCCCCCTACGGGGCATGCGCGCAAGCGTTGGACAGGTGGAAAGTTGCATACG
>JAFGKA010000269.1 GCA_016928855.1 Phycisphaerae bacterium
GAGGGATTGACCGGTGTCCGCAAGTATCTCGTTGCGGCCGATGTCGATCCGGTCTACCAGTTGCAGTTGATGGACCCGTCGGTGGCGGATATTGAAATGGCTCTCCAGGGCGAGGGACAACCCCAGTAACAGCGCACGGAGACGTGGCGATCATGAAGAGGAATCTGCCTTCCATTGTGACCGGTATCGCCCTGGTGGTGATTCTCGGTCTGTACATGACGACCTATCAGGTGCGGTTCACGGAAGTGGCTGTCCTGAAGACCTTCGGTGAAGCCCAGCCGGACGCCGTGAAAAAGGATCCTGGTCTGTATCCGAAGTGGCCGTGGCCGATCCAGGAAGTGAAGGTCTACGACAAGCGCACGCGCATCCTGGAGACGCACACCGAGCAGACGGCCACCCATGACAAGAAGCCGGTGATTCTGGCTTCGTTTACGGGTTGGCACATCGACGATCCGTATGTGTTTCTGACGAGCCTGGGTGGCCGGGTGGAAACGGCCGAACGGCAACTGCGCGATATCATCGAAACGCACCAGAAGGAAGTCATCGGTGACTATGAGTTCTCGCAGCTCGTATCGAAAGACAGCGATCGGCTGAAGTTCGACGAGATCGAAACAGCGATTGGGCAGCGCGTGGGCAAAGCGGTTCAGGATTACGGGATCGTCATCGACACGGTAGGCATCAAGCGGCTGGCGTTGCCGCAGGATGTTACGGAAAGCGTTTTCGAAAGCATGCGCGCCGAGCGCCGGGCTCTGGCACAGCGATACGAATCGGAGGGCCGGTCCGAGAGCGACGACATCGTCGCTCGGGCCCAGAGCGACGCGGATATCATCATGGCTTTCGCTGAGGCCCGCGCCCAGGAATATCGTGCCGAAGGCAATGCCCGCGCCGCCGAGTACTACGAAGTCCTTCAACAGGAGCCGAAGCTTTCGCTGTTCCTCGACCGGCTTAACAAACTGAAAGAGACTCTGAGGGATCGCACAACGGTTGTCCTGAGCTGGGACCAGTATCCGTTCACCGAGTTCAAGCACGAAGGGCGGTTGGATGTCGAGCCGCCCGCCGAACCGGATGCGGCCGTGATCAGCCCGTTGCCCGGCGGCCAGGTTCCGACCCCATGATCCCAGCGAGCCTTCGTCCCGGAGCTACCGGAGCGTATTGCCATGACTGACGCATTTGAGCCGAATCCTGCTTTGCACGGAACGTCGCACGACCCATCGTGCTGCGCGCCCGCTCCCGTCGTCGAAGAACCGCTGGATCCGGCGAACCAATCCCTCGCCGACGCGCTGCGCGCGAGTTTTCGCGTCCTCAAGATCATCATGCTGCTGGTGGTGATCTGCTACGTGCTCAGCGGCTTCTTCATTGTCGACCAGAACGAGGTGGTCATCCTCAGTCGGTTCGGAAAGCGCCTGGGCGAGCCGGCCGGGCCGGGCCTGAAGTGGGCTTTCCCGTACCCGATCGATTCCAGGCTCCGCATCCGGACCGACACGCGTGCAATCGAGGTCCGGAGTTTCTGGTTGAACCTGACCAAAGCAGAGGAACAACGTCCGCTCAGCCAGATCTACGCACCGACGAACTCGCTCGATCCCAAGTCGGGTGGCGCGCTGTTGACGGCGGCCGAGCGACATGGTGAAGCGTTCGGTGAAACCAGCAGCGAAGGTGCTGAACTGGTCCACGTCAAGTGGCCGCTGACGTATCGTATCACCGATCCCCTCGGATATGCGGAGAATATCGTTGACGAGACCCTGACGGTTCAATCGGTTTTTGAAGCCTCCGCCGTGGCCATGGCGGCGCGGTTCACCGTCGATGAGATCGCATTTGTCAACCAGAATCAGTTTCGCATCGCCGTCCAAGAGGAGGCCCAGCGGCGGCTCGACGCCGTCCGCAGCGGCATTGTTCTGGACCAGGTCAACAGCGTCCCCTATCAACCGCTCCAGGTCCGGGACGAATTCGATGCGGTCATCCGGGCGGAAAACACGAAGCGATCGGCCATTCAGGCGGCCAACCAGGAGAGTCGGCGCATTCTGAACGAGGCGGCCGGCGAGGCCCATCCCACAATCATCCAGGCCATTCGCGATTACGAAACCGCGCGTCTCGGCGACGCGCCGTCCGCCGAGCGGAAGGCCCTGGAAAACCGGATCGATCAGTTGCTGCTCACCGTGGCAAGAGGCAAGGCCAGCCAAGCCGTCAAGCAGGGCCGTGCGGAAGGGGACCAGATTGTCCAGGCCCTGCGGGCCGACGCGAAAACGCTGGAGGAACTGAAGCCAAAGTATGCCGAGAGTCCCGTCCTGCTGCCGGTCCGGATGTGGGAGGACGCCAAAAGGGATGTTTTTGCGCAAGAGGGCGTGACCCGATTCTTCCTGCCGCCGGGCGCAGATCGACTGGTCATCTGGCTGAACCCCGATCCGGAGCACAAGCGGGAAGAAATTCGCAAGCGGCTTCTAAGCGTGCAGTAAGAACCGCGCGAACCGACAGCGCGGCGCGTGGTGCCGATGGGCCTGCCTCTCCTTGGCACATCGCTCTTCGGCGGCGGCGCAGCGCACTGGAACGGTGAATGCATGGCCACAACGGACGGCCCGCCCGTCGTACTGACGGCCGGGCTCACAAAGGTCTTCAGGGACTTCTGGTACCGCAGTCGCGTCAGAGCGATCGACGGTCTGGATCTCGAGATCCGGTCGGGGGAGGTATTCGGCTTGCTGGGCCCGAATGGCTCAGGCAAGAGCACGACCATCAAGATTCTACTCGGTCTGCTCTATCCGACCCGGGGGCGAGTCGCCGTCTTCACGCGTCCGCCGACCGACGTTGTCGTCAAGGAACGCATCGGGTACCTCCCGGAAGAGTCGTACCTCTATCGCTTTCTCAACGCGCGGGAAACGCTGGACTACTATGGACGGTTGTTCCATCTGGCTCGGCCGGATCGGCGCCGGCGCGTGGAAGAATTGCTGCACATGGTCGGTCTCGAACGCGAAGCGCGCCGCTGTGTCGGCGAATACTCGAAGGGCATGGCCCGCCGGATCGGCTTGGCGCAGGCCCTGATTAACGATCCTGATCTGCTGATTCTGGACGAGCCGACGACGGGGTTGGACCCGATCGGTACCGCCCAGATCAAGGATCTGATCCGCCGGCTGAACGTTGAACATGGCAAGACGATTCTGCTGAGCAGCCACCTGCTTGGCGACGTGGAAGACGTTTGTCATCGCGTGTGCATCCTGTATGGCGGCCGGCAGCAGGCTCTCGGCGGGGTCAACGAGTTGTTGAGTCGGACCGAGTTGACGCAGATCACGACCGAGCGGTTGGCTCCGGCCACGCTCGATCGGATCCGGACGGTGGTGCGTGAGTCGGAATCGAAGGACATTCTGGACATCAGCGCCCCGACGGACCGGCTTGAAACCTTCTTTGTGCGGATCGTTCGAGAGGCTGAACAGCAGCGGGCTACAACGTCGGGCGCCTCGGCGGGCGGCGCGCTACCCGGCTTCTTCGGCGAAGGCCGACCGTCAACGGCGGGTGAAGGTCATGCTGTGATTGAGTCCCTCGTGGACGCCGGCAGGTCGGCGGATACTCCGGAGCCGGTCGCTGCGTCGGCACCGGCAGCACCGGCGGAACCGGCGCCGCAACGGAACGTCATCGATTCGCTCGTGTCCCAACAGGCGGCGGGGCCACCCGAAGCCGGCCCCGTGGACGCCGCCGCGCCGCCGCGCAGGACGGAGGAGCCCGCCAAGGTCGATGAGAGTGTGATTGAGTCGTTGCTCGACAAGGACAACCGAGAGGATTAAGCAAGGCGGCCCGGTTTTCCGGCGGCCGCGGCGCTGTAGCCATCATGCATCGAACCTGGGCTGTTGCGAAACAGATGATCCGCGAAGGCATCCGGATGAAGATCGCCCTGGTCTTCATCGTGGTGCTTATGATCGTGCTGCCGATCCTGCCATTCTCCGTCACCGGAGATGGGGTGACGCTCAAGAGCCGGATCCAGATGTTCCTCTCCTTCTCCCTGTCCGCCGTCAACTTTTTGCTGAGCATGCTGACGGTCTTTCTCGCATGCGGCGCGCTGAGCAACGAGATACGCGAAAAGCACGTGCATCTCATCGCCGTCAAGCCGATTCCCCGATGGCAATTCGTGACCGGCAAATGGCTTGGCATCCTGATTCTCAACCTCGGTCTCCTGACGGGTTCCGGCCTGATCGTGTACGGCTTTGCGCAATATCTCAGGACCCGTCCGGCGGTCAGCGAAGTGGATGCTGATGGCGTCGAGCAGGAAGTCTTCACGGCGCGGGCCGGAGTCCGGCTGAGAGCCCCGGAAGACGAGGTGGAGCGCGCTCTGGAGGGCCGGATCCGGCAACTCCAGGCGGAAGGGCGCTTCGCGGCCACCGGTGAGGACATCTCCGATCGCTTTCGTGCCGAGCTTCGCCGCGAGCTGCGCGTGGAGCGGCTGTCGGTGCCGCCTAACCGCGGTTATCAGGTATTCCTGTTCAAGAATCTCCTGGTCGATCGATCGCCGGGAAACGTATTGTATATACGGTACAAGGGAACGGCCGGGATCCCGAAGGACTATATCTGGCACCTCATCTGGCTTGCCGGCGACCCCACCGAGCCAACGAACGTTGTCCAGTTTGTACGCAAGGATCCGAGTGATCGGTACTCCACGGTTCCGATCCCCGCCGACTGCGTCAACGACGAGGGCATCCTCCGGCTGGAGATCCACAACCTTGATCCAGCCGTGCCGCTGGTGCTTGAGGGAACCGAAGGCGGCATGGAACTTCTGTATGGCCTTGGTGGATTCGGGTGGAATCTGTTTCGCGGCCTCGTGCTCGTCGCCTTTCGGCTGATGCTACTCGCGGCGATCGGCCTGTTGATGTCCTCGTTCCTCTCGTTCCCGGTCGCCTGCATGGCCTCGCTGCTGGTGTTCTTCGTCGCCATCAGCTTCGGATTTCTCCAGACTGCCATGGATTTCGGCGCGACCGACCCAGGTGGCATCGAACCGTGGGGCATGATCGGCCCGCCCGTCCGTGCGCTTGTCGCGGGGTTCATGTGGCTGGTGCCTAATCTGTCGAGATTCAATCCGATTCCGACGATCGTGGATGGTCGTGTCGTGACGCTGATGTGGATCATCTACGGCTTCCTGGAACTGATTGTGATGCGAACACTGCTCTTCGGTTTTGTCGCCTGCGTGATTTTCACCAAACGAGAGCTGGCGAGGGTGATCGTATGACGCGCATGCCGGACACGGACGTTGTCATTCCGGCCTGGCTGTTGGCGCGGGAACGCGCGCAGCGCCGCGACCGAGTGATCCAGGGCGTGGCGATCGGCCTGAGCGTGTTGTTTCTCGCCGCCGCGGCGTTTCTGCAGACGCCCCTTAACGCGCAGCGCCGGGATCTGCAGCTCATCGGCCACACGGACCTGGGCAAGATTCCGCCGAAGTACGCATGGATCACCGCCATGGCCGGTTCGTTCCGGGGCCTGGCGATCGACCTGCTGTGGATGCGGGCCGAGGTGCTCAAGGAGGAAGGCAAGTACTACGAGGCGAACCAACTGGCGGACTGGATCTGCACGCTGCAGCCGCGTTTCGCGGCGGTCTGGCAGTTTCAGGCCTGGAATCTCTCCTACAACATCTCGGTGGGTACGCACACCCCCGAGGAACGGTGGCAGTGGGTCTACAACGGCATCCGCCTGCTGCGCGATCGGGGCATTCCGAACAATCCGTACGTGGTGCCGCTCTACAAAGAGCTGTCGTGGATCATGTTCCACAAGATCGGCGAGATGACCGACGACATGCATTGGTACTACAAGCGGGAATGGGCTAGCCTGATGGAGAATCTGCTTGGCCCGCCGCCGGCGAGTTCTGAACCGGAAGCGGACATAGACGCGTTCCGGCCGATCGCCGAGGCCCCGGCGACCTGGTCGGCCTTCCTGGACGCGCACCCGGAAATGACCGCCTACCTCGACGCCTGGAATGCCGCGGGTGTGGACTTCGAAGCCACCACGTCGCCCGATTTTTACAAGCACCCGTTGGAAGGACGGTTCTTCGAACGATACAGCCGATTGGTCCGCGGTACCGAACTCGCGCTCGCCCGGTACCGAGCCATCGTCACCGTGCTGACGGAGGAAGACACCCAGTTCATGGCCGCCCATGCCGCCATGCCCACCGATCTTACCGAGGCTTTGGTGGCGTTTCTTCGCGCGAAAGTCCTTCGGGAACAGTACAAAATGGACCCGCAGTTCATGCTCTCTCTGATGACGGACCTCATCCCGAATCAGCCGGGGCTGCTGGTTCCGCTCGACTGGCGGCTGGCACAACCCCACGCGATGTACTGGTCACGATACGGCGTCGCGCGTGGGAAAGAGGCGAGAAACATCACCGCGTTCGACATGCTGAACACGGACCGTTTCACACTGTTTTCGCTCATGAGCCTCTGCTCGATGGGGCAGATGGTCTTTGAAATCAATCGCGAACGGCCGAACGAGTCCGCATTGAATCTGCTTCCGGATCTGCGCATGGTCGAGCCCATGCACCAGATGTATCTCATGCTTGGCCCGGAACACGCACGTGAGGGTGAGGACGTCGGTGAGACCGCCGGGTCTATCCTCAAGAGCGGCCACGTCAACACGCTCGAACAGGCGATCGTGCTGCTCTGGGGCCGCGGTCAGATCGCTCGCGCGAGTCGATACCTCGACTATCTCCGCGAGAACTACAAGCACCCGGATGGATCGACGAAGAAGCACTATCTCGGTGGTGTCGAGGCTTTTGTGCTCGGCCAGCTCGGGAGCATGCGTGATTCGTTCAAGCCGACCAGTGCCATGATTCATTCCTTCCTCGGCAGCGCCCTCGTATCGCTTTCTCAGGGCAACACCGACGCCTATGCCCGCCAGATGCAACGATGCGAGATGCTCTGGCGAAACTACATGAAGGAGCAGGATGACGAGCGTGAGGGCCGCATGTGGCTGCCCCCGCTCGACGCGATGCGGGCCGACGCCCTCGCCCAGTTCATGACGGGGACACCGTCTCTGCTCGCCCGCGTGGCGGTCTGGGAAGCGATCGATGTCCCGGTGCGGCAACAGGTGTATGACCTGCCAGAATTCGTGCCCTATCTGAAGGCCCAGTGCGAGGCCGAGGGATACGATTTCGCCAAGGCATTTCCCGAACCTCCCGGCATGGACGAATACCGCAAGGCTCACCCGCGACGCGAGCGGCCCGAAGAAGACTATCACAAGCGGTATGAGGTCGAGACGCCGTAGCCGCAGCGCCGAGCGGAAGAGGTCGCGCGAGCCGGCCCCGCGCATGGCTGTTGCATTGGCCGCACACTCGTTATAATTCGCGACCAAGCTTGGCGGAGCCCGGTTCCGTCGGCGAACGAAATACGAAAACGGTTCCACCGTGCCTGGAGGTCGATTGTCATGTCGATGATGAGTTTTGCCCCATCCCATTCAGACAAGTTCGCATTCGGCGTCTGGTGCGTGACGAACGCCGGGCGAGACCCCTTCGGCGATGCCACGCGTAAACCGATGCCGGCGATGCAGGCCATTCGCGGCCTCGGCGAGCGCAATGTGTGGGGCTTCGAGTTTCATGACAACGATGTCTTCCCGCTCGGCGCCAGCGCCGCGCAGGTCCGCAAGATCGTCCGCGACGTGCGCGCGATCATGGCTGACACCGGCATCTGCTGCTGCTCCGGCACGACCAACCTGTTCTTTCATCCGGTCTTCAAGGACGGGGCGTTCACCAGCCACGATCCGCAGATCCGGGCGTACGCCGTGCACAAGGTCATGCATGCCATCGATCTGGCCGCTGAACTCGGCGCCCAGAACTTCCTGTTCTGGGGCGGCCGCGAAGGCGCCGAAGTCGATGCCGCCAAGGATCCGATCGAAGCGATACGGCGATTCCGCGAGGCGATGAATTTCCTCTGTGCCTACGTGCGGCAGAACAAGTACAAGATGACCTTCACGATCGAGCCGAAACCCAACGAGCCGCGCGGTGACCTGTATATGCCCAGCGTAGGCAATGCCCTGGCCTTCATCGAGACGCTCGATCCGCCGAACCGCGCCATGGTCGGCGTTAACCCCGAAGTGGCCCATATCAAAATGGCCGGCCTGAACCCCTACCACGAATACGGCCAGGCCCTCGAAGCGGGCAAACTCTTCGAGCTGCACCTCAACGACCAGAAGCCGGTTCGCTACGACCAGGATCTGACCTTCGGCTCGGCCTCGCTCAAGGAATCGTTCTTCATCGTCAAGCTGATGGTAGATCACAAGTTCGCCGGTATCAAGGCGTTCGACGCCCATGCCTATCGCAGCGAAGACATCGACGGCGTGTGGGACTTCGTGGAGCGCAACATGCGCACGTACAAGATCCTCGAGGAGAAGGCCTACGAAGCGAGGGCGAACCGCGACCTGTCGGCCCTGCTCGAAGAAATCCAGGCCGGCAACAAGGCCTACGAGAAGCTGTTTACCAAGTATTCCCCCGCCGCCGTGAGGAAGCTCAAGGCTCTCAAGTTCGATCCCGACAAGATGGCCACCGGCCGGCGGCTCGCCTATGAGAAACTCGATCAGATCCTGACGGAGATCCTCCTGGGCATCCGGTAGCCGACACCCACACCAACCGAGAGGCGGCTACGTGACTGCACCCACTGCGGCATTCGACATCGACGCCTTTGGCGAGTTCACGCCGGGCCGCGTGCAGGTGCGCCTGCGCGAGCTACCGCGGCCCACGACGCCCGAACTCGAAGCGTGTATTGAAGACGCTTGGCAGCGCGCGATGACCGAATGCCCGGCTCGTGGTGCGCTGCTGTTCAACGGCGAGCTGATTCGTTGGATCGACCACCGTGTCGAGAACGGAGAACTGCACATCGACGCCGGCCGCACGACATATCGCGAGTTCACGGGCACCAATCTGTACAACCGCCACCGCGTTGCCGCCTTTGGCCGGGCGCGGTTCAGCAACCCGATCGGCACCACCGCCACGATCATCAGCGCGGACGGCTGGCTGCTCTATGGCCGGCGAAGCCAGCGCGTGGCCTACCATGCCGGCCACGTCCACACGTTTGGCGGAGCACTCGAAGCCGTGGACATCCGTCCCGATGGAACCGTGGATGTCTTCGCCGCGCTCGCCCGTGAGCTGCGGGAGGAATTGGGACTCGAGCCCGACGAGGTCACGGAGGCCGTCTGCATCGGCCTCATTCACGACCGCGAGGTATGGCAACCGGAACTGCTCTTTGACACCACGGTCCGGCTGACGCGCGAGGCCCTGCTCGACCGCCTGGACCGCGACGCCGACGGCGAGCACACGGCGATCGAATCGTTGCCCGAC
>JAFGKA010000270.1 GCA_016928855.1 Phycisphaerae bacterium
CGTCCAGTTCGCCCACAAGCAGTATTACTGGGGCCCGCAGGTGTTCCGCACAACGATCGACGAATTGCTGAACATGAAGCCCGGCGCTTTCAAGAGCGAGCCGCAGATCACGGCGCTGCGCCGCGCGGGACTCGAATATCGGGTTTCTGTCGGCAATGCCGGCGCTCTGCCCAAAGGCGAGCAGCACTGGATGATCCAACAGACCGCCGATTCGAACCGCGACAAGGAACCTGAGGTCAAACACCCCCCGACGATGATCTACGTGGTCGAAGCGGCAAAGTAAGCGACAACGATCGCACCAACAACTGCGAGAACCAAATTCCGAGTATGCACTGCATGGACAGAACAAACACCGCCTCCCGAGGCATTCTGCTCGACCTCGATGGCACTTTGGCCAACACCCTGACGGACCTGCACATTGCGGTGAACGCCGCATTAGCAGGCTTTTCCCTGCCGCCACAGCCGCTCGACGCGGTGCGCCGCTTCGTCGGCGATGGCGTGAAGCTCCTTTGTGAACGCGCGATGCACGGCGCGAGACCCGACCAGCTCGACACCATGGTCGAGCGTGTGCTTGAGGAATACCGCCTGCACGATCTGGATCACACGGTGCTCTACGACGGCGTGCCGGCGATGCTCGACGCGCTCACGGCGCGAGGAATCCCGCTGGCCGTGCTGACGAACAAGCCGCAGGGCGCGACCGATCGGATCATCGGCGCCCTGTGCAGCCGATGGCCGTTCGTAGCCGTCGAGGGTTATCGTATCGATGAGCGCAAGAAGCCTGATCCGCGAACAGCGCTGGCGATCGCCGAACAGATGGGCGCCCCGCCGCAACAAGTCTGGATGGTGGGCGACTCACTGCCAGACATTCAGACGGGCCGCAACGCCGGCATGGTCACCGTCGCGGTCACATGGGGCTTCCGCGATCGAGAGGAACTCGAAGCCGCCAGGCCGGACCACATCATCGATGAGCCGATGGAACTGCTTTCGCTGCTGTGACAGAGAAGCTGCCTGACCCGACCTACGGCGGCGCCGGGCGCAACAAAACCGGCGTCAGCCCTTTGGAGTCATTCATGCGGCAAGCGGCACGAATGACTCCAAAGGCTTCGCACGACGTCGCCGCCAGGAGCGTTTCGGCCTTCGTCTTCATTCGCCGACAACCCCTCGCAAGAGGCCGGCCGCCATGCATACGTTCCAGGGTGGCCGTGGCGAGCACGGATCAGGGCGCGTCGGGCGATGGCGGCTGCGTTGTCGTCGGCGAACGAAGCGCCTCAATCGCCTCCCAGACGGCCTTGTCGACCGGTTGCGTGGTCACGGTTGCGCCACGCAGCGGCGGCGAGAGCAGCCGGAAACCGATGTCGTTCGGCGGCGTGCTGCTTGCGCCCTCGATCGCCCCACCGTCGTCGGTTTCGTCCGGGCCGACCGAGTAGATCGTGCAGCCGGTCTCATCGACGATGTATCGCATCGGCGCGTTGGCATTGAACGGATCCAGCGGGATGCGGGCCGGGTCGTCGGCGAACGCCTCCTCCAACGTCGCCGGCCAGCGGCCATTCGCTCGCCGGTACAGCTCGATCTCGATGCCGGCGACCGCAGCGCGAACGTGGACACGGCCCCGTACATACATCTCGGTGACGCGGGAGAACGACGGCAGGATCATGCGCGTCAGCACGTGATAGAACCATAGATTCGCGAATTCGCCGTCGAGTTCCTTCATGCGCGGCCACGCTTCGCCGAGCGGCAGCCTCGCCGCATCACAGCGGGCCCGCATGATCTGAAGGTACTTCTGCTCGTTCAGGTCCACGAACCCCGGCACAACCTGCATGATCGAAATTTGGGAACCACCGATTCCGGGCGTCATAGGGGAAACCGCCCCGGCTCGCGCCGACGAGAAGAATGCCATCACAATTGCACGCTCACCAAAGAAGGTCTGCAACAACAACGCGTTGTCGTCCCCCAGCCGCTGCAGTCTGGTGTGGAACGTTCGAAGCCATGCCTCGTCCGGCTCGCCGAGCGCCAACACCCGCTGCACCGTCTCGATGGCGAGGGATTCACAGGCGCAGCGAACCAGCAGGCTGACCAGAAACGGCTCATTCTCGATGCAGGCGGCTACCCCGAACATGGATTCGCACGACGCCATGGCGCCGTCCATGTTCCCGCGGTGGGCCCGGACCATCGCCTCCAACCCGAGAAGCTTGCTCGCCGCTCGCACCGGCGACAGGTGCGGAAGCAGCGTGCTGAAACCATCGTCCGCCCACTCGATCGGGAACACGCCGCGCCCCAATGCCGCGGCGGCGTGAAGCTCGGCCAATACCTCCTGCCGCATCTCCAGGAACGCCTCGATCGCCCCGATCATCTCCGCGTTGTATCGTACGCCGAGTTCGCTCCACAGGCCGTGCCCACCGCCGACGACCGGCAGCGGGGGCAACTCGTGAGCATCCAGCCTGTCGAAGAGCGGGACGATTCGCCGCGCCGCGTTCTGCGCGTCCGGAATGGACCCACGCAGGGCATCGAGGTCCTCGAACGTCATCGGCTCGCCGGCCGCGCGGATGGCGTCGATCTCGCTCTGACGCCGGATGCGGCCAGCCCGGTGCAGCACCCAGCTCGGCAGCGCCAGCAGGATGGCCAGCACCGCCAGGGCCACAACGAACCGGCGACGCCAGGACCATCGCTCACGCGGATTACGACTCGGGTGCACCCCGGATGCCTTCATTCCCATGTCAGCCAAGACCTCACCTCCATCAGGGCGTACAATCCCCTCGTGTCCCCTTCATGATGCATAGACGCAGGACGACCGCGGTTGTCAACCTCGAAATCGCTTCATCGGCGAGAGAAAGTCGCGAGCCCGTTTGCGGCAGGTATCCTGAATCCGGCGTCCAAGGAAGACCGGACGGCCGGCACGGGCACCCCTCCAGCGTTCGGCCTCCAGGCGTGCCCACGCCACGCTGCTGCGGATGCCCCCCGTACCACCCAATCGCTCGCTGATCACCCGTTACGACGGACCGGGGGATTCCGGGGCCCCCTCTCGGACCAGCCGGTCGCGCAGCGCGTTGAGCACCTGGCGTTCAAGTTCGCGGTCGCGGCCGAGATCGGTCCACAGCTCGCGCTGGCTGGGCGACGCGCCGGCCTCGGCCTCGAACGGATGGCTCTCGGATGGCCGATCATCGCCGATCTGCGGCCGGAAAGCCCGGCGCTCCGACGTGTCGAGCCGCTGGAGTTTGACCTGGCACATCGCCAACACGTCCGAGCCGCTCCGCGACAGCCGTAGCTCAGCGACACGGCGACGGCGACTCGGCGTCATGGTCATCGTATCGCGAACGCCGACGGGCTCGCCCCGCTTGTCGACCTCGATCGGCCGTGCGACAAGGATGCCCTCGCCGCGGTCGGCACGCTCCGTGGAAAAGAAGGAGCGAAACACGCGTTCTGCCGCGTCGAACGTATCGTCGTACGCCACATTGCCGATGCGCTGCTGGCTGGAGGCGCCGTACGAACGGTCGCGCATCTCCTGCTGCGAACAGCCTGCCACCACCAGCCCGACCATCAGGGCACACACTACGGATCGCAAACGAGATTGCATGGTTATCCTCACCTTCCATATTGGAAACCTGACCGGCATTATCCGTCGCCGTGCGCAGCGGTCAAGCGGGGATTGCCAACAGGGATGGCAACGAGACACGGCCTGCTTCCGTCCAGGATTGTTCACAATTGGAGGCCAGGCAGAAGCCAGAAGCCAGAAGGCAGAAGCAGAACACGGAAAAGCGATCCGCTGTTTGCACGGATTCCGCAAATCCCCACAACGATACCGCCCAAGTCTGCGAGAGTCTGCGCAATCTGCGGACAATCCCCCCTCCTCCGTCCCCTCTGTGGCTCCGTGGTGAGTCCTTCAGACGGAACGTGCTACGCCTCCTTGACAGCGTTGGCCAAGTCCACGAACGCCTTCTTGCCATCGCTGAAGAACATCAGCGTGTTGTCCGCCGCGAAGAGCGGATTGGGAATGCCCGCGAAGCCCGGGCTCAGGCTCCGCTTGATCACGACCACCGTCCGGGCCTTGTCCACGTCAAGGATGGGCATTCCCGCGATCGGCGACGAGGGATCGGTCCGGGCCACGGGGTTCACAACATCGTTGGCCCCGACGACAATCGCCACATCCGTCTGGGCGAACGTCGGGTTGATCTCGTCCATCTCCTTGAGCTTCTCGTACGGCACGTCCGCCTCGGCCAGCAGCACGTTCATATGGCCCGGCATTCGTCCGGCGACAGGATGGATGGCGTATTCCACCTCGATCCCGCGCGCTTCGAGCAGGTTCGCCAAGTCGCGCACCGCGTGCTGGGCCTGCGAAACCGCCATGCCGTAGCCGGGCACGATCACGACCCGGCGGGCGCCATCGAACAGCATGGCCACCTCTTCCGGTGACGTCGCCTTGACCCTGCCGGCGTAGACGTCGTCCGCGCTGGCGGTCGTCTCGGTCGGCCCGAGCGTGCCAAAGAGTACATGGGCCAGCGAACGATTCATCGCCTTGCACATGATCCGCGTCAGGATTATCCCAGACGCACCCACGAGCGAGCCGGCGATGATCAGCACGTTATTCTGGATGACGAATCCGGTGGCCGCCGCCGCGAGACCCGAATACGAGTTCAGTAGCGCGATGACCACCGGCATATCCGCGCCGCCGATCGGCACGACCAGCAGGACGCCCAGCACGGAGGCCACCACCACCAGCAGCCAGTAGACGTACACCCCCTGCCCCGGATGCCACACCACCAGTGCGCACAGCGCCAACGACACCAGCATCAGCAGACCGTTAACGAACTGCTGGCCGGAGAACAACGCCCCGTCCGGCACCCAGCGAATCCCCTGCAGCTTGCCAAACGCCACGAGGCTGCCCCAGACCGTCACCGCGCCGATGAGCCCGGACATCACTGTCGCGACGGTGAACTGATTCAACGCCGCCTGTGTCGCTGTCCCCGCCTCCACTCCAGAAAGCAGACCGCC
>JAFGKA010000271.1 GCA_016928855.1 Phycisphaerae bacterium
ACGCTGGTCTGTTCGATCCTGCCGACGCATGCCGGCTACCTCACGCACGCTGCGGGCAAGCCGATCCTTGCGACCATCAACGAAAAGGTCAAAACCGCCTGCGCCGCCAGGGGTTGTATCTACGTGGACTATGCCGCCCAGATGGGCGACGCGGCCGGCGACCTCCGACAGGACCTCGCATACGATGGCGTGCATCCCAACTTCGCCGGCTACGAAGTCATGGCGCGGATGGTCAAGGAAGCCGCGGCCAGCCACGGGCTGCGGCTCTGAAGAACTCAGGCCGATCGACAGTCCCGGCAAGCGCAACGGGGTGGACTCGTTCGTGCTTCATTCGGCGGCGCCTCCACACCTCA
Source organism: Phycisphaerae bacterium (assembly GCA_016928855.1). Taxonomy (GTDB): domain Bacteria; phylum Planctomycetota; class Phycisphaerae; order UBA1845; family PWPN01; genus JAFGKA01. The sequence goes on from JAFGKA010000271.1 coordinate 354, forward strand.
CCCGAGAACGAGGATGCTCCAACGCCGTCATCCTTGCCAAATACCGGACCCATCGCCCGCACGTTGCCGCAAGAGGTGCGGCCAACAAATCAGCGATGTTGGCTTATCCGGGCAAATGACCTCGCGCGCCTATTGCATTCCGGGTGGGACTCGTCATACTTTCTGCGGCGACTTGTCTGCATCTTACCGGCATGGTGGTGAGATTCAGCGCCTTCAGCAACCGGTTCGGCAAACGCGGACACGTCCAGGTTGCCGCCGAATACCGCCCCATGTCGCCCACTTCGACAAGGAGAACATTCCATGCCGCTGATCAATCGATGTGTAGCCGAGGGGATCGGTACGTTCTGGCTCGTGTTCGGAGGCTGTGGCAGCGCGGTACTTGCCGCCGTCGTGGGATCGGAGATCGCAGGCACGCCCTTCAATGTGGGTATCGGGTTCGTCGGGGTAGCCCTCGCCTTCGGGTTGACCGTGGTGACGATGGCCTATGCGATCGGCCACATCTCCGGCTGCCACCTGAACCCGGCGGTAACGATCGGGCTCGTGGCCGGCGGACGGTTCAAAGCCTCCGAAGCGCTTCCGTACGTGATCGCCCAGGTGGTCGGTGCCCTCGCTGGAGCCGGCGTGCTCTATTTGATCGCCTCCGGCAAGGACGGATTCAGCGTGGCCGGCGGTTTCGCCTCCAACGGCTACGCGGAACACTCCCCCGGGGGGTATTCCCTGCTCGCGTGTCTGATCGCCGAAGTGGTCCTGACGTTCATGTTCCTGCTGATCATCCATGGCGCGACAGATCGTCGCGCTCCCCAGGGATTGGCTCCATTGGCCATCGGCCTCGGCTTGACGCTGATTCACCTGATCGGCATCCCCGTGACCAATACATCGGTCAACCCGGCCCGCTCGACAGGGCCCGCCGTGTTCGTGGGAGGCTGGGCCATGGCCCAGCTCTGGCTGTTCTGGGTGGCGCCGCTGATCGGGGCCATCGCCGCCGGTCTGCTGTATCGCCTGAGCTTTGAGGCCAAGGAGACCAAACACTGAGTCGCTCCGCCATATGGGCGACCATGACGACGATTGCCCCAACGCCAGAGCAGCGATGAACGTGGATTTGCGGATAATCTGTATCGCTCGATGCCGCATCGGTGTTTCGCGCACATTCCAGCGACGCGATCACCGCTGAGTTCGACGCCGTCAGTCAGCAGTGGTATGCTTCTGGTCCGACCTGGCATCCAGGTCAGGCAACGGAGGATACGATGATTCTGCTGCTCGATTTCCTGAGTTACCTTGTGCTCAGTCTGCTGGTCATCCCCGGCTTGTTTGAATTCCTCCGGTCTTCAGGCGAAAGCCTCGTCCCCGGGGGATGAGCGTCCGCCGGCCGACCCCGCGGTATCGTGATGGGCGCAGTCGGACACGGGCTGTAAGTGTGCGCTCGTTTCATGAAGTCGGCTGGCCTCGGTTGCAGGCGCGACAGGGCTTGTACTACCAAGAGCGGCCGTCTTCTCTGTCAGCACTTTGGGGCTCCAGGCTACGTGGGACAGGTACGCGCGCCGCCCGGGCGTGGTGCGATCGGCAGTACGAAGGGTGTACGTTTCAGTCCTGCCGGCTAAACGGTCGTGATGGATCATCACTGTGACGGATGGATGAAGGGAGGAGGTCTGTGATGCGATCATCTTGGATTGTGGTAAGCTTCGTGCTGTCACTCCGCTTTTCGGCCTTCGCACAGGAAGCAGCAACGCCGGCGGCGGACGCGCAGACCAGCCAGGAAAACACCGTCGTCATCAAGTGGCCAGAGGGTCCGCCCAAGACGGCGGAGAAGACATTCACCGCACGCTTCACGCCCGAGTCGTTGAAAGCCCTGCTCCTGACGCGGCCGGAACTGCTTCCGCTGCCCCTTCAGCCGATGCCCGAGCGGGATGCAATCGCGGCGGCCCTTGATCGGGTCGCGATGGGCGAGGTGGCCGAGCAGATGAGCGGGTTCCTGACCCAGACGTTTGCGCAGCGGTTCACTGCTTCGCAGGACTTGATCGTATCGGCCGTACCGCCGGCCTCACAGGTGACGGTGGACCTGTCGGACGTCGGGCTTGAGCCCTACCAGGGACCGACCTCTGTCGTGGTCGGGTTCGTGTTGCATCACATTACCGAGACTGAATACGTGGACGTCGCCTGCCGGGTCTTCGAGGTGGCAAGGCAGTTGGTCGAGTCCGGTGAGCCCGCCTTTGACCGCACGTCGGAGCAATACCTGAAGGTGCTCGCCGAAACCGAGGCCCAGCATCTCCGGACTGAAAAACAGAAGGCGATGGCGCTGGCCAAACAGCGCGAGGAAACCCGTAAGAAAATCGGGACGGCCCTGGGCGTGTACAACGCCGAAACGGGGGAATTCTCCGGCGAGCCCGACTGGGCAAAGGAGTCACGCCGATTTTCGTATGTGGTCAACGCCGAGGCAGGAAAGTTCATTGACCTGCTGCAACCCCTGGTAGACCAAATCAACCGTGAGATGGAGCTGGCCGACTTCCCATCGCCCATGCCGCTGCAAAAGCCGGGCATCCGGTTCGACAAGGATCTGGGGGACGTGGAAATCCTCCTGCCGCGGCCGATGATGCGGGACTTCCTCGCCGAAACCGACGCTCTCGAACAGCGCATGGCGGAGAAGCTGATCATCAGCATCGAGGCGGTACGATTGACGGATCGCGACATTGTCGAAGGTGCCCTGGCAGCCCGGCTGAACGTGGATGTGCAGGGAGCCCATGATGTCAAGCGATTCTCGACCGACGCGGTGATGCGGCAATTGGGTGTAAACTCACTGCTGGCGGTAGCCAATCAGCAGTTGCAGATCAGCACCCTGGAGGCGATCGCGGCGGGCCAGATTCCGGCGGGCATCACGCCGGTGCAAATCACGCCGCCTGCGTGGCCGCCCATTCCGTTTGAGTCCAGCTACACCACGGTAGGCTCGAACTTCGCCGTCGGAGCCGACGAACTCTTCTTCCGCCAGGGACTGACGCAGAGCTATGGATTCAGCTACGTAAGTCCGGACGGCCAGGTGCACAACCTTGGATTCGACGTGGTGGACAGTCTGCGGCAACTCTGGACCCGCATCGAACGGAACCTCATCGTGCACAAGATCAAGAAGGTGCCCACGCTCACCAAGTTCAACGTACCCGTCGGACCGGACACGAAGACCTTTGAGGGCATCGCGGCGTTGATCTCGCAGGAAGATCAGCAGTTGATCGTGGCGACGGGTACCGGAGCGATCAGCCAGATCAGCGCGACGGCGGGCACGTGGTTGGTAATTCAGGACTTCAACATTGCGCCCACGCCCGGCTCGTCCACGGCCCTCACGGAAATCGAGATCGAGACGCTGCACGACCGGATCCTGTTAACCATGTACCTGCGCGATCCCCGCACGGACGCGGAGTTCAAGCGATCCCTGCTGCAGACCACCACGCGGGAGCAGCTTCACGAAATGCTGTTTGAGCATCTCGATGAGATACGCTCAAAGCCGATCCGGGAAGAGCGGGCCGCCCGGACCTACGGCGAGGTCTTTGCCGGCCGATGCGGAACAGCCGAGGAGGACGCCGGAACCGAGAAAAAGGAAAAGAACTCGATCATCACGCTCAACTTCTATTCCAGCCAGGGCAACATCGTTCAGTCGCCGGGGGCGACACAGCTCGGCTCCGCCAACGATCTGACCTCCTTTACCACGGAGCTGTCGCCCAACCAAGTGACGCCGATCTCCTCGTTCGTCATCAAGAGCCGGGAGGATACGCGAGGCAGCTCACCGCTGCTGGGCGTGCGAAAGGGCGAGTCGAACGCCGAATCCAAGACCATGACCCACCTCCTGATCCGGGCCAGGTTCCCGACCAGCGAACGCGAGAACAGCGATCGCCTGGAAGGAAGGCAACTCGGTTACTTCGAGCTGCCCATCGGGAAAGAACCACTTAGCGACGTGTCCGTACCGTTTCTTTCCAGCTCCGAGCACCCGCTGGAACGGCTCGCGGCATTCCGCGTCGGTACGATGTTCGATTCGCTTCAGGAGAATAAGGTGCGTAACCCACTGAAGCTGCTGGACCCGAACATTCTGGAGGGAACGATTTCGCCGGCCGTGCACAAAGCGGCCATGACGCGGCTCATGCTGGCTGCCCGGATCATCGCCGATGGCGACGGTCAGGACACGACACTGGCGCCTCGATTCCGACAACGCTTCATCACCGAGGTGCGATCACTGCTCGAATACGATCCGGACTTCTTCGACGCTCCGAACGCGGCCCTGCAGAACCTGAAACATTGGAACGATCCTGATCGCATCCGGCTGGCCCTGAACAGCACGCCCAAGCGCTTCGCGCTGGATCGCATGATCCTCATGCTCGATGAGCTGGGACAGCGACTGGTGCCAGACACCTACGCGACAGAGTACCTGGCCAAAACGCGCTACAGGCTTCTCGCGGGGCATCACCTGGAACCGCTCAGCGAGGAGGAACTCCAGGCCGTCCGCCGCGACACAGCCATACACTACCTGCGTTTCTGCGAAGCGTATGGCGACGCGTTCATGGAAGGGATCTCCACCTTGCTGGGCCTGGGATCCTACCGGGAAATGAAAGTCGGGCCCTACCGAAAGACGACGCTGCGCGGCTACGCCGACCTGGTGGTATTCGACCGCAGCGGAAAGTCCATGGCGAATCAGGACGAGTTCGAGGCAGCCAGAGACAAGTTCCAGTTACTTCGCGACGGCGGCATCAAGGGAGGCCTGTTTGAGCCTTCGTATGAAGTGCTCGAACATATGAAGTCGGTCGACCGGCACTATGTGATCCGCGGCAGCGAGGTGCTCAACCGAAGTTGAGCAGCGGCACACGTCCGGACCCGACGCGGGGCTCTGCCGTGCATCCTGAAGCGCGTCTGCGCGGACACACCATGGAACTGGCTGCCTGCCGGCAGGCCCTCCATCGTCACGACCCCGGCGGACCACACCGTGCGGTTGTCGCGTCAGCGACGGCATCGTATAATTCCCGACGGCTGAAGTCTTGGCGCATCTTGGTCTCCTCCGGGCGGGTACAGATGATTGTGTATGGACATCCTCAACGCGAGTCCCGCAGTTCACGCGCACGGCACCAGAGGTGATGCCCTGGATCGTTCAAGCCTCGCTTTCGTCGCTCACGATGCCGACCAGGACCCCTGCCCCGCCATCGTGCGCCGCCGCGTCGGCAACTGGCTGTGGCAGATTCGTCAGGACCACGCCGCGCTGCTTGAAACCGGTCCGGCGGGCGGATGGGAGCATATCGAAGCCGACCCCGCGGCAACACGCGTCAAGCAAAATGAGGGGCGCGAAGTCTGGAGGCTGGCTCGACCCGACGGCGACGTCTTCGTCAAATACTCACTGATCGACAACATCCCCGCGCGGCTCAAACGGTGGCTGCGCGGGCCAGTGTGCTTCTCTGAATGGCAAGCGGCGCTCTATGCGAGACAGCAGGCCATCCCCGCCGTCGAGCCGCTCGCCTGCGCGTACTCGCCGTCGCGATGGGGCACCGCGAAGTCCATCCTGATCACGGCCGCCCTGCCTGATGCGCGGCCGCTGCACGACGTCTGGGCGGACCGGCTGCGTGAGGCTCAATCCCGCGGGGACTACGGTCCCGCCCGCCGGCTCATCGAGGCTCTTGCCGATCTGCTCGCCACCGCCCATCAGCGCGGCTTGCAGCATGCCGACCTG
>JAFGKA010000272.1 GCA_016928855.1 Phycisphaerae bacterium
CAGCCCGGGTAGGCCGGCAGCCGATTGGGACCGTTGAAACAAGCCTGAAACGTGCTGAAATCGGCCAGATCCACATCGCCATCCCCGTTGAAGTCACCCGCGACTGGAAGCGGGCAGCCGGCGGCATCCACAGGTACGCCCGGAATCGTGTTCGGACAGTCGTCGCACACATCCGGCACGCCGTCGCTATCGGAGTCGCCGAGCCCGGCAATCGTGAACCGGCCCACGGCGGTCAGTCCAGAAACAGTGAGCGTATTCGCAGCGGTGTCCAAGTACGCGGCAATCGGCGTCCACGATGCGCCACCGTCGGTCGAACGCATCACAGCCAACGACGTCTCCGTCAACCCTGCCGCTGTGACCTCGGCGTCGTCATAGCTGAACGTCAAATCGGCCTCGAACGTTGCGCCGCTCATGCCGGATAACATCCAGCAAGTCGGCAGCGCCCCCGACACGTTTGCCGGCGCGGCGAACACCTTCTGCACATAGAGCCGCGTGTGCGCACTGCAAGCGTTCACATCGGCCGTCAATCCGTACGTCGCAAAAGCGAACGGTGCCGAGTCGCCCGGCGGCACCGTCACAAACGACCGCTCGTTCGCCCGGACGATCAGCTTGGCGTAATACTGCTCCTCAAACGTGCGTACAACGTAGACACGGCCCACAACACAGGGCACTCTGGCATTGGGGTAACCGCTGGCTGCCGCTTCCGTCACGGAATCGAATGGCACATCGCCGGCGACATAGAAGCCGTTGTCTCCCGTCAACCGCGTCATGTGGAAGTGCATTACATCCTGAACCTGAAACAGCTCCAGATCATACGTATCGTTGGATTCAAACAGCTCCACCCGTCCCTGCGAGAAATCGAGATGTCCGCTGCCGCAGAGCCAGTCGATTGTGCCGGTCTGCAACGCACCGCTGGTGAAGCTCGTTGATCCATCTGCCTGGTAAACATATTCAACGATCACGCGACGGTTCGGATAGAGCTTCAAGGTCTCAACTGTGCCCCCACCCGCGGGTGGTGCCGGATTCACTTGGTGAGAGGCATAATCCGACCTTGACGCGTTCAGCCTGTAGTCCGTGCTCGACAACCCTGCAAATGCGAAGCTCCCATCCACCGATGTTGTCACGCTCTTGAAGGGTGTTCCGCCCGCCCCGTACGGAAACGGAAACATGAGCGATACGGCAGCCCCGGGAAACGGCTGATCGTTCTCATCCACGACCGTGCCCGTGATCGTCACCAGATTCTCGAACAATGTCTTGTCGAGCACGTGCTCGAGGTATGTCATCTGACCGTCGAGAATCGTTACGGACGCATCGATCGGCTCGTAGCCGAATGCTCGAAGCGTAAGCATCCTGTCGGCCCCGGCGTAGTTCGATGAGTAGTTCGCACCAAGCATGAACCAACCGTTGGCATACACGCGCACGGGGGCTAGAACGAGATATGGAAGCGGCCGGAAGATGACCAATACATCCGTGCCGCCGCTGATCGGCGCGCCGTCGCTGAACCTGACGCGCCCGGCGATGCAGACGCCGCCTTCGGCGTTCAGCTCCGCGATTCGCTCGTCGAGAATGAGTTGGAGATCTGGCGGGAAGTCATCGTAGCCTATGGCCCCGGCCGACGTGCCTATCCCAAGAATCACCGCTGCCGCGGCGCCACACACCACCATCCGTCGCCCGTGCATCCGCATCGTGCCACCTCGCCTCTGGTCCGACCTTCGCCGTTCGAATCGTTGAAGACAGGTTCGCCATCATGTCGCTCGACGCCCGTGCCCTCAAAAGGGCTCAACCCGTGCCATTAGTATAGCCCATTCCCGAAACCCGATACAACGCCGCCTCGGAGCCGCGTGGTCGGATTCGCCCCGTACGCCGCCTGTATGGTTGGCCGCGTCCGTGGGCCCCAAGGAACCACCGGGCCGCACGGCCCGCGTTGACGGCGGCCCGGCGTGGGCCTACACTAGCCTCCAACGACGTAACTTGTGGCTTTGAGCGGGCTTACCCGACGATCGGACAGGCCGATGAGCCGCTCTCGCCCGGCCGTTCATTCCAATGTGGGTTAGTGCACTGACGCGACACCTCTGGATGCCTCTGCTGCTCGCATGGCTGCTCGCCGGCTGTGCCGAGGACGGCTCGCCGCTGTTCGGCCCGCCGCCGCAGGACGCCACGCCGGCGGCGACAACCCAGCCGACGCCGGTCAACCTGTTCGATCCGGCGGCCGCCGGTCCGGGCAGCGGCCCTCCCCGGGTGATTGCATTCGAGATCCGCCTCGAAATTGTCTGCACCTCGGTACGCCTGGGCGAGGTCAGCGGCTCGGCCAAACTCTGGAACCACATCGACGAGGAGGTGCTCGACGCCGACTGGGCCGCGCACCTCCGCCGCAACGGGCTGCGCGTCGGGCTCGGCGCCTTGAGTTCGTGGGCGCCGATCCGCGCGGTCCTCGAAGCGTCACCGGGCGTTCGCACGCGAGAACCGCAACGCCTGCGCGTGCCCGGCGGCGCGCCCCTGCGCGTCGGCGTCGACCGCGTGCCGCGTAATCAGTCCCTCTTCCTCTACCGGCCGGACGGCCGCCTCGTCGGGGCCGACTTCCTCCAAAGCGTCAACGCCTTCAGCGTAGACTTCGCCATCCCGCTGACGGCCCTCGATTCGGTCTCTCTGCGGGTCACGCCCGAGGTGATCCAGCCGAATCTGCCCGGCGGATGGGATCTGACTGAACCGCAGATTAAGCCCAGGCCCACCGAAGCGGCCCGCCGCCTGGGCGAGTTGACATTCGAGATCGTCGTGCCACCGGAACACTTCCTGCTCATCGGTCCGAGCCCGGAAGTCACCCGTGAGCTGTTGATTGGTCATGCCTTGCTGACGGAACAGATAGACGGCGAACGCTTTGAATCGGTGTACTTCCTGACGCCGGAGGTGACGCAAACCGCGCGCACCGGCCTGCCGTAGACTGTGGCGCCGCGGGCGGAGAGATCGGAATCGCAATGATGAACACGCCCGACGAGAACATCCCAGCCATCTATGACAACGTCAGCTTCGGACTGGTCGTGACAGACCCCGGCCTGGCCATTCGCCTCTGGAATCGCGGGGCTGCGCGCCTCTACGGCGCCACCGCCCAGGAAATGATCGGCAAGCCGCTGCTCGACATCGTGCCCGCCGACCATCGGGCGCTGGCGCTCCGCCATTTCCGCGCGGCCGTCCTGCAGAAGAAGTCCAGCGAGTTCGAGGTGCCCCACCGCGGCCCCAAGGGCGAATCACAGTTTCTCGCCATCACCATCTCGCCTCTGCTCGACGACGCGGGCACCTGCACCGGCCTGTGTGCCGATGTTCGCGACATCAGCCGTCGTGTTGTCCTAGAGAAGCAGGTCGTCACGCATCGGACCATGGCGGCGTTGGGCACGCTCTCCGGCAGCGTGGCGCACCATTTCAACAACCTCCTGGGCGGCATCGCCACATCGGTCGATTTCGCCCTGGCGACATCCGAGCCGGCCGCGATCCGCCGGGCACTGCAGTTCACCGCCGAATCCGTTGCCCGGGCGGCCAAGATCACCCAAAGCCTGCTGGCCTTTGCCGAGGGTGACACCCAGCGGGATGAGCGGGCCGAGTTCGACACCGTCGTCCGGCGGTATCTCGACGAGCGGCGGGCCGAACTCGACGAGCGGCACATCCACCTGATCCTCGAACAACAGGCGATTCCAATACTGCCCGTGCCGGTTCGGCGGGTCCGGACGATGCTGAGTCACCTGATCGACAACGCCGTCGAGGCCATGCCCAACGGCGGCGAGCTGCGGGTCCAGATGTTCCCGAAGAACCGCACTATCCGCCTGGCGGTGCTCGACACGGGCATGGGCGTCAGCCGCGACCAGCTTGAGCGGCTCTTCGAGCCGTTCTTCACGACCAAGCATGCCCTCGGCAACGAGCACGTCGGGCTGGGCCTGGCAGTCGTCCACGGCGTCGTACGGGAACTCAACGGCACAGTTAACGTCGATTCCGACCTCGGCAAGGGCACACATATCGAGATCCGGCTACCGTTTCCGGGATCGTCCTGACCGAGCGAATTAGTCGCAAATCCCTGTCGAATAATGTTTTACAGCCTATGTCGAATACGACGGAATTCCAACAACCTCCGTCTTGGCTGTGGGTATAATGCTCCGAAAGTCGGATGGACAACCGTCATTGAGTATCGGAATCGATTTCTCTGCGTCGGTTGCATCGCGACTCCGGCACCCCTATAGTGGTGCACTTGGCAAGGGATTGGCGGCCTCAGGCCACGGACGGCTATGCTGATTCGTGGGCTGTGGTTGCACGATCAGCAGGCGCGGTTTTCGAGTTTGATCAAGCCGCCCCGGAAAGACTGACGATAATTCCTTGGCAGAGCGAGGGCTTTGAGAGCCTGCGTGTCATCACGGACTGCAGGGAAGCAGATGCCGATGGCCGTGCGGGCAAGCCCGGCGTGCAGTCGGCTAGAGCCGACGCTGGGAGAAGGTACTGTATGAACCTGACGCGAGAACACTGGACGACGGCGCGACGGATGCGCGTCGTTGTCGGGCTGATGTTGGCTGTTGGTTTCTGCCTTCAGTGCCAACATCTTGTGGTGAAGGATGCGGAAACCGCGGGCGTGCAGGTTCAGGCGCCGAAGCCGCACATCGCCTATGCAACGCTGAAGCAGCCGGAGGCACTCGGCGATCCGTACCGTGTGATGGCCCAATCGGATCCGCTCGGTCTGTTGCGCACGGCGCTCGATCGGTATGAACGAAGCGTGCACGACTACGTCTGCACATTCACCAAGCAGGAGCTGGTCGGGGCGCAGTTGACGACCGAGCAGGTCATGCGGGTCGAGTTCCGCGAGGCGCCGTTCAGCGTGGACATGCTCTGGGTGGAAAACGCGGACAAGGCGAAGCGTGCCCTGTATATCGAGGGCAAGTGGACAGGCAAGAACGGCCAGCGACTAGCCGTGGTCGAGCCGGCGGGGGCGATTGCCCGGCTGTTCGTGGACAGCGTCAAGCTGCCGATCGACGGAGCCGAAGCGCAGAAGACCGCACGGCGGCGGATCGACCAGTTCGGCTTCCGCAATTCGCTGCAATTGATCATCAAGTTCAGTGAGATGGCCGCCGAGCGGGGCGAGCTGAAGCTGACGTACATGGGCGAAGGCGTCGTCGCCGAGCGGCCGACGTATGTGATTGAGCGGCGTCTGCCCTACACGG
>JAFGKA010000273.1 GCA_016928855.1 Phycisphaerae bacterium
GATCGATCCGACGAAGGTCGTCCGCACGGCGCTGCAGAATGGCAGCAGTGTCGCCCGCGTGCTGCTCAGCACCGACTGTGTCATCACTGAGGCACCGAAGAAGGACGACGGAGGTCCCGCCGGCGGCCCGGGCATGGACGAGATGGGCGGCATGGGCGGCATGGGTGGCATGGGTGGCATGGGCGGCATGGGCGGCATGATGTAATCGCCCCGCCCCGCGCAGGCACAGGTTTCAGACAGAACGGACGCGGGCGACGTCCCGCAGAGGATACGTGAGGAGACAACGAGAATGGCAAAGCCCAAAATCAGACCGTTGGATGACCGGATCCTGGTCGAGCAGGCAGAGGCGGAAGAGAAGACGGCCGGCGGTATCGTGCTGCCGGACGCCGCGAAGGAGAAACCGCAGCGAGGCACCGTCAAGGCACTCGGGCCGGGCAAGCTGCTCGATTCCGGCGAGCGCGGGACGATGAACGTGAAGGTTGGCGACGAGGTGTTTTACGGCAAATACAGCGGCACCAACGTCGAGATCGAAGGGACGAAGTACGTAATCCTGAGAGAAGCCGACGTTCTCGCAGTCATTACGAAGTAATCATCGGTGTTCGGCGCCGCGTGCGCCGGTCGGCGAGCGAACCACAATGCAACGGTTCGCGGGCCGGTCCGGGCGATACGGGTGGCCGGCAACTGTCAGGAGCAAGCTATGGCCGCGAAGCAACTGATGTTTGATCAAAAGGCCCGGCAGCAGATCCTGGAAGGGATCCGGAAGCTGTCGGCGACGGTGAAAGTGACCCTCGGCCCGACAGGCCGCAACGTCATCCTCCAGAAGTCGTTCGGGTCGCCGCGGATCACGAAGGACGGCGTGACCGTCAGCAAGGAAATCGAGCTGCCCCAGCCGTTCGAGAACATGGGCGCCAAGATGGTCAACGAGGTCGCGAGCAAGACCAGCGACGTGGCCGGCGACGGCACCACGACGGCGACCGTGCTGGCCGAGGCGATCTTTGCCGAGGGGCTCAAGAATGTGACGGCCGGCGCGAATCCGATGGCGATCAAGCGCGGGATTGAACAGGCCGTGGCGGCGGCGACCAAGAGCATCATGGAGCAGTCGACCAAGGTCAAAGGCAAGGACGATATCGCGAAGGTCGGTACGATCAGTGCCAATGGCGACGCGGAGATCGGGGCCTTGCTGGCCGAGGCGCTCGAGGAAGTCGGTATCGAAGGCGTGATCGAGATCGAGGAAGGCAAGAGCCTCCAGACCGAGAAGGAAGTCGTCGAGGGCATGCAGTTCGACAAGGGCTACATCTCGCCCTATTTCATGACGAATCCCAACTCGCAGGAGTGCGTGCTCGAAGATGCGTACATCCTGATCCACGAGAAGAAGGTGTCGAATCTGCGCGAGTTTGTGCCGCTGCTCGAGAAGGTCGTCAATGTCGGCAAACCGCTGCTGGTGATCGCCGAGGACGTCGAGGGTGAAGCCCTGGCGGCGCTCGTCGTGAACCGGCTCCGGGGCATCATGCAGGTGTGTGCCGTCAAGGCGCCGGGCTTCGGCGACCGCCGCAAGGCGCTGCTGGGTGATCTGGCATCTGTGACGGCCGGCAAGCTGATCAGCGAAGACCTCGGCATCAAGATCGAGAACCTCGAACTGGCCGAGCTGGGGCGCGCGAAGAAGATCGTCGTCAGCAAGGACAGCACCACGATCATCGAAGGCGCCGGCAAGAAGGCCGAGGTGAAGGGCCGCTGCGACCAGATTCGCGCGCAGATCGAGAAGACGACCAGCGACTATGACCGCGAGAAACTGCAGGAGCGCCTGGCGAAGCTGACCGGCGGCGTCGCGGTCATCCGCGTCGGTGCGGCGACCGAGACCGAAGCGAAGGAACGCAAGGACCTCGTGGACGACGCGTTCCACGCGACGCGGGCGGCGGTCGAAGAGGGCATCGTGCCGGGCGGCGGCGTGGTCTTCATCCGGGCGATCGAGGCTCTCGACAAGGGCCGTGCGAAGGCCAAGGGCGATGAGAAGATCGGCTTCGACATTGTCGCCCGGGCGCTGGAAGCGCCGGCGCGGCAGATCGCCGACAACGCCGGATGCGACGGCGCGGTGATCGTCGAGCAGATCAAGGAAAAGTCCGGCAAGTGGGGCTATGATGCCCGCGCCGGCGAGTTCGTCGACATGGTCAAGGCCGGGATCATCGATCCGGCCAAGGTGGCCCGGACAGCCCTGGAAAACGCGGCGAGCGTGGCCGGGCTGATGCTGACCACCCAGGTGATGGTGACAGAACTCAAGGATGACAAAGAGGAAGTCGCGGGCGCCGTCCGATAGACTAGGTAGTGAAGCAGTTGCGGGGGGCGGGCTCGGCGCCCGTCCCCCGATCCGTTCTACCGCGGCGGCTCTGTGACTGCGGAACCGCGGCCGATGAGCAGGATGGCCACCGAGAAGCGCGACTACTACGACGTCCTGGGCGTCTCGCGGGATGCAGGCCCCGACGAAATCAAGCGGGCGTACCGCAAGGCTGCGCTCAAGCATCACCCCGACCGTAATCAGAACAACCCGGAGGCCGAGGCCTGTTTCAAGGAGGCGGCCGAGGCGTACGAGGTCCTGTCGGACCCGGACAAGCGACAGCGCTATGATCGGTTCGGGCATCAGGGCCTTTCCGGCGCCGCCATGCACGATTTCTCGCACATGGGCGTCCAGGACATCTTTTCGGTGTTCGAGGACATCTTCGGCGGCGGGATGTTCGGCGGGCGCCAGCGAGGCGGCCGTGGCGTCGATCTGCAGATGGAGGTGTCGCTGACGCTGGCGGAGGTTGCCAAGGGCGTCGAGCGCACGCTCGAGTTCGAGCGCAACGATCTGTGCGACGCATGCAGCGGCAATGGGGCCGAGCCCGGCTCACAGCGGCGTACGTGCCCGCAGTGCGGCGGCTATGGCCAGGTCGAACAACAGACGGGCCTCGGTATGCTCTTCGGCCGCGTCGTCACGACGTGTCCGGCCTGTCGCGGACGCGGGATGGTGGTCACCACGCCGTGCCGCAAGTGTCGCGGCCGCGGCCGGGCGCCGAAGCGCCGGGTGTTGAACGTCAAGATTCCAGCGGGCATTCAGGAGGGCCAGGCGGTCCGCGTGCCCGGCGAAGGGGAACCGGCTGATAACGGCGGCATGCGAGGCGACTTCCACTGTGTCGTCCGCATTCAGCCGCACCCGTTCTTCGAGCGGCACGGGCCGGATCTCGTCTGTCGGCTGCCGGTGAGCTTCACCCAGGCATCGCTTGGGGCCAAGATCGAGGTCCCGACACTGGACGGGCGGGCGGAAGTTGAACTGGCGCGGGGCACGCAGTATGGCGAGTTGATCCGACTCAAGGGCAAGGGCCTCCCGAGCCTGCGGTCAGCGCGGCGCGGCGATCTGGTGGTGCAGGTGGTCATCGAGATCCCGAAGAAGCTCAACCGCAAGCAGGTTGATCTGCTCCGCGAGTTCGCGGCGACGGAAGATAAGATTGTGTTGCCGGAGTCGAAGGGCTTCTTCGAGAAGCTGGCCGACTTCTTCGGCAGCGATCAGACGGACGCCAAGTGAGCGGGACGAGCCGAATGTTACGCAGGAACAAGAAGAAGATCGAGATCGCGACGCCAGACGAGGTGACCGAGTTCGCCGCGGCATCCGCGGACGCCGAGGTCCCCGCCGGCGCGTCCGGACCCGAATCGGAATCGGCGGAAGCGGAAACGGCCGACATGCCGGCCTCCGCCGAGGCCGAGCAGTGGAAGGACAAGTACCTTCGCGTCAAGGCGGAGATGCGGAACTTCCAGCGGCGCAGCGAGCAGGCGAAATCCGACGCAATCCGATTCGCCAATGCGGACTTCGCCCGCAACCTGTTGGGCGTGCTGGACGATGTCGAACGTGCGCTGGCGCATGCCGGCGGCGAGGGGGCGAACGTTGCCGGCGACGTGCAGGCGCTTCAACTCATCTATGACAGTTTTCTGAAGGTTTTTCGACAGTATCAGGTCGAGCCGATCGAGGCGCTTGGCCAGCCGTTTGACCCGGCATGCCATGAGGCGATGATGCAGCAGCCCTCCGATGCGCATCCGGAGCCGACGGTCCTGCAGGAACTGCAGCGGGGATACCGGCTGCATGAGCGCGTGCTTCGGCCCGCGAAGGTGATCGTCTCGAAGCCTCCCGAGTCGGCGGTCGAACCGGCCGATGCGGAGGATGGCGACGCGACGGAAGCGGACGCAGACGAGGCATGAGACGTCAAGGAGTTTGTTGTGCCGACCTACGACTATGAATGTGATGCGTGCGGCCACGCGTTCGAGCTGTTTCAGCCGATCACGGCCCGGGCTATTCGGAAATGCCCGGCGTGCGGCAAGGCGACGGCGAAGCGGCTGATCGGTGCTGGCGGCGGCGTGATCTTCCGCGGTTCGGGCTTCTACCAGACCGACTACCGCAGCGACGGCTACCGGCAGAAGGCCAAGGCCGAGAAGGAGGGCGGCTCGGCTTCGGCGTCCCCGTCGAAGACCGACGAGGCCAAGAAGCCCCAGGCCGATGCGCCGAAGGCTGCCAAGCCGGGCGGGACGCCGACGAAGAAACCGGACGCCTGAGCGTTCACTGCGAGGGTTGGCGTGCCGAGCTTTCGATGTGCAACCTGCCGCACCCTGGTCGAGTATGGCGACATGTCTGAGGTGCCGTACCGGCCATTCTGCAGCCAGCGGTGCCGGTGGATCGACCTCGGCAACTGGTTTGATGAGGAGTATCGGGTGACGCAGGCCATCGAGGACGTCCCACCGTCACCGCCGGCGGCTTCCGACGGGACGGATGCCTGAGCCCCGGGGGCGGGGGTCGCCCGCCCGGGAATAGTGTTCGTCGAGTTGCTGGCCTTTCCTGCCTCGTTATAATACGCGAGACTCGATAGCGACGTTGGCGCGGTGCGGGCGAGCGCCCC
The DNA here is from genome assembly GCA_016928855.1 of Phycisphaerae bacterium. Classification (GTDB taxonomy): domain Bacteria; phylum Planctomycetota; class Phycisphaerae; order UBA1845; family PWPN01; genus JAFGKA01. The sequence goes on from JAFGKA010000273.1 coordinate 4,914, forward strand.
CGGTGCGGGGGATCCGGTCATGATCGGCCGTCGCTCCGCCGGCGAAGTGGGTGGGCCACATTCGAACCGGCGTCCGCGTTTGCGCCTGACTCTTCTCCAGCCACGTGGAGGACTGCCATGTCCGATGAATCCCAGGAACTGCGGCGTATCAACTGGACCGAGTGCTTCGCGTTTACACAGATCTTTCGCACATTCCGACTGGCGATCCAGCCCAACAAGCTGGCGCTGGCGGCGATCGGGCTCGTGGCGACGTGCCTGGTCGGTTGGGTGCTCGACGCGATCTGGTGCGCGGCCGACACGTACGCGCTCCCGCGCGAGATCGCGGCGTTCGTGCGCCCGGGTGATCTCGACGACTGGCGAACCGGTCAGATCGCCGGCGGCAAGATGACCGTTCAGAAGATCCTGGCGGCGGGGACCGTCGTCCAGAAGGACAGGGAAATCAAGGATGACAAGACCTATTGGAAGCTTGTCGATGAATTGCCCGACGACGTGCGCGATCACTACGTCGAGATGCTCGACGCCATCGACGGCACCGACAAGGTGGAGGAGTTGCAGGCGCTCTGCGCGAAGATGACGCTTCCGGGCGAGTTGCCGGTGTTGCTGAGCGGGAAGACGGCCGATGAACTCAAGGCGATCGCGCGGACACGGGCGTACGAGGTGCACGCCGATGCGCTGGCGCAGCTCGACGCGTTGGCGCCGCAGGGGATTTTTCAGAGCTTTCGCCGGTGCTGCGCGAGCGCGTTCCTGGATATGGTTTCCGCGGCGACGCGGTTGGATGTCTTCGGCGGCATGAACCAGGTGCTCGGCGTTGGCGAGGCGGCGCCGCGTATCGTCGGCATCGGCGGCGAACGACCGGGCGTACTGCCCTCGCTGTGTATGATTCTGCATGGCGTCAAGTGGCTTGTGGTCGAACACTGGCTGTATGCCCTCGTCTGGGGCCTGCTGGTCCTGGCGATCTGGTCGCTGGCC
>JAFGKA010000274.1 GCA_016928855.1 Phycisphaerae bacterium
AAGACGTGGCTGAACCAGTCGGCGTTGGCAAAGCCGCTCTCGGTCGCGACCCGCCTGATCTGCCATTGCGTCCCGGCCAGCAGTTTCTTGGCCCGCTCAACGCGGTGGTTCGTAATGTAGCGGCTCATGCGGAGGCCCATTTCCGCGGAAAACAGGTGAGCCAGATACGTCGGGCTCATTCTCAGTCGCTGGGCCACGCCGGTGACGGTCAACGCCGGATCCGTGAAATGGTGGTCGATGTACACGATCGCCTCGCGTACCCGAGGGTGGCTTGGCGGGTTGCCACTGGCGGCCGGCCGTGGCTTGGCGGCGCTGACCTGACCATCGTGAGATGCCAGCATCGCCAGCAGTTCGCGTTTCGAGGCCGCAAAGTTCTCGACGAGAATGTCGAGGATCTCGACCTGCCGCTTGAACGTGTCCTTGTCCATGGATGCCGGGCAGACAAGTTTGCACGCGGCGAGGCATTGTCCGCCGTATACCAGAGGCACGACCGCACACAGATAGCCGGCTTCACAGCAATGCCAATGTGGCTCGGGTCGATGTCGCAACTCCGGAAGATGCATTTCCCAGGCTTGCGTGCATGAAGCTCTGCCGTCGACGGTCTCGCAGTGGGGGTGAGTTGGCCGCGTTTCTTTCGAGGTGTCCGCGCCGGGAATGTCGATCAGCGTGATGACGATGGCCAGGCCGGTGAGGCGCTCGAACCGCGCGGCAACGTGTTCCGAAAGCGCTTCCGACAGCCTCGCGACGGACGGTTCTTCCGTGTGAGGCCCGTTCCGTCGCCGGCCGGGGAGTCGGTTGAATGCATCCACCCCACGCACGTCGAACTCCTGAGCTGTGCAGATGTGGCCCGCTTGAAAGATTATCGTGGCCCCCCGGCGAAATGGCAAGCTACGGGAGCGTGGGCCGGTGACACATCGGTGGAACCGAGGGTGCCTTCGGAGCTTTCCGTGAATGCGCACCGTTCAATTCCTGTCGGTGGAGTCTGCTCAACCTTTGGATCGCCGGTGGGTGATTTCACGCAGATTGTCACAATCCGGCAGGTGGCGTCCGGGTTTACTTCCGCGGCCAATCAGGCAGGGTGAACTTGTGCACAGCCTTGCCCGTGTGGTTCTGGTAGTGTCCGACGATCAATGCCGTCAGATACTTGATCGAGAAATGGGTATTTTCGATTCGCATTGTCGGCGGTGCGTCGGCCAGCAGGTAGCTGAAGCGTTCCGTGAAGCCCTCGATGCGGCGGACGTGCCGCACCATTTCCTGCGTACCCCAGTCCGGATGCCACGGTACGAAATCCGGCGGCATCTGGGCCGGGTTCCAGTTGATGACCGGGATCTCCGGGTCGATCGCGTGGTAGATCTGGCTGAAGAAGCCGAGTTCGCGTGCGGTCGTGTGCTCGAAGTTCCACCGGATCGTGTGGGTACCGTCCGAGGGCCGGTGGTCAAGCTGGGCGTCGGAGATGCCGCCGAGATCGTCGATCATCGTCTGCCGATCCTTGCGGGCGCCGAGCAGGGCGCGTTCGACGTCGGGCTCCGGATGAATGGGCCGGCGTTCGGCGAGGATTACCGCGGGCGAGCCGACAGGCGGCCGCCGGCCGGCCGGCAGTCTGGTGATGGCCACGGTGTTGCCTTTGACCTGCCGAACGAGCAGATTGGCCCGGCGGGTTTCCCGTACGAACGCATCGATGGGATCCATGGTCGAATCGCCACCGTCGGCGATGCATCGCAGGGGCCAGACGAGTCGTGTCGGTTTCAGCTTCCGCACGACCCCGGCAGCGTCGGCAGCGCCAAGTCCGCCAGCCTCACCGACGGGCAGGAGGAGGACGTCGATCGGTCCGATGGCGTCGATCTGTTCTTCGGTCAGGGGTTGGCCGAGGCCGTCGCAATGGAGGATGCGCACGCCGTCCACTTCGAGGAGGAACATCATGCCGAGGTGCGGCTCGGGGCCGCTGGTGCTCACAGGGATGCCGCGGACGCGGACCGCATGCAGCGAGGGCTTGCCGACTTCGCTGGACGGCCGGACCGTGGCTTCTGGCTGATTCGGGGCGCGGTCAAGGATGTGGTCGACCGCTGCCGCCTCGCCATGGCCGCGGAGGATGACCGGCTCGCCGCGCACGGTATCGGCGGCGCTGCGACTCGGGCGGGCGTCGCTTATCAGGACGAGTTCCGCCGCGAGGTTCGGGCCAGGGTAGCCCAGCCGCTCGTCCGGCGGAAACGGGTCGATGACGATCGTGAATCCCCAGAATGTCTCGATGGAGATGCAGCTCTGGCCCCACCAGCGGATCGCCAACGGCAGGGGACCATCCTTGGCGGTGGGGGCAATGGTGGTCTGGCCCACGTCGCCGGGTTCGAGCGGCTTGGTCGTGGTGCCGAGGGGGCTGCCGTTCTTCTTGTCCGGTTCGTCGGCGTGCGCTAGGAGCCCGACGCAGAGCCCCAGCGTGACCGCGACCCACACACCTTGTCTCATCATCCGCATCGCCTCCGACCCGGCTCGTGCCAGACCTGTCATTATCGCGGATTGCGGTGCCGACTCAAGGGGCGGCTGGCCGGGCCGGGGCTTGTCCTGCACGGGGGGCGACGAAAGCCGCGGGTCGGCGCAGCCATTGAACCACGAAGCTCACGAAGAAGAGGGGCGGAGGGAGAGTACATCCGCGAATTGCGCCGATTCCGCAGATTGGAAATCCGGTTCTTCAGGAATCTGCGGATCAATCTCTTGTCTTCTGCCGCGTTGTGCTGACGAGCTGTACTCGCGGGATCTGCGGCGTGTGATGCGACTGTCCATGCTACCCAACGCTGCACGGTGCATAGAGAGGACATTGCTCGAGAGCTTGCTGTTACCCACATCTACCGCATCTGTGTGACGGTCGCACAGTGGCGAGACTGGTGCCCCCTTCAGGGGGTATTCCCGGCGAAGCCGGGTCCATAGGCCAGCCCTTATAGGGCTGGTTCGCGAGCGGTCCCTATCCTGTTCTGCCTCCCCATTCCGTGAGCCTGCTTCAGCGGGCTTCTCGTGGATGTGCTTCATAGATGGCACTCAAGAGAAACCCGTAAACGGGTTGAAATCCAGAGGAAGAAGAGGAAAGAGGGAGGCATCGCCCGACCCGTACACCGGCCCTCAAAGGACCGGCCTATGGACCCGCCCGTGGCGGGGAAGGCCGCTGAAAGCGGCCACTGGGCGGGCATACACCCGCAGAATGTGGGTAACAGCAAGCTCTGTGAGCAGTGGCACCCGGCGAGAATAGGATGTAGTTCACCGGAGAGGTATACCGCTCTGGTCGCGCGATCATGAAACCGCCCTTCAGGCCGGTACGTACTCCGAGGGGATCGGGCCGAGGTTGGCCGCGGCGCAGTTGTCGGCGATCTGGGCCGGCGTCTTGGCGCCGGGGATGGCCGTGTGACATGCGGGGTGCGAGATGCAGAATCGCAGACTCACCTGCGTCATCGTCTGGTCGGGGTAGCGGTCAAACAGCGGCTGGCAGCGGTCGAGGTGGTCGAGGTAGGCGTCGAGCTTCTCGGGCGAAAGGTTGAACCGGCGGTGGTCGTCGTCGCCGAACGTGGATTCGCGCGTGAACTTGCCGCTGAGCAATCCGAAGAGGATCGGGATTCGCACGATCACGCCGGTCCCGTATTGCTGGGCCTTCGGGAACAGCACGCGCTCGGCCTCGCGCTCGAGCAGGTTGTAGCGGACCTGGATGCAGTCAATCAGCTCGTGGTGGGCATCGAGAATCGGCGCCTGCTCCGTTTCCTTGAATGACTCGACGCTCCAGCCGGCATGGCGGATCTTGCCGTCGCGTTTGAGGATTTCGAGGGCCTTCCACGGGTCGTCGCGTTCGAGGATCGCGAGATTCGGGCTATGCAACTGCAGGATGTCAATTGCATCGACGCGCAGCCGCTTGAGGCTCTGCTCGGCCGCGAAGATCAGGTAGTCCTTATCGTAGTTCGGTCGGATCGCGCCGTAGCCCTGGTTGTCCGCCTCGGTGGCATTGTAGAAATCGCTGCCGGCCTTGGTGGCGATGATCACATCGCCCTTGCCGCGCTCGGTGATGACGGCCGCGACAAGGTCCTCCGAATGGCCGAAGCCATAGACGTCCGCGGTGTCGATGAGTGTGACGCCCTCGTCGAGGGCCTGGTGGAGAGCTCGCTTCGAGACGTCATCGTCGGTCTTGCCCCAATGGTGGCCGCCGATGGCCCACGCACCCATGCCGATGGTGGAGACCTTCGGGCCGCGTGTGCCGAGCTGGGTGTATTGCATGATGTGCTCTCCGTTTCCATAGTGTGCCGGTGCCGTTTTCGGCAGGGCGGTTTCATATTCTGGCGGCCGGGAACGCTGGTCGTACGAGCACTGGCGGGTCCCGACGTGCCGTCGGGACCAGTGGCACCCACCGGATCAGCGAGAACCACCAACCGAAAACGGCGCCAGGTGTCGGGGGTCCACCGGCGGACGACTCTGACGCCGCCCGCCGGCAGACCATTGTTGTATCACCCGGCCCGTGCGGCTACTGGATTTCCAGGTAATCCTTATCCGGCAGCTTCGGGAACGTCGCGTGCGGTTCCGTCTGATACCAGAACGCGACTGAGCCAATGTCGTCCTGCAGAGGCAGGTATCGCCCGCCGGATCGCCAGCCGAGGGCCTGGATCGTCACCTTCAGGTTCTGCTCGAAGCGGATGGGGTCCATGATGTGCCAGCGGTACAGACCGAAGCGCTGCTGCGACTGGTACACGCCGTCGGGCCGGATCACCTGGGGCATGCCCACGTAGGGCGTGGTGAACTCCTGGTATTGGTGGGTGGTGCGGTTTTCGAAGTTGTACGAGCCGCAGAAATAGTCCTCGGTGCCGGTGCCGACGATGGTGGCGAAGTCCTTGTCGCCGTCCATGTAGAACTTGATTTCACCCTCGCCCCACCAGCCGTTGTTGTTGACGCCCCAGGTCATATAAGTGCCTACATAATGACCCTTACCCTTGACGCCGTCCACGATGGTGTATACATCCTTGTAGGGCAGCGGGTTGACCCGGCGGAACTGGGCGTGGAAGTAGGCTTCATCGTTGGGGATGTCGGTCAGCGTGTAGTTGATCTGGTAGTAGACCGTCTCGTCGTTGGCCGCGATGTTCTCGATGGTGATCTTCGCCGATTTGCGGAAGGGCATCGGCCAGTAACAGTTGAACGCGCTGCCCGGGTTCACGCAGACGGCCAGCGAGGAGACCTGGGCATACTGGCCCCAGCCGCAGGCGAAGAAATCGCCGACCGGCACCTCGACCGACGGCTCGGTCTCGCCGTCCCAGTACATCCGCAGAATGAGAAACCGCCAGTGCCCGGTCGGCGTCAACCAGATCTGCTGGATCGCGCCCGGGCCGTCGATCTCGGCCATCGTGAACGTTTGGCCGGCCTTGACCCGGACCGACGGAGATACCTTCCAGCCCTGACCCAGGTCACGCGACGGTCCCGAGCCGGTGCCCTCGGTGGCCATGCCGCCCTTGCCCTTTTCACCGGTGAAGTTTTCCGGCGAGATCGAGCGGGTCCTGGCGTTGGAGAGCCGTGACAGATTGCCGAGGTTCATGTGGAGGCCGTCGAAGGGCTGATTCTGCCCGTACACATTGGCCGCGACGCAGCCGATCACGGTAAGCATCACGATTACCAGTCCATGCATGGCGAGTACTCCTTTCGTTTTCAGAAACATCCGCGTGCCGGGGGCCGTCTCTCCCAGCGCCGTGGTATGGTAGCGGATCCGGTGAGTTTGCCAACGTACAGGCTCGTTGCCGGCGCCCGGCGGCTGGACCGGCGGATCGCGATCGGCTATACGGATGCGATGAGACTCTCTCAGAGCGATTTCCTGCAGGTGGTTCGCGATGCGCCGCTCGTTTCCATCGACCTGATCGTGCACGACAGGGCCGGCGCGGTGCTCGTCGGGTTGCGCACGAACCCGCCGGCGAAGGGCTTCTGGTTCGTGCCGGGGGGCCGCATCTACAAGGACGAGCGCAAAGCGGAGGCCTTCGCGAGGATCGCGCGGAGTGAGTTGGGCCTGGACCTGGCCGAGCGCGAGGCCCGATTCCTCGGTGTCTTCGAACACCTCTATCCGGACAACGCCGGTGAGGTTCCGGGCTTTGGCACGCACTACGTCGTGCTGGGCTACGAAGTGCGGCTGTTGGAACCGTTGACCAAACTGCCCGAAGCCCAGCACAGCGCCTATCGATGGCTGGCGCCCGATGCTCTGTGCGCCGACAGCCAGGTGCATCCGAACACGAAAGCGTACTTCCTCTGACGGATTTGCCGGCCTACGATCGTCGTGGGGCGGTCAGGCTTTCGGGATCGGCGGCATAGCGCCGAGCCGTCTCGACTGAGATTCGGCCCGCTTCGAGCAGACGCCGCAGGCTCTCGTCCAGTGTGACCATGCCATCGCGTTTTCCCGTTTGCAGCGCGGAGGTGATCGCCTCGATCTTGCCGAGCCGGATGGCGCTGGCTACGGCATAGTTGTTGAACAGCGCCTCGACGGCAAGCACGCGACGTTCGTTCTCGCGCACCGCGGGCAGCAGATGCTGGCTGATGACACACCGCAGACTCAGCGAGAGCTGTGAGCGCACCGCTTCCTGCTGGTTTGAGGGGAACAGGTCCGCGATCCGCGTGATCGCCCCGCGCGTATCGAGCGTGTGGACCGTGGCGAAGATCAGGTGTCCGGTTTCCGCCGCGCTCAGGGCAATTTGGGCCGTGTCATGGTCGCGGATCTCGCCGACCAGCATCACGTCCGGATCCTGTCGCAGGCCGGATTTCAAACCCTCGTAGAAACTCGCGACGTCAACGCCGACCTCGCGCTGCGTGATCAGTGAGCCGGTCGTTCGCGGGAAGACGTACTCGACGGGCTCCTCGATCGTGATGATGCGCCGGTCCTGCTGCGCGCTCAGCCGTTTGACCAGGATCGCCATCGACGTGGTCTTGCCCGAGCCCGTCACGCCTGTGAACAGAACCAGCCCGTTGCGCAGTGCCAGGATGCGTTCTGCGATCTCGGCGGGAAATCCTGCCCAGTCGAGTGTGGGGATCTCGTCCGGCACATGGCGGAAGCACGCGCCGAACTCGCCCTGATGTTGAAACAGACTCACACGAAACCGGGCCGGATGCTCTCCGCAGTCCACGCTGCACGAGAAGTCGGCGTTCTGCCGTTCGACGAATCGGCCCCACGCCAGGTCCGGGCTGACCGCTCGGGCCATGGCACGAACGGCCGCATCGTCGAGGCACGGTTGTTCGAGGGGGCGCAGGCGGCCATGAATGCGAAGGGTGGGCGGATAGCCCACCACGAGGTGCAGGTCGGACGCTTCCGTAGCGACCGCCGTGTGGAGAAGCGAGACGA
>JAFGKA010000275.1 GCA_016928855.1 Phycisphaerae bacterium
CTTGTGGAGTCGGCGGCCGCGTGCCCTCAACGAGTTTCCGTCGCCTGACGTCTTTACGCAGATCGTGGCAACATTGGCCGTGTTGAGTCTGTTGGCGATGCTCGCGATCGCGGCGGCGGTGCACGCGCATGTCCGCTGGGAACGGGCACGACGATGGGACCCGGCCCGCGCCGGTCGGCGACCGCTGCCGCCGTTGGCGTGGACGGTTGTGACGGTATCGCTTCTTGTCGGCGCGTTGTGGGTCATGGGCGCTCCCGCGTGGCCATGGGTCGCCGTGCCCTACGGCGTGGTATGGCCGCGATGGCTGGCCTCGTTCGGTGCGTTGACCCTCGGCCTGATCCCGCCCATGCTGCTGCTCAAACCGTTGTACCGGCGCAACGCGGTCGGGGGTCCGATCGTCGGCCTCTGGCTCCTGCTGGTCTGGCTCGTGCCGATGCTCGTGGACCTGATCGTCAACGTGGCGATGGTTCCCGAGGAGCAGGCACGCGTGACGTGGCTCTTCGGCTGCTCGCCGCTGGGCGCCCTGATTCTGATCTGGAAGATCGAGTCCGTCTCGTTCCTTCCGGGCCTGGCCTTCGCCGGGGCACTGGCCCTCCTCGTAGCCATCCTGACCCGCCCCCGCACGCGCCCGCCCGTGTGCGTCAATCCCGTTCCTTCTGAATCTTCCCTGTCATCGGAACAAACACGCACGGAATGATGCTGTCGTCACGGCGCTGGCCGTCGGCGGTCTTGCTGACGATCGTCAGTTGCTGCGTCCAGCCGGCTTCGCCCACGGGGATGACAATCCGGCCGCCCGGTTTGAGCTGTTGCCACAAGGGCTCGGGTACTTTCGACGCCGCGCACGTTACGATCATCGCGTCGAACGGCGCGGCCTCCGGCCAGCCTTCGTAGCCGTCGCCGGCGCGCGCGTGGATCGTGCTGTAGCCGAGGCGCTTGAAGAGCTTGATCGTGCGCTCGGCGAGGGGCTCGACAATCTCGACCGTGTAAACATGCGGCGTCAGCTCCGCCAGGACCGCCGCCTGATAACCACTGCCCGTGCCGACTTCGAATACCTTGTCCCCGGACTTGAGCTGAAGCGCCTCGGTCATGAGCGCGACGATGTACGGCTGCGAGATCGTCTGGCCGTGCCCGATCGGCAGTGGACGGTCGGTGTAGGCGTCATCGGCAAGCGCCGACGGCACGAACAAGTGACGCGGCACCTCGCGCATCGCCTCGAGCACGCGCTCATCGCGCACCGCGATCCGGCCGTCTCGCGGTGATGCGATCTGGCGTCGCACCATCGCACGCCGTTCGTCACGGCGCTCGTCGGACCGAGGCCGATGCCACGCCGGGGCGCTGGCCGGCGCGGGCGCGGTGCTTGTGGTCGGCGCGGATGTCGGCGCGGGCGCTTCCGCACGCCCGCATGCGGCGACGAACCACGAACCGCACACAATCGTGCTAAGGAGCGGCAGTACGAGAAGGGAAACCGTACCTTCGCGAGGACGTAAAGGAGTCATAGGTCACCTCCCGGGCTCGACAGCTCAAGTGTAATAAATCCCCGTCTATTGTATACCATGGGGCGAAGACCCCATCTGCCGGGCCATTGAAGGGCGTTTTTTTCGGTCCTTGGGGGCGACACGGGGGCTGGATGCTGGTAGAATCTGGTAGTCTCGCTGACCCTTCCGGGCGGCGATGGCGGCGGGCGAACACGGATGTTCTGAAACAATGGTGACTCATGGCCGAAAATGGACAAACGTCGGAACGGATGAACCTGGACGACGTCGTTGAGTTGCTCGTGCATGTGCTGCGAGGGCTCGGACCGGCGCTGCAGGCGATGGATGCGCTATGCGATCGGTTTGACGGCGAGGTGCTTCGTGTAGTGAGCACCGAAGAAGAGGATTCGGTGGCGTTCCGCGATCGGATCATCGCCGGCGACGAGGTCATCAGGCGCCTCGCGGCGCACTATGACACGCTCGCGCAGATCGAATGTGACCTTGTACAACTCCTGCACGGCGCCCTCGATCTGGCCGGCGATCCGCTGATGCCTGCGAAATCGTCGGGCGTCTCCCGCAAGGCAGGCTGATCGGCCTTTGCCCGCCACTTCGCGCTAGTGCCGCTTTCGGTTGGCCAGTTTCGTTTCCTGTCAGCCGTGTGCCGTTGTCGGCAGAGCACTGGCGGGTCCCGACGTGCCGTCGGGACCAGTGGCACCCGCCGGGCCGACGAAAGTCACCAACCGAAAACGGCACTAGCCAGGCCGGCCGACGGCCCACGGCTGACCATCCAGTTCATGCCATGGCAGGACCCTCGCGTCGGTTCGATCCTGGCTCGCGTCGCCTCCGTACACGACAACGATGTCGTGGATCTGATCGGGCCCTAACGCCGTCGCGACCCGCCGGGCTGCGTGCAACATGTCCGGCGCAATGGTGTGCCCGGCCTTCGCTTCGACGATCCGGTAGCGATGCGCGAACTGCACGATCACGTCGGCCTCGGTTCCCTGCCGGTCGCGATAGAAATAGATGCCGCCGCGCTCGCCCTGATTCGCACGGTGTTTGAGGATCTCCGATACGACCCACGTCTCAAATATGGCACCCCGCAACGGGTGCTGGCGGAGTTGATCCACCGATCGCAGGCCCAGCAACCAGCAGAGCAGCCCCGTATCATAGAAGTGCAGCTTTGGCATCTTCACCAGTCGTTTGCGAATGTTGGCATGAAACGGCGGCAGCCGCGTGACGATGAAACTTGTCTCGAGGATCGACAGCCATGCCTTCGCGGTCGGTTGGGCGATTCCGGCATCGGCGGCCAACGCCGAGATGTTGAGCAACTGTGCGGATCGTCCGGCACACAGCTCGACGAATCGTTGAAACGTGGTCAGGTCGCCAACATTGGAGACGCTGCGTACATCTCGCTCGATGTATGTGCCGACGTAGGCCGCCAGCCAGTCTGCTGGCGCCAGTTGCTCATCGAAGATGCGCGGATAGCCGCCGGCAAGCATGGCTTCGTCGAGCGTCAGTGGATAGTGGCCGAACCGGCACACCTCGGCGCGAGTCAGTGGCAGCAGGTGGAGGATCGCTGTTCGCCCCGCCAGCGATTGGCTGACGGACGCGAGCAGCGAGAGGTTCTGCGAGCCGGTAAGGATCCATTTGCCGGCTCGCGGGTCGGCGTCGATCAAGCCCTGCAGATAGGACGGTAGTTCCGGGCACCGCTGAATTTCGTCGATCACGGCGCCGTCGGGGTATTGGCCGAGGAATCCTCGAGGGTCCTGTTGAGCGAACGCCCGCAGATCTGGCTGCTCCAGGTTGACGTAGTCGTGCTCTGGGAAAAGCGCACGGCAAAGCGTGGACTTTCCGCTCTGGCGGGGTCCCGTAATCGTGACCGCCGGAAACGCCGCCGCCGCGGCCTTGACGCGATCTGTCAACGCTCTCCGGATCATGGGGTCAGCCTACTGCGATGTATCGGCTATTTCAAGATCTGATCTTGAAATAGCCCGGCCGAACCTCGTTTTTCAGGCTGCGAGGCGGTTTCCGATTGCGGCGGGACGTAGTGCCGTGCCTTCCAGCTCGAGGGCCGCCACCGCGAGCGGGGCGGCCTACAGCTCTCGTAAGGTCGCCAGCAGCCGGTCGATCTCCTCGATCGTGTTGTAGTGTAGCAGGCCGATGCGCGTCACGCCGTCCGGTTCGAGCCCGAGCGCCTCGGTCAGAGCCAAAGCGTAGAAGTTGCCGCACCAGACGAAGAAGCCGCGTTCAGCCAGGTAGCGGGCGATTTCGATCGGGCGATAGCGGGCGTGCGTGATCGACACCGTCGGCGTGCGCTCGGTCAACCGCGCCGGGTCGGTGATGCCCCAGATGCGAATTCCGGGAATCTGGTCGAGCCCGCGGATCAGATGGGCGGTCAACGGGCGCTCATATTCGCCGATACGTGCGAACGCCGCAGCCAGCGCGGCCCGGCGGCTCGCGCCGGCCCCAACGGCTGGCCGGCCGAGGTCGGCGAGATACTCGATCGCCGCAAGCGTGCCGGCGATGCCCTCGTGGTTCTGCGTGCCGGTCATCCATCGCCCCGGCAACGCCTCCGGCGCGGTGCGCAGCTTGTAGGGGCGTAACTCACTCAACAGAGGCCGTTTGCCCCAGAGGACGCCGACGTGCGGCCCGAAGAACTTGTAGGCGGAGCACACGAGGTAATCGCAGTCCCACGCCTGCACGTCGATCAGAGCGTGGGGCGCGTAGTGCACGGCATCGAGGACGACCTGTGCCCCCGCGGCGTGCGCCATCTCGGCAATCGTCGTGACAGGCGGCATCGTACCCACGGCGTTCGACGCGCAGCAAACCGCGACCAGGCGCGTACGGCTGGAAAGCTTCGCCGCGAGGTCGTCGAGGTCGAGCGTGCAGTCGCCCGGATGGATGCGGACGCATTGAACCGTGGCGCCGGCGTCTTGTGCCGCGAGCACCCACGGCGTATGGTTCGCGTCGTGGTCGAGTTGTGTGACGATCACTTCGTCGCCGGCTGACCATGTGCGAGCCAGTGCGCGGCTGAGCGCCAGCGTCAGCGTGGTCATATTGGCACCGAAGATGACCGTTTCGGGATCGTCGGTGCCGAGGAAATCGGCGACGGCGCGGGCGGCTTCGACAAGCATCGCGTCGCTTGCCCGGCTCGTGGCAAATACGCCACCGTGGTTGGAGTTGGCTTCAGCAAGGTAACGCCCCACGGCGTCTATCACGGGCTGGGGCACTTGGCTGCCGCCGGGGCCGTCGAAGAAAACGGCCGGCCTTCCGGTGATCTCGCGGCACAGTGCGGGGAACAATCGCCGACATTGCATGACATCGAACTGTGCATTCACCTGCTGGGTCTCCTCTGGATCCTTCGAGGCTGTAACGATAGCGTCATGCCTTCAATCCTCAAAGGGGGGCGGGAAACAGCGTGCGGGACGTCGCACCGGCGCGGCGCCGCGAACGGTTGTTGTAGTGCAAACAGAAGAAACGAACAATTCCCTCGGTCACCCAGCACAGGCAGGCGGGCGGTTCGGTCCGTTGAAGCACGCCTGGAAGGCAGAAAAGTCGGTCAGATCGACATCGCTGTCCGCATCGAAATCGACTACGTAGCAGCCCGGACTTGGCAACGGTCGGTTGGGTCCGTTGAAACAGAACGAAAACGTGCCGAAATCAGCCATGTCCACGTCGCTGTCTCCATCGAAATCACCCATCGCGGCAACGGTCAGTGTGGCGGCGTTGGAAGTGGCACTGCCGCACCCCGCGGTAACGACACAGCGATACTCAGCCACGTCATCCGCGTTCGCACCGGCGATCGTGAGCATCGGGCTGTTCACACCGGAGTAGTGACCGCCCTCGACCAAATCGGTGAGATCCTTCTGCCACTGATACGAGAGCGTGCCTTCGCCGGTGGCGCTGACGTTGAACTGGGCGGTTCCGCCCCACAGAACCGCCTGCGAATCAGGCTGTCCTGTGATCGCTGTTGCGGCCTTGAGCGACAACGCTGCGGAATCGGAGGGCGTGGCCGTGCTTTCGATGCTCACGACGCACCGATAGGCCGCCACATCGCCGGCGTCCGTGTTCGATACCGTCAGCGTCGGCGTCTGGACGCCCGTGTAGTGGCCGCCTTCGACCAGATCCCCCTCGTCCTTCTGCCACTGGTAGCTCAACGGACCATCGCCTTCCGCCGTTACGCTGAAGACCGCCGCGCCACCAGGACACACATTCTGGGCGACCGGCTGGGCCGTGATCGTCGGAACGAGGCAGGGGGCGCGGAAGTGCAGATCCAGCGCGTCCCACAGTTCGTCGCGTGTGCCGTCGTA
>JAFGKA010000276.1 GCA_016928855.1 Phycisphaerae bacterium
CGACGCGGAGAACACACCGTTACCGTCATTGACCAGAATGACCACCTGGTTCGCACCACTGGCGGCCACGGCGAGATCCGTACTGCCGTCGCCGTCGAAATCCTCGTATACCATGGCGTTCGGGCCTGTCCCGGCAGCGTAAGTGCCCACTTCCGAAAGGCTGAAGACCGATGGTGTCGGGTCATCCGGGTCATCCGGGTCATCGGGATCGAGGTAGTCAGTGATCGCCAGGTCCGGGTCGTTGACCGAAACGGGCGTGGTCGGCAATCGCCCGAACTCTCCGCGACTCGTCCTGTCGACCGCGCCGATGGCCTTGGCCACGCTCATGCCTTGCACAACCCGCCCGATGACCGTGTAAGCCACGCGCTCCTCGGCCGCCAGCGAGTAGTCGAGGCTCGGATTGTCTTCGAGGTTGATGATGAATGAGGGCACCCCAGAGGCCACCCCTTCCGCACCGTATAACGCCACGCGGCCACGGAGATTGGCAAGACCGTTATTGGATTCGTTGACCAGCGGCTTGGGCGCTTTCGGCGACAGACTCGTCGTCACCTCGCCACCGGCGATCCCCGCCGAGTCTGTATCGTGAAAGATCGCGTCGTCGTAGTAGCCTTCCTGCAGATAGTGCAGGAAATTGGCTGCCGCCGTCGGCGCCTGATGCATGAACAGCTCGATGACGATGTCACCCTGATTCGTGTGTAACGTCACCTGCGGTTGGTTGACCGCGGGCGGAAGCACGTTGGGCTCGCCCGGCTCTGGCGCGCACTGTTGCCCCATGATCGCCGCGCAGAAAAGGGCAGTGGCCAGGGGTGCCCACGCCAAACGGGGGCGCAAGGAGGTATAAGGCGAAACGGATCCGTGGCCACGCTCACACGCCGAATGCACGTGCAGACTGCGATGGCCCTTCGGCTTCGAGTCTGTACAACCCATGATCTCTCCAGGTATTGGGGGCTTCTCTTCCCGTAAGTCATCGGCTCTACATGGATTATACGTTACGGAGGGGTGTCCGCCAACGCTTCCGGCTATCGGACGTGCTGGACGGCGGGCGCGCAGCAAAAGCCCCGCCCGACACGCGGGCGCGGCTACAGCCGATGGTGAGAAAACGGCTGCGCAGCCTACATCTCTTGGCAAGCCCCCCTGGAGAAACCTCACCCCCCGGATCGCCCGTTGGGCGACCGGCGTCCTCGCCAGATTGTCAAAAACTTCTTCTTCCTTCTCCGGTCAGCACCAACATGCGCCCGATATGCTTCCGGACGCGCGGACGTGCACGGTCACTTGGCAAACTGGGCAACTGCCATACCGCCGCAGACGAAAAGTTGGGTGAATTTGCGACAATGGCACATAAGTAGTGGCAAAACAATAGGCTAGCCGAGGCGGCGATTTTGGCGACGGTTTCGCCCGCCTATTGTTGCCAGACGTCGCTGTTTCTCTTTTTCAACACTGTTCTGACCGAAATGTGTTATAAGAACCGCTTCGCCAGGGGTTTACCTGGACGTTGCAGCGCGGCATCAGCGTTGCGGGGATGCACCCGAGTGAATCGACGACGATGCGAAGAGACGAACTCCACTACGATCTGCCTCCGGAACTGATCGCGCAACAGCCGGCTTCCCGCCGGGACGCCAGCCGGCTCCTGGTCCTGGATCGCGGAACCGGGCGATGCCGCCACGGCCGATTTGACCAGTTGGCCGATTTTTTGCCCGATCGGGCCTTGCTTGTCCTGAACGACACGCGGGTCATCCCGGCCAAGTTCGCGGCCACCCGCGAGAGCGGCGGGTGCGTCCGGGGTCTCTTCCTTCGGGAGTCGGCCCTGGGACAGTGGCTGGTTCTTTTGCAGGGCCGGGGCCGGCTTCAGGCCGGCCAGAAGCTGACGTTGGGAGACGCCGAGGCGAGCCTGACTCTGACCCACCGCGGCGAGCGGGGGGCCTGGCAGGTCGAGGTTGCCCCGGCAATGCCCGCGGAGGCGATCCTGGCCCGGTGTGGTTGCACGCCTTTGCCTCCGTACATCCGTCGGCCGGGCCGACGCTCGGCCGAGGACGAGGCCGACCGGGAGCGATACCAGACGATCTACGCCCGCCGGGCCGGCGCGGTGGCGGCGCCGACGGCGGGGCTGCACTTCACCGATGCCGTGTTCGGCGCTCTGGCGAGCAGGGGGATCGAGTTGGTGTACGTCACGCTGCACGTGGGTCAGGGCACGTTCGCGCCGATTACCGTGGACGACCTCGCCGAGCACCCGATGCATGCCGAATGGTATGAGCTGCCTGCCGCGGTTGCTGACCGCATCAACGCCGTCCGTAGTCGCGGAGGGGCGATCGTGGCGGTTGGCACTACCGCCGCGCGCGTGCTGGAGACGTGCGCCGAGGAGGGGGGCACTGTTCACGCCGGTACGGGCTGGACACAGATCTTCATCTACCCCCCGTATCGCTTCCGGGCCGTGGACGCGATGCTCACCAATTTCCACCTGCCCGGCAGCACACTGCTGGCCATGCTCTACGCCTTCGCGGGGGTCGACCTTGTCCGGGCCGCCTACCAGGAAGCCATCGCGCAGCGCTACCGGTTCTACAGCTACGGCGATGCGATGCTGGTAATATAGGTGATTACGGCCGAGGTCTGGTTCCGTTGTTGACACGGCGGTAGAATCCGATTCCGCGATGCGGCTGCCGATTCGGGCTAGGCAACGACCTGCACCAGCAAGCACGAAGACATCGCCGGCCTCTGCAAGTCCGCCCAATTCGAAGTTCGGATCGACGCCGATGCGGAGAGGGCGGGCTATGGAAAGGAAACCGATGATCGATTACGAGAAGTTCGCGAAATCGCTCAAGCACCTCGAAATGCAGTTCGAGAACTTCGAGCGTCTGGATGATCGCGACAACCTGACCGAGCTGGACAAGGAGGCCGTTGCCGAGTCTGTCATCCAGCGTTTCGAGACCTGTTACGATACGCTCTGGAAACACCTCAAGCGCCATCTGGTCAAGGAGTTGGGTCTGCCCGACGTCGCCAACAGCCCCAAGCCTGTATTCCGATCGGCAGCGGAGAACGGACTTCTGCGGAATGGTCTGGAACGATGGCTGCGATATGCCGACGCCCGGACGGCGACATCCCACGATTACAGCGGCGAGAAGGCCAAGGATTGCCTCGTATTGATGGAAGCGTTTGTTGACGACGCGATCGACCTTTATCAGACACTGACGGGAACGAGTTGGGAATGAGCGCCGAGATCGACATTACGCCCGAGCAGATGAAGACGCTTCGCGTGCTGCTGCGCCGCCACCTGCCCGGCGTCGCGGCCTGGGCCTACGGTTCGCGCGTCAATCGGACCGCGCGCCGCGAATCCGACCTGGACCTGGTGGTCTTCGCCACGCCCGGGCAACAGGCCCATGTCTCCGCGCTGCGCGAAGCCTTTGAAGAAAGCAACCTGCCCTTCCGGGTTGATCTGTTCGTCTGGAATGAAGTCCCCGAGAAGTTTCGGAAGACCATCGAGGCGGACCATGTTGTGGTACAGGGGGCGGAATCGTGAGGCAGCGGAATGATAGCGAATCCGCGAAGATGCAGTGCCCGACCGCGGAGCTGCAGGACGGCTTCGCCGAGTCCGCCCGGCTCGAAGCCGGGCGCCGGCCGTCGGCCTGATGTGAGCCGCCGGTACACTTCGTACGCCGAGTCGATACAATGGGCGCATGGCCAAGGCCGAGCCGTTTTCCATCTCGCTTGCCGCGAAGTGCCGGATTCTGTTCGGCTGGGCGGTCTTGTTGATCATCGCGACCGCGCTGATGTTCCCGTGGTACTACATGGAACGGCTCGTGGACGAGCTGAACGTGCGGCAGGGCCGGAACCTGGCGACGGTCGCCCGGGCACTGCTGACGACCAGCAACCCCGACTGGGCCAAACAGCAGGCGCAACTGGATCAGTGGTGGGCATCCAACCGCGAAGCGATGGGCCTGCCTCAGACCGCCCCGCGGTTCGTTCGGACGCCGCACGACGCGATTACTACGTCCGTGGAAGATGCGTTCCTGAAAACGGCGTTCGAGACCCTCAAGAACAACGACCAACTCGCGGAGTACCGGGCCACGGAAAGCACCGACGACGGCCACCGGGTATTCCGGCTGGCGCTGGCGGTGCGCGGCGCGATCCCGCCGGATCCGAACCCGAGCCTGCTGGGGGTGGTGGCCGCCGATCTGCCGTCGCATGAGAGCGATGCCCAGGTCTGGCCGAATCGCATGGTCATCATCTTTGCGGGGGCGCTGGCGGGTTTTCTGGCGATCCTGGTCTTCTACCTGGTCACGCAGAAGCTGATCCTGTCTCCCATTCAGGACCTCGAAGCCGTCATCGAGACGGTCGCCGGCGGCGATCTGGGCGTTCGGTCGGAGGTGGCCACGGGCGACGAATTCGAGGAACTCGCCCACGCCATCAACGAGATGCTGACGAGTCTGCAGAAGTCACAGGAGGAGTTGAAGACGATCAACCGCTCGCTCGACACGCGGCTCGGCGAGCTGGCCGAAACGAACGTCAACCTCTACGAAGCCAACAGGGTCAAGAGCGAGTTTCTGGCCAACGTGAGTCACGAGTTCCGCACGCCGTTGACGTCGATCATCGGGTTCGCCGAGTTGCTGCGCGACGCCGGCCCGGCGCGCGATGCGCAGGCGCAGGCCCGCGTGACCCGTTATGCGCACAACATCCTGACCAGCGGGCGCATGTTGCTCGAGATGATCAACGACCTGCTGGACCTGGCAAAGATCGAGGCCGGCAAGATGGAGTTGCACCGCACGCATTTCCCGCTTCGCGACATCTTTGAGGCGCTGACCGATTTCACCCGGCCGTTGATCGAGCGGGAAGATCTCGACTTGGCCGTCGAACTCGCCGACGAGTTGCCGATGATGCATTCGGATGCCGGCAAGATCCAGCAGATTCTCTACAACCTGCTGAGCAACGCTATCAAGTTCACGCCCGAAGGCGGTTCGATCCGCCTCCAGGCGTCGCGTGAAGGCGATGATCGCGTTCGCCTCGTGGTCGCCGACAGCGGCCCGGGCATCCCGGAGGGCGAACACGAGGCCATTTTCGAGAAATTCCGCCAGTTGGACGCCTCCGTCACGCGCGAGCACAGCGGCACGGGCCTCGGGCTGCCGATCAGCAAGGAGCTGACGCACATGCTCGGCGGGACGATCAGCCTGGAAAGCCAGTTGAACCACGGCACGACATTTACGGTCATCCTGCCGGTCGAATGCCCGGAAAAGGCGACGATTCCCCTAATTCATCTATAAAACGTGAGTTCTAGTAGCGGACGCCGAACGTGGAGAAGCGGCCGGTCGGCGGTGCATCCTGTTGTTGGGTATCCGTCACATAGCCGCGCATGGCGTCGC
>JAFGKA010000277.1 GCA_016928855.1 Phycisphaerae bacterium
CGTCGGCAGGTTCCAGGCCTCGGCGACCAGTTCGCCGAACTCCTGGTGCGATTCGTGACACAGGTATTCGAACGTATCGAGATCGATCGCCTCATGTGAAAAGGCGTCCTGACTGTGCATGATGCGAAGCACGATCACGTTGCCGATGTTGTGCAGAAGACCGATGAGAAACGCCTCATCTGCATCGTCGCCGGAGAACTCCGCCAGAGCGTGCATGATCCAGGCGCTGGCCAGCGCATGCCGCCATAGCCGCTCGGCCAGGACACGCGCGGCCCCCTTACCGGAGAACGTCACCGCCCTGAGCGACTGCTGCAGCATCAACTGCCGCACGGCGCTGGCCCCCAGCCGGGCCACCGCCTGTTGCAGGCTCGTGATGCGCTGCACGCCGCGGTAGAGCGGAGAGTTCACCATCCGCAATACGGCCGCCGCAAGGACTTGATCCTCTGCAATGGTCTCGGCGACACGCCCGAAGCTGCAATTCCTGTCCCGCAGCGCCCGCAACACCAACTCCGGCACACGCGGCAACGGCGGCATCGACAGATCCCGCCCGTCGAAGTGGGAAATGAGCACGTTCTCGAGCATGCGTCCCTCGAGCGAAAGCTCTGGACGCACCGGCGCCACCGGCGCGAGCAGCGACGCGCCTGCCGGAGCCCACCAATGATCTGTCGGCGACTCAGACTCGGTAGCCGGCGCGCCGGCCGGCGCATCGAGTGTGGCCACCGCCGCATCGGATTCCGCGTGACCGCGTGGCCGCGACGCCGGCATCGCGGACGATTCCGCCTTAACGCTGCTATCGCCAAACAGGCCGAAAATGCGATCGAAGAATCCCACGGTACCGCTCCCTTGTTCGTTGGAACGTCCAATAACACCAGCCAGCGGCAAAGAAGCCGCCTCAATCTCTGCTATCGGCGCGCAGGCAAGCTGGCTGGGGATATTCTGGTACGGATTGCCGCTTCGGCCGAAGGGTCCAATAGAATCAGGCCTGACTTGCCGGGCATTTCATCGGCATGGCCGCTCGGCAGGCACCACAAACTCGCCCATGCGCCAAGTCCCCGACGAAGGCTCCGGATTTCGACCCCGCCAAGCGAGCCGCACTATGAAAAGAACGCGGAACGAAGGACCAACGCGCTCTCGAAAAGCGCCGCGCCGCCTACGTCGACGAAACGTTCGCGCCAAACAAGGACTGGTAGGGCGGCAAACCTTGAGCGGCGCCGCGGAGCCGCAAAGGTCACTGGCCAATCAGCACGGCAGAACGCGGAATCGGCAGCAACTTCTTTCTGTCTGCGGCGCGGCGGCGCGAGGATGTGAACCTTCGGCCAATCCAGATCGGCCGGCGCAGCGGGCAGCCTGACGACGAAAAACCAGCGTGCGAAACACGCTCACGTTCCGCCGTAGGACGCTAATCTTCACAATTGTCCGTGCCTGGCGAGACATCACTCGCACTGATCCCAAGCAGCCCGTGACCGTCCGGGTAAGGCTGCAGACCACGAATCGCGCTGAAGCGAGTAACGCCCTCCCCCGGCCATACACCGGGAAGAACTCCCGGACACCCCATCTCCTCCTGTTCATTGCCCTGTCGAGCATTCACACAAACGAGTGAGCAAGTCAACGGCAAGCGTGCCCTCACAACCAGCGTCGTTTGAAGTCACGGATATCCCCTTGTGTACATAGGACACCGCGCCCCCGTAGACGAGCACGGCAGAGCTGTCAGGCTGGCCGACCAGACTTCGCCAAAACTCGATACCCTTGAAGAAATCGCCCGCGACGGTCTCGCCCGACTTGGCCTCGATGGGAACCAGCGTCTCGCCCAGTTCGAGAAGGACATCGATCTCGCGTCCTGCCGCGTCCCGCCAGAAGAACACATCTGGCCCTGCCCCTGCGTGATAGCGGTGCTTGACCCACTCGAAAAGGACCCGGCACTCGAAAATGCCCCCCCGATTCGCGGACCGGTCAGAATGAACTTGCCCGGCCGGTCCACCTCATCGACGATCCCCTGAATATAGAAAAAGAGTTCGCGCGCCCGCCGAACCTCGTCGAGGATGACTTTGCCGCCCCACCGCCGAAGAAACCCGCGCGGATCGTCCAACGCGAACGCCCGATGGTCGGGATCCTCCAGCGAAACGTAGGCGTGCTTCGGAAGGGTGGCCCGAACGAGGGTGGTCTTGCCCGACTGGCGTGGTCCGATAACGGTCACGACGGGATATTGGCCGGCAGCAAACTTGAGTGACGGAGCGAGGTGGCGGCTGATCACGGCAAACCTCCGTGCAGATTGAACATTCAATGTTCAATTTACACGTACCCCACAAAGTGTCAGTAGCCATGCGATGCCTTTACGGCTGGTGCCGCTTTCCGTTGGGCCGTTCCGTTCTCTGTCAACCGGGTACCGTAGCCGGCGGAACACTGGCGGGCGCGCCGCCAGTGGCACCGGCCGGATCGGCGGAAGTCACCAACCGAAAGCGACACTCACTGCCCCCTGGAGCGCCGGGGCGCGCCAATCAAGAGACGCCCCGCCGCTGCCAGCGGGGCGTCTTGATCGTCTACGGACACGGGAACTGCTCAGACCTCGCGACGGCGGCGGATCAGCGCCGTGCCGCCCAGGGCCGCCAGGACCAGCGTTGTGGGCTCAGGACAGATCGTGTCGATCACCACCTGGTCGACCCAGCCGCCGATATCAGTCCAGCCGGTCGAGTACGACAGGTTCCGCTTGAGCTTCAGGCCGAACTCTTCCCAGTTCGGATTCGGGTCGATCTTGAACTCCAGCACATCCGTTCGCCAGCCGGCTTGATACTCGGTGCCTGTGAATACTCGCTCGATCAGGTCCGGCTTGATCAGCGTATCGTTCCACCCTGACATCGGCAGCACCGGAATTCCGTCCGGGTTCGCATCGTACGCCCAGACATCCCACCAGGCGTCAACCTCGTTGTAATACGTGATAACGCCACCGTGGTCGATCGGATGGCCCAGAGGATTCCATTGGTAGGTAATCTGAATACGAACAAGCTTCTCCGCGCCGGGGTTCAAGTCATCAGCGTAGTTTGGAAGCTGGAAGATCACCGTGTCGGCAGCGTTTTCCAGCGGGATCGCCAGCACGCCCTGGCGCGGCTGCGGACCCAGCGGCGGCTCGGGAGGATCCGGATGGAGGGGCGGGCTCCACTCGGAATAGATGCCACCCCCAAGCGGATTCGTCTCCGGATTGTTGCTCCATACAGAGGTCCGGATCTTAGCCGCCGCGGGCACCTGCCATTCCTGCGGCGAATCGGGGCCGAGGTACGCTTCGTACACATCGGGCGCAATCGCCGTCCTGCCGGGGTAATACGGGCTCATGATGACCCCTCCGGTCCAGGAGTCCCACTCCGCGTGAACCGTCTTGGGTTGGCCCCGCCACGACGGTGGCGCGATGTCATCGGCCATCACGCCCGAGATCACCATGCCGACCACGACCACCATCACTAAAATTCTCTCGGTTTTCATTGGCTTCCTCTCCTATCAAGATACTCTTCTTCCACGAAGACGACGATAGCGGAACGCCGCTCCGCCGACAGCCAGCAGGAGTAGACTCGATGGCTCAGGCACGTGCTCGACCCACAGTGTGCGGTCGTTGGTGATACCCCAGGACCAGTCCGGCCCCGGCAGATGTACGGCATCGAAGCTGCCCACGATCGGGCTGCCAGCCTGGATGATGTTGAACCTGCCGAACGGGGCCGTGCCGCTCGGATCCTGGACGTACCACTGCCCGTCGAGGTCCGCCGTGCTGCCCACGAGGATCGCGCTGATGCCGTCGACATCGAAGATCGAGTAGAGGCTGCCCTTGTCCTGCTGCGTGTAGGAGCCGACCAGGATGCTCGCATCGTCGCCGAGCACTCTGAGGTCGGGGTAGTCATACAACATGTCCTCGCCTACGACGAGCATGTCGGCGTCGAACGTACCTCCCGCCAGGTCACAATCTCCACCGCGCAGATAAACCGTGTCCAGGTTCATCGAGCCGCCCGTCTGCTCAAAAACGCCGCGTCCCGGCGCGGAAGCGGCGTTGCCAAAGACTCGCAGCTCGTGGACGTTGACACTTCCGTTCTGCAGCTCATATCGGCCTGTGCCGGCGACGGTTACCGTCGTTTGCACCGTGTCGGTGATGGCGCCGCCGGTTTGGACGAACTGGCCATCCGCTCCGCCGATGGCCAACGTCTGGCTCATCGCGAGGGTCCCGGCTTCAAGGTCGTAGCGGCCGCTGCCGTTCGACCCGACCTTTCCGCCGATGTTCAGGATTTTGGCCTCATGAATCGTATTCGCGCCGAACTGGCGGAAATAGCCGGCGCCTTCGTAACCAACGTATTCCTGCAAGGTCGAGGTCAGGTGCCCCGTGCCCGACAGGTTGTAGGTGCCGGAACCGCTGGCCTCTTTGCCCATCATGAGAAAATCAGTGCCGAAGTCGGTGCCGAACACTTCGTGCGTCCCGCCGGTCTGGTTGAACCAGGCCGTACCGCCGACGCCGATCTGCGTGTTGCGATTCGCGGTGAGACGGCCGCCGTTCAGACTGTACGTTGACCGCGAAAGCGGCATCTCCGCCATGAAGAGACCCCAGCCAACAACGTGCACGCCGTCGTCCTGAGTCACCGTAGTCATGGTCGAACCGCTGCCTTGGCTGTAGTAGCCGATGAACTCGTAATCGGATTCAAGTCGACCGCCCGTCATGTGGACGAAGCCCAGATCCGAAATGTTCTGCCCCATTCGAAGCTCCAGGCAGATTTCGCCCATCTGATCGATCGTAGCCGTGCCTCCATTGTTGATACGAGCTGACGCGCTGACCGTCGGCTCCCCGGTCGACCAGTTCGTGGGCGTGCTCCAGTTCCCCGACGTGACGCTCCACTCGGTCGGGTCGGTCCCAAGTGCCGTCGTCGAAACGAGCCCCAGCACCGCCAACGCAACGGACCAACGGACAATATGCGCACACATGTTCCTCCTCCTTATCCAAAGTTTCCCAGACAACCCTGACCGTT
The DNA here is from genome assembly GCA_016928855.1 of Phycisphaerae bacterium. GTDB lineage: Bacteria > Planctomycetota > Phycisphaerae > UBA1845 > PWPN01 > JAFGKA01. Next base: position 4,992 of record JAFGKA010000277.1, read on the forward strand.
GCAGCGTCGAGCTACATGCCGATCTTCGTGTCTTGCCTACGGATCTGTCTTTGGTCCGATCCTTTCTCGCCGAGTGCCTGCATCGGCGAACTGCATCGCCATCAGAGACATCCGGTTAGCACCAGCGCACAAAAAAACGCACGAGAAAAGAGCACTCTCTCTCGCGCGTCATGAAATTATCGGGTCGGTCGTTACGCCCGACAACAAGGGTCTAGCCCTGACCGACCTTGTCCAATATACCGCGCGGCCCCCTTTGCGCCAATCGTTTTTTCACTCTTCCTTCAATTCCGATGCCCGCTGTACGCCCACGGTTCACGTGGTGACCGGGCGCGGCCGAAGCCGGCCAGCGTTCCCAAGGCCGAACCATAGGAGTCTGCCTGGGCATAGCGGAGAATAGGCGTAGCCGCCCGGGATGATGAGCCTCCTCAGAAGCAAGCGGCGGCGCAAAGCCTGACGGCAGAATCACTTATCACGCCTGCTCGCCTGCTCTCCACATGACAGCAAAAAACGTGCCAACCGACCAGCCATGTCTGGAACCAGAATCGAGCGGAAGGGCCGGCAGGCTCGTCTTCTGCCTGGGGCGCGATCTGTCACGACCCTTCCTCAGAGACGGGTTTCGGGAAGCGGAGGGTGCGGAGGTGCGTCGCGTTCCTGCCGCCGTGCCGGGGGACTCGTCACTGCCTCGCGGTCGGCCGTGCGGTTCGTCGCCGTGCTACCGCGATCGCTTGCCGAAACCTGTGGCCGGCCCCGAATCGGACGGGGTCAGCTTACGAAAACCACGCAACCGGTGAAACGTCAGGAAGTTCGCGTCATGATTGTTGTGGGCGCCGCCCAGGCCGTCGTCGAACGCCGTCCGGCAGACCGCGATGAGGTCGTCACCATCGAAGAGCCAGTCCACGTATTGGAACCCGTGGTGCTTGACGTCGTCATGGTGAAGCAGCACGCAACGCACGGTCCACTTTCGCAGATCCGGTGAACAGGTCAGCGTCAGCGTGTTGCGGATGCGGTCCGGCCGTTCGGCGTTCTGCTGCTGCTCCGAGACGACGCTCGCGATCGACCAGTACAGCTCGCTCTTCGGATCGAAGCAAATCGAAAACTTCTTGGCGCCACCGGGGAATTCGATGAAACCCGTTTCCGGATCGAAGCTCGCGATCTCGCCGTCGGGACTGATCTCGACGATAGCCACCCGTTCCGGACCGTGTGAAACGTGCACGCGGAGGATATCGACGAGCCCACGGCTGGATGGCAGCGGCGGTCGAACACGGCCGGTTCGAAGACGCTGCACGATTCACTGGCCGGGAGCGGCCCAAGTCGCTACAACGAAGGCACTTGAACCGCCGCCCACGGCTGGAAACTCCCGCAGCTCTTTCGGCGGAAGCAGTTTCTCGAATAGGACTTACGGGCCGGCGGTTGGCCCGCTTGTCGGGCGGGACTCGACGCTCGGGCGCGTGGCCGCCGGGGCCGGCTGCGTCGTCGCGGGCTGAGTTGAGGCCGTCACGGCCGACGGCGCGATCAGCCGAATCTGGAGCCGCATTCGGCGTGGCTCCTTCGCCTGGTCGGCGAACGTAAACGCGGGGCTGGAAGCTGCCTGCCCATGCTGTGCGACCGCTTCGTGATCCACGGCTTGTCCCGGCGGCGTTCCTGATCGGGCCGCGACCGCGACTGGAGCGCTGGCCGTCCTGGCTGCCACCTCGCGGCCTGCAAGTTGTTGTTGCTCCGGGACCACGACCGACTGGGTGGCCGGCCTCGCCGGCTGCTCTGCCAACGCCTTGCTCGACGGAAGTCCAAGGGCGACCTGCGTATGGCTCTGCGAGGCATCAATGCTCAACGGGGAAGGATCTTGCGGCAACCCACCTTTGCCAACCCGGACCGGCGTCGGCACGTTGGACCGATCGCCACGCAGGCTCGCCCCATCCACCTTCATCCTGACGGAACCGGCAGCCGTACCCACCTGCTCGACGTAACGCACGGCTTCCCGGATCACTTCCGGCGAGCCCTCGAGGACAATCACCGTCTCGCCCGGCTCCGCAAGTGAACTGCCGACGTTGGCCTCCCCTACCGGCGTGGAAGCCTTCCGACGCATCTCCGCCGAGCCAAAGCCGCGCCCCCCAGCCACCATCGCATCCATCGACTGCCATTGACCAACCATCGCCTCGATCGGCACGGCGGCGGCGGCGCGCGTGGCCGCATCCGCGTATACGAGTTCGACGCGCACCGTATCCGCATCCGACGGCTCGGCCGCCTCGGCAGGCACACCTGTCCCGATCTTCCGTGCTACGGCGTCGTCGGTCGTCAATGCGAGTTGGCCGACCTCAGTCGGCACTGCGGCCGCGGCCTTTTCGAGTGTCTGCGTCGCGAGTGCGTCGGCGAATTCCGCCTTCGCCGGAGCCTCGGCTGGTGCGGCGGGCGGAGCCTGCTTGTCATGCAGATCGAGCGGCACGTTGGCGATTGTCGAGCGGGCCGTCTCGTCACCACGGACGGTCTCCAACAGCGGCGCCGGGGCATGGGCCGGCATCTCCGCCTCGGCAACGTCGGGTTCGATCTCGGCCGACGCCGCCTCCTTCGCCCGCAATGCGATCTCGCCACCAACGGCGAAGCCGTCTCGCGCTTGGAGTGCATCCATCGCCTCGCGCCCGGCGGTCGCATC
>JAFGKA010000278.1 GCA_016928855.1 Phycisphaerae bacterium
CTCCCAGATAGCCGCCGCGCTGACGAACACGTCGCTTTCCGGCTCTGCGATGGCTGCCCGGGTGTCCTTGTTGATCTCGTCTGGACTAAGAAAACGGGGCAGGTTCGTTTTCCAGCCCGAATCATGCCTTTTCCACCGCCTTCTTGAACAGCGTCATCCGGCTGATGACGCCGACGGGTCGGGAGTCTTTCCTGCGGGGCAGCCTCTCGCTCTTGCCATGTTCTCGCCCATTATACAACCGCGCGCGTTGAGCGACGGTCATGACACGGTTGCCGACGGAGCGGGGCCGGCGCTAGTTAAAGCGGCGTCAAGCCGCCGCAATCCAAAGGCTTCGCCCGGTCCAACCTTCTGCCGATGCGATGCGGCGCGCATGCTTCCGCGGGGTGGCCCGCTGCGTTGGAGCCCCCCTGCCGGTCTGGGCCGCGGCGGTGTTTCCGCTCGTCCGGGTCGGGCGGGCTGCCTATAATCGGCCGCTTCGGGCCGGAGCCGCAATGGCGTGTTGATTGATCGCGTCTTTTGTGTGTGCGCCGCTGTGATCCGGGTGGCGTTCTGGGCGCTGCCATTCTGTGCCCTGCTGTCGTGTTCGCGCGAATCGGAAGACATACCCAACCAACGGGAGGGCGCTGCGATGGATGCTCCGAAACCGGCGTCGCTCGGCACGAACCGGCTGATCGATGCGACGAGTCCGTATCTCCTGCAGCATGCCCACAATCCGGTGGACTGGTACCCCTGGGGCCCGGAGGCGCTGGCGCTCGCCCGCGCGGCGGACAAGCCCATCTTTCTGAGCATCGGCTACTCGGCATGCCATTGGTGCCATGTCATGGCACACGAAAGCTTCGAGGATGCCGAGATCGCCGCTGTGCTCAATGACTATTTCGTCTCGATCAAGGTCGATCGCGAAGAGCGGCCGGACCTCGACGAGATCTACATGAGCGCCACGATGCTCTACAACCGCGGCCAGGGCGGCTGGCCAATGACGCTTTTCCTCCTGCCCGATGGGCGACCGTTCTTCGCCGGCACCTATCTTCCGCCGCGAACGGCACGGGGGCGAATCGGCCTTCTCGATTTGATCACCGAGGTTGCACGCCTCTGGGCCACGGAGCGCGATGGCCTCGTCCAGGCGGCGGAAGCCCTGACCGAGGGCGTTCGCCGCTTCGCCACGGTGGCGCCCGATTCCCAGCTTCCGGATCCTGGCGTGATTGCGGCGGCGGCGGCCGGCTATGCCCGCGTGTTCGATTCCGAATACGGCGGCGTGCTCTCCGGTGCGACGAACAAGTTCCCCCCCGCGATGGCAATGCAGCTTATGCTGCGCGAGTACGACCGGCGGATCGAGGCCGGTGAGCCCGCCGGCGATCTGCTCGAGCACGTGGAACGAACGCTGCGGCACATGGCCCGCGGCGGCATCTACGATCATCTGGCCGGCGGCATCTGTCGTTACAGCACGGACCCGCAATGGCACGTGCCTCACTTCGAGAAGATGCTTTATGATCAGGCGCTGGTCGCCGACGTCTATCTCGACGCGTACACGCTGACGCGAAAGGCGGACTACGCCCGCGTGGCGCGTGAGATTCTCGACTTCGTGCTGACCGACCTGCGTTCGCCGGAGGGGGCATTCTACAGCTCGTTGGACGCCGACAGCGAGGGTTACGAGGGCCGTTATTACGTCTGGACGTTGGATGAGGTGCGGCAGGTGCTCGGCGCGCGCGATGCAGCTCTGTTCGCCGCCGCCTACGACGTGACGGAAACGGGCAACTGGCGGGACCGCACGGGGCACGCCCCTCCGGGGCCGCAAAACATCCTCCGAATGCGCCACCCTCTGGTCGAAGTGGCTGACTGCCACGGCCTCTCGGAACGCGAGCTGGCCACCGTGTTGGAACGGTCGCGTTTGACACTGCTGGCCGTACGCCGTAAACGGACGCCGCCCCACCTGGACGACAAAATACTGACGGCGTGGAATGGCCTCATGATCGCCAGCCTCGCCAAAGCCTCGCGGGCGCTGAACGAGCCACGATACCGAGATGCGGCGTCCAAAGCCGCGGACTTCATCCTTCGGACGCTCGAACGCGACGGTCGGCTGCTTCGAACCTGCCGCGGCGACCGCGCCCACACCGACGCGTACCTGGACGACTACGCGTTCCTCATCGAAGGGCTGCTGAATCTGTACGAGGCGACATTCGAGCCGCGCTGGCTCGATGCAGCCCAGCGCCTCGCGGTCGCCGTGCGCGACCGGTTCTACGACCAGGACGGCGGTGCGTTCTTCTTCACCGCGACCGATGCCGAGCAGAGCCTTGTACGTACGAAGGACGTTGGCGACAGCGCGGTTCCTGGAGCCAACTCGATCCATGCCATGAACCTTCTGCGGCTGGCGGCGATCTTTGACCGTTCCGACCTCCGCGGCGACGCCGAGTCGATCTTCCGCGCGCTCGGTTCGCGGCTACGCGGTTCGCCCTTCGGCTTCGATCGGCTCCTGGCGGCGCTGGATTTCCATCATCGCGGTCCACGTGAAGTGGCGATCGTCGGGCCGGCGGACGACCCGCGGACTCAGGCGTTGGTCGAGGCGGTGTGGGAGCACTACCTGCCGAACAAGGTCGTGGTCGCGATAGATCCAACGCAGCCCGATGCGGCAGCGCGGGCCTCGAGCGTGCCTCTGCTGCGGAACCGCGGGATGATCGCTGGCGGGCCGACCGCCTTCGTGTGCAGCCGTTACGTTTGCCGAGAGCCCGCCACAAATCCGGATATACTGCGTCGGCAACTGTATCCGCAGAGCGCGGGCCCGGGCGTCGAACTCGATCCGCACGGACCGTCAACGGCGGCGCGGCACAGTGCCGGGCTCCCGCAGGCCGCGCGCGCGGGCGGAAAAACGGGAAATACGCAGCGGTGATTCGCCCCCCGGCGGCCGGGCACGGGCGGAATTGAGGCTAAATCGACACGAGATTGCCGGAAGAGCCGCGATTAGGCGATGGACGTTCTTGAGTTCTACAAACAAAGACAATTCGCACAATTACTGTATAAATGCAATACGTCCAATCACACAGTATGATTTCCTGTTGTGCATGATTAAGTAGCTCTAAATGGGTTAAATAACCTAGGCGATTTTGGTTGGCTTTTTTGTCTGTATGGTGTAAAATACCATCGGCGGCTAAACATTTTTTTTTGTACTGCCGATACTCGGAGGGTAGTCAAGCGTATAAGATGGTGGAAGCGATAAGGAACAGCAATCATCGGAGGGCTGGTACGTAAGTACCACGATCATTCAATAACGGCTTCTTTCCCCTCCGGAAAGCACCGGGACAGCCCAAGTGGCACTCGGTGCTTTCTTTTTGC
>JAFGKA010000279.1 GCA_016928855.1 Phycisphaerae bacterium
CATCCCAACCGAGCGCTGACCCGAGGGAGAGCCGCTATCCTGACGGAGGCGTGCTCCGCATAATCCCGGGCTCGGCATAAAACCGCTTATGCGCAGCTCTGCATAAGCGGTTCAACCGGACGCTGCGCGAGGAAGCACTCAACCACTTCATCTTCCTGGACGCGAAGCACGTCCTGCGCGTGTGCAGAGAGTACGTGGAGTTCTACAATCGTGCACGGCCGTCCCAGGCGTTGCATGCGATACCGGAGCCGTACCCCGAGTTGGTCACCCCGCCACGGAGGAGCGGCGAGCTGATCGCGCTGCCCGTGCTTGGCGGAGTACAGCACGACTACCGGCTGGCGGCGTATGCGGCCCAGCTCAGCAGAACCTCATGGGCGCGCCTGCTGGGCGGACAAGTCCGCGCGATGTGCCGAAGCGACTGGATCCGTTCCGGCCAAAGCGCAGTCGGGGCCATCGGCATCGCCTTGGCCGGGGAGGTCACCAATGTTCCTCTGCCCGTTCCAGGCCCACCATCGGGTTTTCGCGGAGTACGGGCGCGCGCGCCCCTTCCGGCCTCCTGCGATTGTGTTGTCCGACGAGCGAGGGTGATGGTGGTTGGCTTCCCTGGTCGCCTGGCCTTGACACGGATGGCGGTTCTCGGGCAGGGTTGGTCTCGATGGAGCCTCGCGGAACTGGCGCTAGAAACGGCTACGCGCAAAATCATTCACCAGAAACATAGGGAGGACGTAAATGGGAAATAAGTACCCACCAGGAGATCCGGTTTTGGGAGTGGTGTTCGTTGAGGAACTTCCGCCAGAAATGATGGACGCAAATGGTACTGGGGTGTACCGAGCGCCTAGTAAAGATGCAGCATTGAAGTTTCTCGAGAACAGATTTCCACCCTTGATGTGCGGACTTCTAGTTAGGACACCAGAGGGGGACATAGCAAAGGATGCGTTCGGCGACCAAGAGTTATAATCCTCTCTATTCTGTGCTGAGAGCGCGCGCGCTTTCTGATGGCACTCTCGTCACGAAAATCGATGGTCTGGCTCAGCGGGTTTGACGGCGTCGATGTGCCTGGCGCGGGGGTGGTTCCAGAGACTTCATGGCTTGGGGGAGAGCGTAGCCGACGACGGCCGGATTGGCGTCGCAACGGGTGGCGTGGCATTGGGCGTGCTGCGACAGCTCGGCCGTCGGCCGGAATGAAGTCGTTGGGGAAAGAGATCGATGGCGCGATTCTGGCTGGGGAGATGCTGCCCCGGGGGTGGTTCCAGAGACTTCATGGCTGGCGCGTTCTGCAAGTGCGGTGTAACCGTCCGACCGAAGACGTCCCCGTCTCGGGCTGCGCGCGCCCGCTCCCTGCTACGCGTCGGAGGCCGCTGCCGGCGGCTCCGGCGGTTTCCAGTGCTGAGGCAGGAGGTCGTCGAGCTGCCCGCTTGGGTGTGACCCGATCCGGCCAAGCACGTCGGTCAAGTAGGCCAGCGGGTTCTTGCCGTTCGCCGTGCAGGTGGCGACCAGGGAATACAGCCCGGCGATGTTCGCCCCGGCATCCTCATGCCCGACATGCAGGAAATTCTTCCGGCCAAGGGCCACGACTCTCAACGCGGCTTCTGATCGATTGTTGTCCGGTGGCAGGCGCGTAACTGAAACAAGGGGCCCTGGAGGGGGCGAAAGCGGACGGGAACGGCGGACGGCTTGGCGGCCGAGGGCTGGACTGCGAGGAAGAGCGCCCCGCCCGACAGCGAACCTCCTCCTGTTCGCCGCAAGAATTCCGTCCGACGACCCCGCAAGGGACGGGTCCGCGACGCACGGTCGGATTTGGCCAACGACGATAGCTGGCCAGCCGTGGTCGGCGCAGGCCGCCGGGTGGCCGGGGTCCGCCACGCTTCGACCAGCGAGTACAGCCGCAAGCTTGGTGATGCCGGTAGGCAGTGGTCCTCCGAATCCGACCTCGCTGCCATCGGCGACACCAACAAGCACCCGATCCGGTGCTCAGGCAGCGATGCTGTACTCGTGGTGAAGCCCGCCGAGGACCGGCCGACTGCACACGGCCTTCGCCGCCACAGGCCGCGCCGGTGGCAGCCAGCGGCTGCCTGCCGGCGCTTGCATCCGTAGCCCACGATGAGGGCGTCCGTGGTAGTAACGGACGTACTCACGCAGGATGCGTTCGGCGTGGCGGTCGTCGAGGATGATAAGGTTGTCGAGGCAGTCTCGCCGGAGCGTCCCGATCACCCGTTCGCAAAACGCGTTCGCTTGCGGGGCTCTCGGTGGCGTCACCAGGCATCGCGTGCCGAAGCCTTTCACCCGCCGTCGGAAATCGACGCCGTAGATCGAATCGCGGTCGTGAATGAGGAACCGTGGCGCCTGGTCGTCCCGGTCACACACCGCCTCAACGAAGGACTGGGCTGCGTACTGGGCGCTCGGCGAGGGTGTCACTCCCAGCCGTACGACCTCGCGGCGTCCCAGGTCCAGGATGACGAACGCGTAGAAAACCTGGAATCGTAGCGTCACGATGGTGAACCAGTCGGCAGCCCAGGTCTGGGCAAGGCGATTCCGGATGAACGTGGACCACTTCTGGCCACGCCCGCGGGGCAGATTCGCCGGTCGGTACTTGGCCACCGTCCTCGGCGAGACATGGTGACCGAGCTTGGCAAGCTCGCCGGCGATGACGTCCTCGCCCCAGCGCGGATTCTCCTTCCACATCCTCCGGATGAGGGCTCGGGTGTCGGCATCGGCGGGTGGTCGGCCAACAGGACGACGAGAACGACGTCGCCAGAGTAGCTTCCAGAGGGAACGGTGCCAGCGGAGAAGCGTCTCCGGGCGGACGACGGCGACGGCAGCGACAAGCGACGGGAACACCTTGGTCACGGCAGAGATGGCCAGCCGATCACGGGCTTTGAACCGCGGGTGCGGCGCGGCTCTCCGGAGGACGATGATCTGCTGGCGGAGCAAGGCGTTCTCGGCAAGCAGGGCGGCGCGCGAGCGGAGCGTGCCCACGAGGGCCCGAAGCAGGTTGGCTGCGATTTCACGGATCATCGCGGCAGGGTATCAGGAGAAGTTGGTCGATGCGCGTCCGATCTCTCGATGGCCGCCTTCGACTTTGAAAGTGCCTCGGTCACGGGCGGAAGAAGCGCGTGCCACGCAGAAATGCTGGGACTTGCCCTGGGACTTGCCACGTCGGACCGAGTTTTTGCGGCGCACAGCTAGTTGACATAATAGGGGATTATCGGACATCTGAGATGCGATGCGGCGATGGAAGAAGGGCGCTTGAACCGACTACCGGCCTGCGCTACGGTTGCTTTCCGATTCGCGTGACCTACTGTCTGTGCAAACCGGAGCCGGTCACTTCATTCTGACTGGGCTCAATCACGCTCTCTCGAGGAAAGAACAGACCTATCAGCGGTAGGAGAGTCCGATGGAGGAGAACAGCCCCTTCAATTTGGGAGTAGTGCATTCCAGGACGCTGGATATCCCATACGTGATGTCACTTGCCACTACTCCCGACGGAAAACATCTGCTCTGCGGAAACAACGGGGTTCCGCACTCAGCCGTGAGTATGCTAGCGCTCTCAGATTGGACGTGCGTGCACACCTGGGAACTCGGCAGTCACGGAAACGTCGAGGCGGTGGCCGTGACACCGGACGGTCGGTACGCATTGGCTGGGTGCCGCCGCGACGGAATACTCACGGCCTGGGACCTTGCAACCCGCAAGCTGGCCTGGCAAGTCGAGGGGCACCGCGGAGCGGTTACCGGGATAGCGGTCACCCCAGATGACGGCGTGGTGTCAGCAGGCAAGGATGAGACACTCGCGATCTGGAACCCCTCAACAGGGGAATGCCTCGCACGTTCGACAAAAGCAAGCGCGATTGCCGAACGCCTAGGGTTGCGTCTGTTCGGGCTTTCGTTCCAGCACGATACGGTGCTGGCGACGCCCGATGGACGCTTCGCACTGACATGTGGAGGCACTTTTCAACACGGCTGGATCTACATATGGGGGCTGCCGTCGCTCGATTATGTTGGCCAACTTGACGGTCACAGTCAGGGCGTGGAGGATCTGGCAATAACGCCGGACGGTCGCCGTGTTGTCTCGTCGGGTTATGATGGAACGGTGCGGGTCTGGGATTTCCCCTCGAGAGGTTGCGTTCGCACGATCGGGGCACATGAGTCCAATACGTATGCCGTGTGCATCACACGGGATGGACGTTTTGCCATCTCGGCCGGCAAGAGCAGCGATGGCATCCAGGTGTGGGATCTGTCGAGTGGTGCACGCGTGGACTGCCTTTACCTGTCGGATAATTCGCCGCTGTTGTTGATGGCAGAAGACCGATTGTTGATGGCGAGCCGACATGTCTGCAAGCTAGATTGGGGGTGATGTCCCGCCGGTGGCCAAGGCCGTAAGTCAAATGAAAGCCCTGCGGGCGTGATGAGCGCGGTAGCAGCCTGGTGACCGAAGGCCCGGAGGGTGTCCCAGGGGGCCAGGCAGGGCTGGATTCCGACGGGAACCGAGGCCCCGCGGGGCGATTTCCTCTCTCGGGACAGACCAGTCCCTCCCCGGTGCTGGCTACCG
>JAFGKA010000280.1 GCA_016928855.1 Phycisphaerae bacterium
GAGCCCGGACATCACTGTCGCGACGGTGAACTGATTCAACGCCGCCTGTGTCGCTGTCCCCGCCTCCACTCCAGAAAGCAGACCGCCGATCTCCATCACAAACGCCGCCCCCGCCACGAGCACGGACGCCCCGCCGCCGAACCCGTTAAACAGCGCGACAAGCTGCGGCATCGCCGTCATCTGGATGCGAATCGCCAGCACCACACCGATGACCGACCCGATCACCAGCGCCACCGCAATCGCCCGCAGTCCGATGACTTGCCGATCGAGCAGCGTCACCACGATCGCGACGAGCATGCCGAGCGCGCCGAGCAGATTGCCGCGCACCGCGCGACGTGGATGCGTCAAGCCCTTGAGTCCGAAGATGAACAGGACCGACGCGACCAGATACGCACTATTCGTCAGTGCCGGCGGCAGATGCACGGGTTACCCTTTCCTGCGGAACATGCCGAGCATGCGATGTGTTACCAGGAACCCACCGACCACGTTGATCGCCGCGAAGACGACCGCCACAAACCCCAGCGACGTCGCAACCCAACCTTCGCCCGCGCCGGTCGCGATCAGCGCCCCGACAAGCGTAATCCCCGAGATCGCGTTGGAGCCCGACATCAGCGGGGTATGCAAGGTCGGCGGCACCTTCGTGATGATTTCGACGCCGACGACGATCGCCAGCACGAACACCGTCACGCCTGTAACGAGGTTCTCCATCAGGCACCGGTCCTTTCGACGCTCGCCGGTTCCGCCAGGCCGAGCACCTCGCGCACCCGCGGGTGCACGATCAGGCCGTCGCGGATCACCAGCGTACCGGCCGTCACTTCGTCTTCGAGGTCGAGATGGAGTTGCCCATCCTTGATCAGGCTCAGCAGGAACGTCGAAATGTTCTTCGCGTACATCTGGCTGGCGTGATACGGCACGCTCGCCGGCAGATTCAGCGGCCCGAGGATGCTGACGCCGTCGGCCTCGAACGTCTCACCCGGGCGGGTGAGTTCGCAGTTTCCGCCCTGCTCAGCCGCAAGATCGACAATCACCGACCCCGGCGGCATGCTGCGGACCATCTCGCCGGTAATCAGCACCGGCGCCTTCCTGCCCGGGACGGCCGCTGTCGTAATGACGACATCACTGGCGGTCAGCACGCGTGCCATCAGCTCACGCTGCCGCTGATAGAAGGCTTCGTCCATCGCCTGAGCATAGCCCCCGGCCCCCTCCGCGCCAGCCGCCTCCAGAGGCATCTCGACGAACTTCGCGCCGAGGCTCTCGACCTGCTCGCGCACTGCCGGCCGCACATCGTACGCATGCACGACGGCCCCCAGCCGCCGGGCAGTCGCGATGGCTTGCAGGCCCGCGACGCCGGCCCCGATGACGAACACGCGAGCGGCCGCCACCGTTCCCGCGGCGGTCATCAGCATCGGGAACATCCGCGGCAAGCGCTCGGCGGCGAGCAGCACGGCCTTGTAGCCGGAAATCGTCGCCTGCGATGATAGCACGTCCATGCCCTGGGCCCGCGTGATCCGCGGCAGCAACTCCAGAGCCAGCAGCGTCACGCCGGTGCGAGCCAGCTCCTGGATGGCCTCACGGGCCGACAGGGGTTCGGCCAGGCCGATCAGCACCTGCCCCTTACGAAGCCGCGTCAGATCCGCCCGCCCCGCGTCCGGATTGGCGCTGAACGCACGCACCTGAAGCACGACGTCCGCTGCCCGGAAGACCTCATCGCGGCTTGCCGCAACGTTGGCACCCTTCTCGCGATACTGCTCATCGGGAAACCCGGCCGCCGCGCCGGCACCGCCCTCCAGCAGCACATCGAGTCCAGCCTTGGCAAAGCGTTGCGCGATCGCCGGCACGAGCGCCACTCGCCTTTCGCCCGGGAATGTCTCGCACGGTATGCCAACGATCATGGAACAGGCCCTTCCTTGTGTCCCGGCCGTTTCGCGCCAGTCAGGCCGAGCACGCTATTGCGCTAACATAGGCCCGAAATCGGGCGTCGGCCACCGCCGGCTTCGGGAATCCGACAATTGGAGGGAAAAAGCAGGGATGCGGCAGGATCAACGCAGTTGCGGCTCTTCGAGCGGGACGGGACAGATTGCCTTTCGCTGACATTCCTTGCAGCGATGGCCTTCCCACAGGGCGTTGAAGTGTTCCAGGGCACGGTCGATCAGGCCGGTCGCATGGGTCCAGAAGCCCATCTCGAAGTTCCGGCGGCCATCGCTCTTGGCCCCAAGGCCGGCACCGGTCAGGTTGGCGCTGCCGACGTACATGGCGCGCGAATCGACCACGACAAGCTTGGCGTGCTGGCGCGGGCAACGGCGAATCGTCAGGCCGGTTGGGATCTCCCGGCGAAGCGCTTCCAACGCCGGCCGGGTCGGCACACCGCTGTGGAGCAGACGGATCTCGACGCCGCGGTCGGCCAGCGCCCGAAACAGTTCGACAATCGACCGCGCCGAACGCCGCGTTCCATCGGGCACCATCATCGCCTTGAAGTCGGCGGTGGCGATGTCCACGCTGACCTCGGCCCGCGCGATCCCCCCGCGCACGATACGCTCGAAATGCTCGGCGTCGACGACGAGTTGCACGCCGAGTTCGCTGGCAGGAGCAACGTTCGAATTGGCCGAATCGCCGGTCACACTTATCTCATCGGCCGTATTGCGGCCGCGACTGCACACTTTGCGGCCCGTGCGAACACTCTCGCGTCGCCGATTGAGCGCCGTTTTCGGCAGGTCCGTTTCGTTCTCTGGCGGCCGGCGTCTCGCCGGCCGGGTCCGCACACGCAGCCGCAGCACAACCGAAAACCCGGCCTGCGAGACGCAGACTTCTACGTTCTCGGTCGAGCGGCGGTCACGGTTGATTCGGCACCCCCCGTCCCGCTACGATGGGTACGGGTAGCGCATGCCCCAGATGGACGGGAATAGGATGCACTCTCCGCAGCGTCAGTTCGTCATACTCGTCCTGGCGTTCGCCGTGGCGGCCCCGGCCGTTGCGGTCGAGCCGGATATCGTGCGCCCAAACGTCTGGGCCGCCGTCCAACAGATGTCGGAAGGCACGAAGGTCTGGGTGATGTTTGCGGACAAGGCCCGCGTGGCTGGGCCCGCCTCAGGACCGATACTGCAGCCGTCGGAGACACCGTGCGGACCGCGTGCACTCCAACGCCGCCGGCTGCGCCGGACCGCCCCGGGGCTTGTGGACGAACGAGATGCCCGTGTGCCCGATGCCTATGTTGATGCGGTCCGTGATACCGGCGCGACCGTGCACATTACGAGTCGCTGGCTCAATGCCGTCAGCGCCACCGCCACGGCGGCGCAGATCCGCGCGATTAGCGCCTTGCCGTTCGTCCGCAGCGTTCAGCTTGTCGGCCGGGGACGACGCGTTTTCGCACCTGAACCGGAAGCTGCACCAAATCTCTTGCCCGCACCGCAACCGCTCGACGCCACCACCACGAACCTCTACTACGGCTCGTCATATGACCAGCTCAACCAGATCAACGTGATCGCCCTGCACAACCTCGGCTACAGCGGCGCGGGCATCGTGCTGGGCGTGCTCGACACCGGTTTCTACAAGGATCACGAATCGATCCAGACCGAACGCATCCTCGCCGAGTGGGATTTCGTCAAC
>JAFGKA010000281.1 GCA_016928855.1 Phycisphaerae bacterium
CATCGCACGAGCGTGCACGAGTATACACCACAAGCACCTTGCGCTGGCCAAGGAAAAGCGGCGTCGCGCCGCCGCAGTCCAAAGGGCCTTCGGCCGTGAGCTCAGCCGAACGGCTCACGCCACCTTTACGCCGGCATCGCCAGCTACACAACGCACATTTCTTTCAAGGGACGATGATGTGGCGTCGTGATGTTTCTACGGGGAGACTGCTAGCAGGGTGATGCACAACCTTCTGCTTGCCGGCTTGTGCTTGTCTTCGCCAGTCAATTCGCCAGCACAAGGACCGGCTTGCGGGCGGGCCTCCGCCTGCGCACGCCGCTCTTGTTGTTGCCATCGCCAGCGGGTATCTGTTCAAATAGGACGTGGGGGTGTGGATGGTGTCCGTATCCGGGGTGGAGGTGATGCGATGGCTGATTTCGAACGCTTCAGCGCGGGGCAGCCCGCGGGGGCCTGGCGGGGTCGCTGGTCCTGGCGGCGGCGTATCGTCGTCGGCCTTGCAGCCTTCGCGCTCGTTCTGGGCTCGGCGGTCTGGGTGCTGCACCGCGCCGCTCAAGTCCGGCGCCAGACCGAAATCGACCTCATCCGTGCTGCCGGCGAGCCGCTGACGTTCGAGGATCTCGAGGCCTTGCGCGAGCCGATTCCGGACGAGCAGAACGCCGCACTCAGGATCATCGCGCTGTTCGATGCGATGAGCACCGAGCAACGGATACACCTTTTCACGATCAGCGGGCCGCATTGGGGGTGGGCAGAAATCGGCGAGCGATGGAATGCGGAGATGTGCGAGGCAATCGAGGTGGCGCTGACGCTGCAGGCTGACACCCTTTCCAGGGTGCACGCCGCCGCGGCACTCGAACGCGGCGCGTTTCCCAACCAGTGGAGTGTCGGTGTGCCGCTCATCCATGGCGGCTCAGAGGTACGGCAGGCGACCAAGCTACTGGCGTTGGAAGCCAGTCTCCGGGCGAATCGCGGCTATCTCGACGGCGCGATGGAATCGTGCGACGCCATATTTCGGATCAGCGCCTGCCTCGCAAACGAACCCTTCCTCATCAGTCTGTTAGTACGAACGGCAAGCGAACAGATGGCGATAGGAACGCTGGAGCGAACGCTCGCGCTGGGTGAGCCCGACGAGGCGCGGCTTCGAGGGTTTCATGCCAGGCTGCAACGGCTTGTTGGTGACCATGAATCGTTGCGGCGGGCGCTGTTTGGCGAGCGCGTGGTGAGCCTTGCGGCCTATTCGTCAGCGCGGACCGGCGCAACCTCATCGTTGATCCCCAGTCCGGCCTATGATTGGGTGTCGGCCATGCTGTGTCTGCCCGGATTCCTCGACAGAAACGAGCAGAAGTACCTCCAGTTCATGCGCGGCTGGTGTGAGGCAAGCCGACTGCCGTTGGATGAAGCATGGCCGCGCATGAAGGAGCTTGATGCCGAGGTCGCGAATCTGTCGGTCTACCATGCGCTTGCAGCGATCACGCTGCCTTCATTATCGCGTGCCATCACGATCTATGTGAAATGCCGGGCGCGGATCCGCGCGGCGGTCGCCGGCATCGAGATCGAGCTGTATCGGCGCGCGAACGGCCGCTGGCCGGCGACGTTGGAGGAGGCTTTCGCCGACGATCCAGCGAGCCTGCCGCGGGATCCGTTCAACGCTAACGCGCGGATGCAGTACATCGTCGATGAAACCGGTTGCACGATCTACTCGCTTGGTGAGAATGAGATCGACGACGGCGGATCGACCAGCGTTAGGGCTGATATTGCCTTCCGGCTGCTCTCGCCGCACCTGCGCGGCGCGACCGTGACGACGCAGCCGGTTGATAAGGAGGTTTGGGAGGCGATCGAGGCGTTGCGGGCAACCGCGACGCAGCCGGCGGCGGCGACTGCGCCGGTGCACTGAGACCGGTCGGTTCGACGATGTCTGGAGGAGATGTTTCGATGGACGACGAAGAACGCTATGAACCCGGGCGACAGGGCGGCGGCCGGCGGCTGCGATGGTCATGGCGGCGACGACTTTTCATGGGTGTGGCTGTGATGGTCGTGGCTTTGGGCCTGCCGGCCTGGGTGCTGCACAGTGCGGCGCAGGTTCGGCATCAGAGCGAGATCGACCTTATCCGGGAGGCGGGCGAGCCGTTGACCTTCGAGGATCTCAATGCACTGCGGGAGCCGATACCGGACGATCAGAATATGGCGTTGAGGATCGTTCCCCTGTTTGATTCGCTTCAGATGGAGGAATCGGCTGCGCCGGCGCTGCCGATCGTGGGCAAGTCACGTAAGACCCAGGCGGCGCTGGGCCAGCGGCACAACGCAGAAATGCTTGATGCGATGAAGGCCTTCCTTGCGTTGCATCAGGACACCCTGGCGCAGCTTCATGCCGCTGCCCGACTCGAACGAGGGGTTTTTCCGATAGACTGGGCTGCGGACGGGATAAGCACTACGTATGCACATCATGCGCCTTTGCGCGGGGCCGCCAAGCTGCTTGCATTGGAAGCGAGAGTTTGCGCGGACCGTGGTGATCTAAACGGTGCGATGGAATCATGCCTGGCCGTGTTTCGGATGGCCGCTTGCGTTCGAGAGGAGCCCAACCTCTTCGGCTTTCTATCCGGAATAGCCATCGATTCCCTTGGTATCGACGCCCTGCAAGGGGTGCTGGCGGTGGGAGAGCCGGACACCGTGTGGATCGATCGCATTCAGGCCGAGGTGGAACCCTGGCGCGATCAGCATGGGCTGGTGCAGCGAGCCCTGTTCGGGGAACGCGTCATGGGATTGGCGTGTTTCTCGTCAGTGCGGGCCGGTGCCATCCAACCGGGGCATTCCTCGGAACTTGGCGAGGTGGCGCAGGTTACGCGCAATGTACCGAAACTCCTCGATCTTAACGAACAGAAGTATCTGAGGCTCATGCGCCTTCAGTGTGAAGCAGCGGCGATGCCGTTCAAGGACTGTGTGCAACGCTTGCGGAGTCTGGAAGAGGAGTCATCCGAGCTGTCGCTACTCTATGTGTTGGCAAGCATCCTGGATACGCAGGTGGTGCGAGCGACGGAGCTGTTCGTGAAGACCCGGGCACAGATCCGCGCGGCTGTTGCCGGCCTCGAAGTTGAGAAATTCCGTCGGGCTCACGGGCGCTGGCCGGCGACGTTGGAGGAGGTCTTCGGTGACGATCCGGCGGGCATGCCGTTGGATCCGTTCAACGATGATGCGCCGATGCGATATGTTGTCGATGAGGCGGGCTGCACGATCTACTCGTTCAGTGAGGATGAGAAAGACGACGGTGGCGTGACAGAGCCGGTGGATGGCAAGCGAGCGCCGGATGTCGGCTTCCGGCTGCTCTCACCGCACCTGCGCGGCGCGACGGTCACCACGCAGCCGGTTGATAAGGAGGTTTGGGAGGCGATCGAGGCGTTGCGTGCTGCCGCTACGCAGCCTGCGGCAACCGCGCCGGTGCGATAGTACGCTGTTCGGTCAGCCGGCCTCGTTTCTCGGCGGCCGGGCATTGTGGGCGGCTCAGCACTGGCGGGCGAGCCGCCAGTGGCACCCGTGGCGCACGGAGTCCACAGAGAAGAGAAAACGCTCCGCAGATTACGCAGATTCACGCACATCGGAAATTGAGGAATTTGCGGATACCTGTGAAATCTGTCGATCTTCCTCTGCTTCTGCCCTCTGCCTTCTGGCTTCTGACTCGGCCTCCCGTTCCCGCCTATTCCGACTTCCGGCCCCATATCTGCACGCCGTATTGCGGTGTTCGGAAGTCCTTGGCGACGGCGCGGTTCGCGCTGATCCACTTTGCCATCGGCTGCGCGTAGTCCACGCCGAACATGCGGGCGCCGTATTCCGACGTATCGCGGGCAGTCAGGAGCACATAATCAGGATCGGCCCTCGCCACGCGGTCGGTCATTCGCTCAGTGTCGTACGCGCCGGAGAAGTCGAGCGGCAGGTACGTATGCACGCCGAGCGGGTTGACGCAGCCGGCCAGGAAGGTGATGCCGACGCCCTCGGGCACGACGACGACGGTCGTTTCCAGCGGCTGGGCGTGCAGATATCGGATCGCCTCATCGACCGCGCCGACGTACTGACGGGGCAGCACCATTGTGCCGTGCGGCGTCTCAATCGCGGCCGGCTCAGCGCCGTAGACGAGTTCGCTCGTGCGGCGGGACGCCGTGCCGTGCGTGTAAGCCAGCATGATCAGGATCGCGACGCCGCCAACCGCGGCCGGCAGCGATCGTCGGCCGCTCGCGCCGCCAAACGCCGCGGGCACGTGACGGCACCAGCACGTTGCGAACGCGGCTAAGGCGGGCACCAACAGATAGAACCCGTAATGCATCGCCCCACATCGCAACAGCATCCGGGCAATCGCCGCCAGACCGAACGCGTACAGGAGCAGGGCGGGTACCTGGGCCGCGCGGTCCTGCCTGCCGGCGAAACAGAATCGAATTGCCAGAACTCCGAACACGGCGAGCAGCAGCACCGGCGTCCCGCGAAATGCATGCGTCGGCGCTTCCAGCAGATAGCATACCCCCGCGCAGAGCAGGGCCGCCCCGACCGCGATGGCACCCAGCGCGAGGACTCGCATGGAAGCGTCGTACGACGGGTCACGGCGGATGCGGCGTTCGGCGAACGCGGCTACCCCGAGC
>JAFGKA010000282.1 GCA_016928855.1 Phycisphaerae bacterium
CAGGGATAGAGAGCCGATGAGAGAGAGTGTCTCGTCGGCTTTTTGCGCTTTAGGAGGTCTGGCGAACTCGTTCGCCATATGAAGAAGCTCTCTCACTCCCCGCTAGACGCCTGGGTGGAACTTTGGGTGTCTCGACCTAGGAGGCGAAAGGCAAGGTTGGGAAAAGCCTTAGGTCGGGAAAAGCTAGGGTGGTTGAGGCGCCTCGGAGTTTGCCCTGTGGAGGTTTCCCGCCTCTGTCTCTGAAGCTAGGGCGAGGCCTGAGGAGAGGAAAAGCACGCGGGGAAAAGGTACTGCCGGCTCAACTGACAACAGTTGGGCCGGCAGTCATATTTTTTACAAGAATTACTCCGCCAGCAGCACCAGATCATCCCGGTGGATCACCTCGTCGAACGGTTTTTCGCCGAGCACCTGTTCGATGTGGCTTGTCTTGAGACCCTTGATGGTGGTGAGTTCCTTGGAGGCATAGTTCGTGATGCCGCGGGCGATGCGCTGGCCGTTGGTGTCCACGACGTCCACGACCACCTCGCGCTTGAACATGCCTTCCACGGCGACGATACCGCTGGCCAACAGGCTCTTGCCGCCGCGGCGAAGGGCGGCGGCGGCGCCTTCGTCGACCAGAATTCGGCCGGCCGGTTGGACCGTCATGCCGATCCAACGCTGGCGGGATGACATTTTTTTAGCTGCCGGGGCGAAAACCGTACCGATCTTCTCGCCGTCCAGAATCCGCAGCAGCACATTGGGTTCGCGGGCGTCGGCGATCATGGCCGCCTCGCCGGCCTGGGTCACGATACGCACGGCCTGGAGCTTCGTGATCATCCCGCCCGTGCCCAGTGAACTGCGTTGCCGGTTCGCCAGACGCAGCACCTCGTCGCCGACGGATGGTACGAATTCGACGAGCTTGCCCTCATTATCCAGCAGGCCTTGCACGACGGTCAGCAGGATCGTCAGGTCCGCTCGAAGGAGGTTGGCGATTTGGGCGGCAATGATGTCGTTCTCGCCGAAGCGGATCTCTTCCACCGCAACGGTGTCGTTTTCGTTGATCAGCGGGACGGCGTTCAGTTCATGCAGCGCATGGATCGTGTTGCGGATATTGAGATAGCGCTGGCGGCTCTCAAAGTCGCTGCGGGTCACGAGAATCTGGGCCGCATGCAGGCCGTGCCGGGCGAGCGTACGGTCGTAGAGGCTCATGAGCGCCGGCTGGCCGATGGCCGCGACGGCCTGCAGCGACGGCAGGGCGGTCGGACGGTGCGGCAGGCCGGCGCGCGAGACGCCCGCGCCGATCGCGCCGGATGAGACGAGCACGACTTCTCGCTTTCGGCGGCGCAACTCGGCGATCTGGCGGGCGAGCGCGCTGATCCGCCGCGCGTGCAGCGTCCCGTTGGCTTGCGAAAGGGCGGCGGTGCCGATCTTAACGACGATGGTTCGCGCAGACCGGATGATACGGTTACGAACATCTGTGCTGGGCACGGTATACCAACTCCGCAAGAGCATCCACGGTTCGTTGCGTCACGCCTTGATTCTGCTGGACAACCTGCCGCGCGGCAAGGCCCATGCGTGACGAAGCTGTCGCGTCGGCGAGAAGGTCGCGCATCGATGCGGCCAGCGTTTCGGCGGCGTCGGGGCGGGTCACGTCCGTCTCGCAGACGCGCAGCCCGCCGGCAGCGGCCAGCTCGGCCACCGAATCGGCGAAGTTCTCGGTGTGCGGGCCGACCACGATCGGCCTGGCCAGCGCCGCGACTTCGATGACGTCGGAGCCGCCCATCGGTGCGATTGAACGCCCGACGAACACGGCCTTTGCCAGGCAGTAGAACTTCCGCAGTTCGCCCATCGTGTCGCCGAGAATCACGTCCGGCCGCGTGGCCGGCGGGGCGCTCCCGTCCGGGCGATTACTGCGACGGACGAAACTCCAGCCGGCGTCCGCAATGAGCGCGGCGACTTCGTCAAACCGCTCCGGCTTCCGGGGGACAATCGCAAGCTGCACGTCGGGCACGGTGCCCCGCAGGATTCGCAGGGTGTCGAGCGCGATGCGCTCCTCGCCGGGCCCGCTCTGGCCGAAGACCCACAGCGGCCGGCCACAGTCGATGCCGAGCGCCTCGGCCAGGGCGGCCGTGCCTGGCAGGTCGTCGGCGATCTGAGCCGTGTCCCACTTGAGCGTGCCGGCGATCTGGATGTGCTCGGCCGGAACGCCGAGTTCGCGGAACCGCTCGGCATAGGTTTCGTTCTGGGCACCGACCCAGGCGAGCCGGCGGAACATGCGGCGGGCCAGGCTCCGCACGATGGGCTTGCGGAACGGCCTCATCGAGCCATGCTCGGTCAGGCGGCCGTTGACCACCGCGACCGGAATGCCCTGCCGCGCGGCGAGGTCGATCAGGTTCGGCCAGACCTCAAGTTCCATCAGAGCGATCAAAGCGGGGCGCACCGTTCGGAGCACGCGCCGAACAACGCACGAGAGGTCCAGCGGGTAGCGGAACACGTAGTGGTCCGGGTAGAGCTGCCGGGCCCGCGCGTAGCCCGTGTCGGTCGTGGCCGAGATGACGATCGGGCAGTCGGGGATGGCCTTGGCCAGCGCGTCCACAAGTCCTCGCGTCGCGTTCGTCTCGCCGAGCGAGACGGCATGAATCCAAATGGCCGGTTCCGCCGACGTTCGCGCCGGCAGCCGTCCGAAGCGTTCGCCCCAGCCGCCGCGCCGCTTGCCCTTGACGAAGCGCTGATAGGCCAGCACGGGCAGAAGCAGCACACCGGCCAGAAGGTATAGTACATCCAGCACGAATCGCATGTCGCAAATGATAGAGCAGCCCGCGCCGGTGGGCAATGAGGCTCAGGATCCCTTCTTCATAGCAGCAACGCGAGAAAGGAGGGAGGCCGATCGCGGGATGCGTCCTGAATCGTGTAGTAGCAGGAGACGCAAAAGGTGGTCAACACAGGCAAACCCTCCGGCCTGGGGGTCTGCTCATGCCACCCTTTTGCAGGAGAACCTCCAGGTGAACGGCCTGTTCTTCCTAGTCCTTGCCGCAGCACTTCTTGTATTTCTTTCCCGAACCGCAGGGGCATGGGTCGTTTCGTCCGGGCTCCTTTTGTGCCTTGACCGGTTCGACCGGCGGCGGCAGAGCGGGTTCGTCCTCGGTGGGGATCTGCTTGCGGTGCTCTTTCTCGATCTTGTGCTTGCGATCGAAGCGAGAGCGGTTGCGGTCGTCATTCATGGCCATAACGTGTTACTCCTTCGGCCAGCGGCCGGGCACATAGGCAACGGCTCGCCAGCGACCTCCGATTCATCGTACGGTCGCGCTGGGGCGGCCACAACATTTCTTGTACTTCTTGCCGGAACCGCAGGGGCACGGCTCGTTCGGCTTGACCTTCGGCCGATCGCGCCGAATGGTCTCGGTTACGCGCACCTGCCCCTGAGCCTGCATGCCGGGCTGGGGCATTTGCGGCCCACCGCCGGCGATGCCCTGGAAGCCGGCGCCGATCGCGTCGTCGTGCCGGACTTCGGCGGCCTGGTAGATGGACCGCGCCGCCGACGTGCCGGACGCCCGCACACGCAGGATCCGATCGAGCATGTGGTCCCGGGCCCGGCCCCACATCTTCTCGAAATAGCCGCGGCCCTCGATGGCGTACTGGCTTTGCGGGTGGGTCTGGTCGCCACCGAGCGGTCGCTGCATGATCGCGTACTTGAGATGGTCCATCTCGAGAAGATGGTCCATCCAGGCCTCGTCATAGCAGCGCAGGACGAGGTGCTTCTCGAAGCGGTTGAACTCCCACGAGAGCCATTCACGGCCCATATCGAGCAGCGCTTCGTGCAGGGCGTCGTCATCGTAGCCGTCGCCGGTCAGCGCGTCGAAGCGCGCTTCGTCGAACGCCTCTTGAAACCGGGCGCGGGCCCACTCCCGCAGCCGGCTGACCTTGCCGCCGTAGCGTTTGGCCGTGGCGCTGATTTCCTCGGCCAGCGCGCCGGGGCCCTTACCGTTTGAGGCGAGGTACTCGTTCTGCATGGCCACGAGGGCGTCGCCGATCTTCTGGATATCGCCCCCGAACTGGTCCTGGAGCACCTCCGGCAGCAGGGCACGGCCGAATTTGTTGTGTGTCCACTGGGTAATGACTTCGTGGCCCCAACGGTTGCCCTCGGCCTGTTGCTCGGAACTGCGGGCGTAGGCCTGCTCGATGATCCATTCGACCGGGAACGTGGCGCGGCGCCGGTCGTACGCGGCGTGAACCTTCTCGGCGAGGAACGCACGCGTGTCGGCTGGCGAGCGGTTCTCAATGTCCGCCGCACCGATCGCGATATCGAACTTCCGGCCAGCCCAGAAGGCCAGGTCGTGACAGCCCCGCGCCGCGTCGAGATACCCCTCGACGGCATCGAGGTTGGTCGTTTCGGCCTGTTGCTCGGCGGCCTCGATCAGCGTCTGTTCAATGACGGCGGGAGCCGTCTTCCGCAACTGGTTTTCGGTCATTACCGCGCTGAGCGATGACGCCCAGCGGGCCAGGCCGCGCACATCCCATTCCTCCGAAGGCAGGTCCGGGTCGATATACTCGCCGATGATGTTGGTTACATCGTCGCGTGCCTTGTCCAGGAGGGACGAGCGAATGCTTGCTTCCACCTCCGGCGCGTCCATGCCGACATACCGGTCGGTCTCCACGTCAAGCTTGAGCGTCTCACGGCACCAGTTCGAGACGCACTCGGCGGGGTAGTCGGCCGAGAGGTATCGCTCGACGGCCTCGGCGATGCTTTCGTCGATCATCCGCCGGATGAGTGCCTGTTGCGAGTAGCCGGTCAGGACCTGCTGGCGTTCCCGGTAGAAGGCCTTGCGCTGGTAGTCCATCGGCTCGTCCCATTCGAGCAGATGCTTGCGCGTGCTGAAGTTGCGTTCCTCGACCTTCTTCTGTGCCCGCTCGATGCCCTTCGAGATGCGCCGGTCTTCGAGGCTGATGCCTTCGACGAAGCCGAGCTTCTCCATCATCTTGAGCATCCAGTCCGGCATGAAGAGCTTGAGCAGATCGTCTTCGAGCGAGAGGAAGAACCGGCTCGAGCCCGGGTCGCCCTGGCGGCCACTGCGGCCGCGCAACTGGTTGTCGATGCGGCGGGCTTCGTGGCGTTCCGTGCCGACAATGTGCAGGCCACACGGCGGATTCAGCGGGCAGACCGTCCGGCCGAGCGCCGGGAATCGCGGATCGACTTTCGGTTTCCAGCAATGGGCGCACGTGCCGTCATAGTCCTCACAATAAATGCAGCACTTGGTGCCGATCTTGGCGCTGCCGTCCGGGTTGCGCTCCTGCCACGCCCGCCGGTCGGCCAGCGGGTCCGAGGCGTCCGAGGCAAGGGCGCCCTTGCAGCCCTCGTAGACGACGTCCTTTTCGAGTTTGATGTCGGTGCCACGGCCGGCCATGTTCGTGGCGATCGTCACGTTGCCCAGCGGTTGTTTGTCCGCCTTCGATGTGTATCGCTGGCCGGCCTTCCGGACGATCTCCGCTTCGCGCTCGTGGTACTTGGCGTTGAGAACCTCGAGCCCTTCAACCTCCTTGCCGCCGGTCGTCTTGGGCGGGAAGTCTTCGGGGTATCGCTTG
Organism: Phycisphaerae bacterium; assembly: GCA_016928855.1. GTDB lineage: Bacteria > Planctomycetota > Phycisphaerae > UBA1845 > PWPN01 > JAFGKA01. Next base: position 5,560 of record JAFGKA010000282.1, read on the forward strand.
AGCAGGAGCGAGCGGAGTCTTTCGCTGTTCTCGACACTGGTGGTGCCGACGAGGACCGGCCGGCCCATCGCCAGGTCGCCCATGGCCGCGTCGTAGGCATCCAGCATGACCGCCACGACTTTCGGGTCGAAGTTTTCGGCGGCGTTGAATTGGCGCAGGGCCTCATCGATGCCGGCGACCGCGCCCGGGTTGTGCGGCTGACAGATCGGCTTGAGTCGTTCGAGGATCGTCGCGAGCAGGAACGGATCGTTCGGCCGCCCCCGGCGATGCATCTGATGAATCTCCTCGACGATCGCGTCGTACTTGTCGGGAACGGTCTTGTAGATCTTGTCGTTGTGATCGACGCGGTTGACCGGCCGGTTCGTCGGGATGGCGACCACCTCGAGCCCGTAGATCTTCATGAACTCGTCGCTCTCGGTCATGGCCGTGCCGGTCATGCCCGCCAGTGACTTGTAGAGCTTGAAGTAGTTTTGCAGCGTGATTGTGGCGAGCGTCTGGCTCTCGCGCTTGATCTCCGCCTGGTTGCGGTGCTTGGCTTCGACGGCCTGGTGCAGTCCGTCGGACCACTGCCGGCCGTGCATCAGGCGCCCGGTGAACTCGTCGACGATGATGACTTCGCGGTTCTGAACGACGTAGTCGCGGTCCTTCTCGTAGACAACGTGGGCGCGCAGCGAGTTTTCGATCAGGTGCGGCCACTTCATATTCTCCTCGAGATAGAAGCTGCCGAGCCCGGAGGCCTTCGCCGCCAGCTCGGCGCCCTCGTTCGTCAGGCCGACCTGCTTGCGTTCGAGCTGCACGACGAAATATTGCTTGTGGCCGATCGCCTCGGCCTCATCCTCCGTGAGCATGTGGGGATCGACCCGGAAGCGCTTGATCGCGTCGTCGAACTTGGGCCGCTTCTTGAGTTCCTCCGTCAGCCCCTCGCGATGCCATTCGGCGAGGCGTTCACGGGTGTTGGCGTTCTCGCGTTTCTGGGCGTCCACGAGCTGGACGGCGTAATCATCGGCCGCGCGGTAGTCATTCGGGTCACCGCGCGACGGCCCGGAGATGATCAGCGGCGTGCGCGCCTCGTCGATCAGAATCGAGTCCACCTCGTCCACGATGACGTACCCGAGCGAGCCCTGCACCTGATCGCGGGCCTGCATCTTCATGTTGTCGCGAAGGTAGTCGAAGCCGAACTCGTTGTTCGTGCCGTAGGTGATGTCGCAGGCGTATTCCTTCTGGCGCAGGCCCTGATGCCCGCCGGGGTCCACGTCCGACTGGATGTAGCCGACGGATACGCCGAGCAGATCGAAAATCGGCCGGGCGAATTCGGCGTCGCGTTTGACCAGGTAGTCGTTGACCGTGACGATGTGGACCTTGAAGCCTTGCAGCACTTTGAGCAGGGCGGCAAGATGGCAGACGATCGTCTTGCCCTCGCCCGTCTTCATTTCGGCGATCGAGCCGTGGTACAGAACCTGGCCGCCGACGAGCTGACAGGGGAAGTGGCGGTGTTGCTGTGCCCGGCGCGACGCCTCGCGTACAAGGGCGAACGCCAGCGGCAGGTGGTCCTCGATCGGCTCGGCCTCGGCCATGCCAAGCCGGAGTTCGTTGGCGCGTGGTTTCAGCGTGTCGGGCAGGACGGCTTCCAGCGGTTCGCCGGCGTCAAGCCGTTCGCGCCAGCGATCGAGATCAGAGCGGAAGTATTCGGCCGGGATGACGCCCTGCATCGACTCACCATGGATCAGAGCGGCCTCGATCACCTCGGCCCGGTCGCGCAGACCCTCCGGCAGCAGCGGAGCCAGCGGTTCACCCTCGGAGGCCAACAGCTCCCACTTCTCGACGTCGGACAGGCCGTACACTTCATCCACGAGTTGGTCGATCGGTCGCGGCGGACTCAGCCGCGCCTTGAGTTCGCGGGCTCTGTGGGCCAGCGGCGCGCTGAGTTCCTTGCGAATCGCATGCAGGTGTGCGGCCTGCTCTTCTTCAGGCATCGATTCCAGATCGAGCTGTGCGACGCGGGCGGCGAAGTCTTCGTCATACGTGCCGCGGAGTTCGTCCTCGAAAGAGCCGGCCGCGTCGGCGACGGCCTGATATCGGCGAAGGATTCGCTCGTTCCGCGAGCCGAATATCTTCTTGACTAGCCGGCCGATCGTATCTGTGACGGACATGGGGTCACCTCAAGGCGTTCATTCTGGACAAGCGTGTTTACGTTGGCACCGATGGTTGACGGATGAGGTGAAGCCGTGTCAGGGGCCAAAACGGCCGGTGATCCGGACGCTGCG
>JAFGKA010000283.1 GCA_016928855.1 Phycisphaerae bacterium
AGATCGAACGAGTTTCCGGCAGGTGCGGCCGGTCTCCTTCCCGCACTGCGCGGCGCGCTGACCGTTGGCGTGAGCCCCTTGGAGTGCGGTGGCTTGACACCGCTTTTCCTGCCGGGCGCACGGTGCGCAGGATGCCTGCTTCGTAAGCTGCGGCGCAAAGCATGGGTATCGCTGCATGCGACGACGGCCGGCGAGACGCCGGCCGCTACGGGAAATCCACGTATCCTATCGGGGAAACGATTCGCCGGTGTTCCCGCCTGCTACTTTGTGGCCTCTTCCGCCAGTATCTCTTCATACTGCGGCTTGGGTTGGCCGAAGAAGACGACGCTGCCGGCGGGGCATTTCTCGACCGCCTTGTCGAGTTCCTCTTCGCCGGTGTAGTTGTCGTAGTTGATGTAGGCGAGGTTGTCCTTGACGTCGAACAGGTTGGCGAAGAGGCGCTGGCAGGCCTTGCAGCCGATGCAACCAACCTTGCAGACCTGCTTGACGCTCTTGCCGGGCTCGTGGTTCGAGCAGCCAACGACGAGCATCCGCTCCTTCTTGAACGGAATCCGCTCGATCAGGTTCCGCGGGCATGCCTTGACGCACGCGCCGCAGCCGGTGCACTTGTCATAGTCCACGACGGGCAGCCCCTCGACCATGTGCAGCGCATCGTACTCGCACGATGCGACGCAATCGCCGAAGCCGAGACAACCGTACGTGCACGCCTGCGTCACGCCAACCGCGTTCGCCTCGACACAGCTCTGGACCCCTTCGTAGGGCACGAGCCCGTGCTTGTCCTCGCGGCGCGCCCGGCAGTGAATCACCGGCCGATACGGCCACGTCTTGACCACCTCGACGCCGAGCACCGCGGCGACTTTCTCGGCGCAGCTCGGTCCGCCGACCGGGCAGCCACCGACGTCGGCACGCCCCTCGACCACGGCCTTCGCGAAATCCGCACAGCCAGCGAAGCCGCAACCGCCGCAGTTCGCCGCGGGCAGGACATCGAGCACCTTGCCGATCCGCGGATCCTCATCGACCCGCAGCTTCTCCTTCGCGATGCCCAGCAGGCCCGCAAAGAGCAGGGTCAGCCCGAACAGAACAATCGCTGCATAGATGAGCGTCATGCGGCCATCTCCGTCTCGCTACTTACCGATCCCCGTGAAGCCCGTGAACGCCATCGCCAGCATGCCCGCGACAAGCAGCGTAATGCCCGCCCCGCGCAGCGGCTTGGGCACATCGCTGAAACGGATGTGCTCGCGGATGCCGGCCATGATCGTGATCGCCATCGTGAAGCCGAGCCCGCCGCCGAAGGCATAGACCGCCGCATTGAGCAGGTGCTGCGTCTCTTCCTTCATGTCGATGTACAGACACGCGCCGAGAATTGCGCAGTTTGTCGTGATCAGCGGCAGGAACACCCCGAACGCGGTGTACAGCGACGGGAAGAACTTCTTGAGGTACATCTCGACGAGCTGGACCATTGACGCGATGACCATGATAAACGTGACGTACTTCAGAAACGCCAGTGAGTTGGGATCGCCAAAAACAGCGTTGCCGACCCAGTTCAGCGGCCCGTGCACGATCGCCCACGTCACGACGCCCGAAACCGTAATCACGAAGGTCACGGCACAGCCCATGCCAAAGGCCATATCCACCTTGCGCGAGACGCCGAGAAACGGACAGATACCCAGAAAGCCCGACAGCACGAGGTTATTGACCAGCGCGACGCCGATGAAGATTGCCGCAAGTTCACCAAGATTCATGCGACACCTCCGGTGGCCTTCCGGCTCCGCAGATGATTCACAACGCCGACGACCACCCCGAGCGTCAGGAACGCTCCGGGCGGCAGGATCATGATCACCCAGTTGTGGCCGTTTTCGACGAACGCCGCGGGCAGCACGGGTTGCTTCAGCAGAGTCCCTGCTCCGAGAATCTCACGCACGATACCGAGAATGGTCAGCGCCATCGTGAACCCGAGCCCCATGCCGAACGCATCCGCAAGCGAGCGGCTCACGCTGCACTTGATGGCCACAACCTCGGCCCGGCAGATGATGATGCAGTTCACGATGATCAGCGGCACGAACGCGCCAAGCTTCTTGCTCACGTCGAACATGTACGCCCTGAGCGCCATGTCCGCGATCGTCACGAACGTCGCAATCGTCAATGTGAAGATCAGAATCCGCACATGGGGCTGGATCAGATTCCGCAGCAGGCTCGTAATGAGGTTCGACATCACCACGACAAAGGTCACTGCCGCGCCCATGACCAGCGCGTTCTCGACCGAGTTCGTCACGGCCAATGTCGGGCACATCCCGAGGAGCTGCACCAGCACCGGGTTGTTGCTGAACACCCCCGCCGCGAACTGATCGAAGTTCGATCCGTTTCCATCCGCCATTCCGTTACGCCTCCACGCACCGTTCTATTGCTGTTCCGCCAGTTTCGGCCCAATCCGGCGGGTCACGTCGTTCACAATGTCCGTCACATAATCACTGGAATACGTCGCGCCCGTAATCGCGCTGATCTCATTGTCCGCCGCGTGGCGTTCGCCCTTGACGCGAACGATGGGCCGAGTCGCATCCAACGTCTCGTATTGATCCGCCCACTCGCCTTCGATCTTGTTGCCAAGCCCGGGCGTTTCGAGGTCCTCGATCACCTTCAGGCCCGTGATCGTCGCCCCGTCAGGTGAGAGGCCGACGACCAGCCGGATCTTGTCGATGAAGCCGGACCCCGTCGCATCGACCGCCCAGCCGACCACCTGGCCGGAACCATCGACGCACTTGAAGACCCTGTTGCCGTCGATTTCGAGTTGCTCCTTCTCATCGAAACCGGGAACAACCTCCGCGATCGCGTTCTCGAGCGCCTTGGCCTGGTTGGCCTGGATCTTGGCGGATAGCTGCGTCTGCGTTCCCGCGAGCAGGCACGCGAACACGACGCCCAACACCAGCACAAGCCAGGACTCTGCCACGAATTTCCTCACCGCATCACCTCTGGCGACCTCATGCCGCCGCCACATGCCCGCCGAACGGAACCGGCGTCGTCCAACGTTCGATCAACGGCGTCAGCGCGTTCATGATCAGGATGGCGAACATCACGCCCTCCGGATATGCGCCGAAGACCCGAATCACCATCACGAGCACGCCCACGCCGAAGCCAAAGATCAACCGCCCGCGCGGCGTAATCGGCGCCCCGACGTAGTCGGTCGCGATAAAAAACGCCCCGAACATCAGCGCCCCACTGCTCAAATGAAACAGCGGCCCTTCGTATTCCGCCGGATTCACCCGGTGCGCGATCGCCGCGAAGATCGCGACAGCCGCCAGGACGCCCAGCGGCTGACGCCAGTCAGCGATCCGCCGCATGACGAGATACAACCCGCCAATCAGCGCCAGTAATGCGCTCGTCTCGCCGAGCGAGCCGCCGACCGTGCCGACGAACAGGTCCGACATCGCGGGAATCGCCTCGTTCCTGGCCGCCGCATAGAGCGGCGTCGCCATTGTCGTCGCATCGACGCCGATCTCCTGCAGCGGCACCGGCACCGCCCACGTCACCATCGCCGCCGGAAAACAGACCATCAGAAACGCCCGGCCGACCATCGCGGGGTTGAACAGGTTCTGGCCCAGGCCGCCGAAGACCGCCTTGGCCAGCGCGATCGCGACAACGCCGCCGATGAACGCCATGTACGGAGGCAGCGACGGCGGCAGCGAAAACGCCAGAATCACGCCCGTCACCACCGCCGAGCCATCGGACAGGGACGCCTGGCTCCGACCGCGGATGGCGTTCGCCAGCACCTCGGTCAATAAGCACCCCGCCAGGGTCGCGGCGGTCAGCACGACCGCCCGCGCATGGTGCATATACACCGCGAAGACAAACAGCGGCACCATCGCCAGGACCACTTCAAACATCACCCGTCGCGTCGACACGCCCGCCGCCAAGTGTGGCGCCGAGGTGACGAGGAACTCCGACCGCGACTCGGGCACCGGCTTGGCGGCGGGCGTTGCTTCGGGCAATGGGGGTATTTCTGCGTCGCTCATCTAAGGTCCAACTCCTGTGTGCACGCGCGTCATTTCTTGTTCTGCGCCGCCATCAGCCGCTGCTGGTTCTTGCCGGCCTTGATGTACTGGGCCAGCGGAATATTCGCCGGGCAAACATACGCACAACAGCCACACTCGCAGCAGGCCATCATGTCATACTGATTCGCCATCGCGTAGTCGCGGAACTTGACCGCATGGGCAATCTTTGTCGGCGACAGGTGCAGAGGGCAGTTGTCCACGCACTTGCCGCACCGAATGCACGGCGTCTCGACCCAGTGCGCCGTCTCCGCATCGACCATGCACGTGATCCCGCTCGTGCCCTTGACGACAGGCACGTTCAGATGCGGCACGGTCGGGCCCATCATCGGTCCGCCCGCCACGACTTTCAGCACCTCGTCGGTCAGGCCGCCGCAGTGATCGATCAGCTCACTGAAGAGCGTGCCCGTCGGCACGAGGTAGTTGCCGGGCCGGGCCACGCCGCGACCCGTGACCGTCACGACGCGATGCGTCAGCGGCATGCCCCGCACCACCGCCCGCGCGATGCAGTGGGCCGTCGCACAGTTGATCATCACCACGCCGACATCCAGCGGCAGCCCCTTCGGCGCGCTCGGTACGGTTCGCCCGAGCACCGCCCAGACAAGCTGACGCTCGCCGCCCATCGGATAGCTCGTCGCACAAACGGCCACTTCGAAGCCCGGCCGGCCCAGAGCGGCCCTCCGCATCGCCTCGATCGCGTCCGGTTTATTGTTCTCGATCGCGATGATCGCCCGCTTGGCGCCGACCGCGTGCATCGCCAGATACAACCCAACGACGATCGCTTCGGGCGACTCGAGCATCAACCGGTGGTCCGCCGTCAGATATGGCTCGCACTCGCAGCCGTTGAGGACCACGGTATCCACCGGCCGGTTCGGATCGCGCTTGAGCTTGACGTGGGTCGGGAACGTCGCGCCGCCCATGCCGACGATGCCCTGATCGCGCATGCCCTGTACGACCGCCTCGGGCGAGAAACTCGTCGGCTCGACGCCGTCCCAGTTCCGATCGAGGAATTGCTCCAGGAACCCGACCGGCAGCGCCCCCTCGGCGGCCGGCGTCAGCGTGATGGCCGGCACGCGCCGGCCGCTGGGCAACACGGCGACGATGCCCGCGCCCGTCGTCCCCGCCACACTCGCGTGGATCGGCGCCGACACGAAGGCCTCGACATCGCCGATCTTCTCGCCGTACTGCACTTCCTGCTTCGGCTTGACGATCGGCGTGCAGCCGGCGCCAAGGTGCTGGACCATCGGAACCTGCAGTGGCCCCTTCGGGATGAACAACTCGATCGGCCGCGGCTCTGACAGCTTCTTGCGATGCGGAGGATGAATCCCGCGCGGAAAGCTCTTGAGCCCCCGGAACCGATCCAGCAACGTACCTATCATGCCTTACCTCCGCCGGCGCCGGTACCTCTCGGCCGCAGCCACAGCAGCGCAACTTTCGCCAGGCCCACACCGACCAGAAACCCGACCACGATCCCGGCGGCCTGCGCCGCCGCGATGGAGCCGTCAGCCGATCCGACGCACCATCGCCCCGCGAGGTGAGCCCCCGTGATCGCCGAGGCCAACGGCAGGATGAACACCGCCAAGGCGCAGAGCACCAGCCCGCGACCGGATGCCCCAAACACATCCGGCGACGTACACCCGGCCGCCTCCACCCACGGGCAGCCTTCCGGCCCGTGACAGTGGCCACAGCCGAACCAGAATCGCTCGAGGAACTTCACGCAACGCTCCGCGGCCCCTGCCGCGAAAACCGACCCAGGTCAAGCAAGACCGCCCCCAACTGAGTATCACCGACTGTCAGCGCCCTCGATCACAGGCAAGCGTATTACACGGTAGAACAATCCGGGAAGGGCCGGATGCGGCCGCCGGGCAGACGCCCCGACAGCATGCTCTGCCGGCACGGATCCAGCGCCGTCGTACGATACATCGTCTGCCACGGCACGCCTGCTGTACTCGACACGGGTATTCTACGCACAGTCCATCAGAACACAAAACGCCTCTCGCACCATTATTCGCGGAAAGAGAGGCCGACATTCGACATTTCGCCGGCGTCGGTCGCCGCCCATTGAAGAGCGGCCACGGAACCGTACAATGCCCGTCTGAAAGTCTCTACGTGGAGTATTTCGCAACCATGGCCATTCACCCTGCCGCCCATGTGGACAAACACGCGGAAATCGACCCAACCGCCGAAATCGGCCCGAACGTCGTCATCGAAGGCCCGGTCCAGATCGGCCCCGGCACCCGGATCTATCCCAACGCCTACATCAACGGCTGGACTACGATCGGCGCCAACGTCCAGATCCACCCCGGCGCGGTCATCGGCCACCTGCCCCAGGATTTCCACTTCACCGGCGAACGGTCGTATTGCGAGATCGGCGACGGCACCATCATCCGTGAGTTCGCCAGCGTCCACCGCGGCACGCAGCCGGAATCCAAGACCGTCATCGGCAGGAACTGCTTCTTGCTGGCCCATTCGCACGTCGCCCACAACTGCATCCTCGGTGACGACGTCAAGATGATCAACAACACCGCTCTCGGCGGTCATGTCGAAGTGGGCAGCCATGCGCTCATCAGTGCCTACGCGCTCGTACACCAGTTCGTGCGAATTGGCGAGTTGGTCATCGTCAGTGGCGGCAGCCTCATCACGATGGATGTTCCCCCTTTCATGACCGCCGTGGGAGAGGCTATCTGCACGGGCCCCAACACCATCGGGCTGCGGCGTGCTGGGTATTCCCCCGAGGAACGCACCGCCGTGAAAGAAGCATTCAAGTTGCTGTATCGCTCTGGAATGCCTTTCCGCCAAGCCGCGCTGGCCCTGCGAGAACGCGCCACCACCGAGTGCGAGAAACGAATCGCCGAATTCGTCTGCGTCGA
>JAFGKA010000284.1 GCA_016928855.1 Phycisphaerae bacterium
CCGATAATCCGTGATTGTTTATCGACCCAGTGGCGATGGTGTCTTCACGCGTTTATCGGTGCGACGTGAAAAACAACCGGCGGACCGTACCCCGTCTTTTCGACACGTAAACTGGATACCCCTGACGTTGATTCGCATAGACAACGCGTCTATCTTCAGATGTGGACGATGGTTCGGGCAGTAGCCTACCATAAATCACGACATACCAAATCGGCAACATGTTGAAGGCCGCAGGCCCCAATAAATACGACACATTACATCCGTTACACAGGCGCGCCAGCGGTAGGCGCGGAGCCAAGGATCGCCACGCCCAGGACGTAATCCGTTTTGCCAGCCATGACAGCTCGTCGCGTTCCATCTGGTCCGGGACAACAGAGGGATCTTACGGGCCGGCGGACGTGATCACGTTCAGGGAAGGTGGAAGCGAGAGGCGCCGGGTGGGGCAAGAGCGGCGAGCGACGTTGCACGCAGGCCCAGTCGCCGTAAAAATGAAACAGACCGCCCCCCCCCTGCGGGCGGTCCGTACAATTCTCGGACGTTATTGAGCCGTCGGTCCTCCGGCGTTCCGGGGAGTCCGAATGGCGCACCCCGGAAGACGCCACTCGGACCCGAGTCCGGAACCACCGTCGTATCTCGTCAGCACCGCCGGGCGCGTCCTTCGCCCCTTGCTGTTTCCCCAAGGAAAGCACCCGGGTATCTGGCTGCCCGGAGCGGCGCTGCCGGTTTCTTTGCGCCTCGCACGAACTCGTGCCCGGCGCGCCGACGAATCGTTGTCACGATCCAGTCTTCATATCGTCCGCTAAGCGCGTGCCTTTAGTGATGCGAAGATTACACGGCAAAATAGCATTATCGCTCCCAATCGGTGCGTAAGTTCTCCGGCGTACACGTGCTGCATTCTCGGACGCGCACGCATGCTCGGACACGCCATGATCAACGCACGCCGATAACAAAGCCGCGCAACACGAGGACAACGCGTTGTGCGACGATACACCCGGAACTCTGTTCGATGGAGAGGACTATCGATTGGCGTAACGAGCGGCCCCCGTGCCACGGCGGACGAGGTAGACGTAGCCGGTCAGACACGTCAGGTTTGGCAGAAACCAGGCGACCAGCGTCAGAAGTTCGCGGTCGATGCCCAGAACCAGCGCCCTACGACGAAACCAGTCATCGAAGGCGAAGCCTGCGGCACCGGCCAGTCCCGAAATCAAAGCCCAGAGCACGACATACCCGCCGAGGTAGGCCGCGATCTGCGTGGCCGCGTGAAGCAGATTGCGCTGGTCGCTCAGACGATAGTACAACGCCACGAGCCACGCCGTCGCCAACATCACACCGAGCAGCGCAAGAGCACCGAAATACCCCATGATCGGAGCGGTGAACAACATCACCTGCGTGATAATCCGCTCGTCGATGAAGGCCGCGTGTTGATCCAGGAGAAAGCACGCGATAACGCCGATCATCGTGACGATGAACACCAACGGCGCCAGGATCGCAACCAGCCATCGGTGCGATGTGGCGCCTGCCGAGAGCTGAATCTGGCGACCGAACGCCGACGGCCGGCGAATCGCATCGACACTGCACCGCCACAACGCGGCCACACGGGCCAGACCCCCCGTCCGTTGCCACGCAGGGCCGGGTCGGGCATCCGGCCCCAACGAACGCTCGACCGGTTCACCGCACTCGGGACACCGCGCATCCATCGGCGCCGCCGTCAGGTTGTAGCCGCAGAACTCGCACGTCGGCGGCCGGGGCACTGGCGGCACCACGCGCGGGGCACCCACCGCCCGGAACAGCGCCCAGAGAAACCATGTCGCGACGGCAAGCACCACCATGCCGATGGCCTGCTCGCCGTATTCGACGTACCAGGGTCGGCTTCGCCACCAGGCTTCCCACGCCTGCGCTTCCTCTTCGTACTGCTTGAGGGCGGCCTCGTAGTCCTGCCATGCCTGCGAACCGACAGGCGCGCCGACAGGCTCTTGCGGCGTAAAGCTATGACGCGAGCCTTCGAAGTCATGATTCCGCTCCCACTGCCGATTGGCCGCGATGACGGTGTTGGCGAACACGGCAATCAGCGCGAAGGCCGGCAGCACGTGTGACGTCTGGAGCCAGACGCGCCGCAGAGCGTTGGCGACGCTCGCCCGGATCGGCTCATCGCGCGCCCCCCACGGCGTCAATAAGATGGCGAGACCGAGGAACGTCAGTTCAACGCTGAGCACGAGGCTGGCGGTTACCAGGAACGACGTCCCTGGGTCACGTTTGAACTCCCGAACGACATTGACGACCAGAACGGTCGTCTCGACAATCACCCCTTCGCTTCGACCATCATCGCTCCGATCGAGGTGAATCGTCCAGCCGATCAGCAGGAACACCAGGAATACCGCCAACACCGCGGCCAGCCAATGCACGACGTAGGCATCCCGCAGTGATACATGCGCGGTCCGGCGGGCCGTCGTCGCGGGCAGCAGCCACGCCGTCAGCAGCGCAAGGAGCGCCGACCAGCGCTTCTCCTTGGCGGCGGGGCAGGCCTGAGGCTCCGTGCCGGAATGCTCTGGCGTCAGTTCTGCGGTATCCGCTGTCACCGGATCTCGTTCCTCGCTATCGTCCGGCGTGCGCGGCCGTTCTACGACGCGGAGATCGTTTCGAAGCGATCCTCGGGCTGAACGTGCCGGCCGTTGACGAAGTCCTGCCAGGCCATCGCGCGGCCGCCCGCCGGTTTGACGACGTGCAGTTCGAGCGTGCCCTGCCCCGTGACGACCTCGTACAGATCGGTCAGCGTGCCCGGCGCGCGGTTGACGACCTCGCCCGGCCGCTCGACCGCGCGAACGCCGACGAACGTCACTTCCTCGCGATGCGAGCCGGACGCGGAACAGAATAAGCCGCGTGCCCCGGGCCACGGCGACATCGCCCGGACCTGCCGGACGAGGACAGTGGCCGGATACCGGAAGTCCAGCAGGCCGCTTTCCTTCGTCAGCTTCGGCGCGACACTGACCTCGGTAGCGTCCTGCTCGTAGCCGCGGGGTTCGTCGTCCTGCTCGAACATCTCGAGCGCGGCCTTGATCGCGTCCGGCCCGATCCGCGCGAGCCGGTCGTGCAGTTCGCCGGCCGTCTCGTCTTCGCAGATCATCGTCTGGCGCTGCACGAGAATCTCGCCGGCATCGATCCGGTCGGTAAGCCGGAACACGGTCACGCCGGTCTTCAGCTCGCCGTTGAGAATCGCCCAGTTGATCGGCGCCGCGCCGCGGTACTTCGGCAGTAGCGACGCGTGCACATTCACGCAGCCGCAACGCATTGACGTGATCAGCTCGCGGCCGAGCTTCTGGCCGAACGCCACCACGACGCCGAGCCGGGCGGCGAGGCCGCGGATACGGTTGACCAGCTCCGGGTCGTTGACGTTCTGTGCCTCGATGACGGGCAGTTCGAGCTTCGCCCCCCACTCGGCCGTCGGCGTCGGCGTCAGCTTGCGACCGCGACCGCTCGGCCGCGACGGCTGCGTGATGACCGCGACCACATCGTGGGCCGTGTTGGCCAACGCCCGGAGCGTCGGGACGGCAAACTCACCGGAGCCGAAGTAGACGATACGCATGGTCGGGGTATTATGCCCGCCCGGGGCTGATGTTGCACGCGCGGCAGTCCGAGGCCGCTGATGGCATCCCAAGGGTAACCTGGGCAGGCCCGGTTGAGCGCAGGCGCCGCCGCCTGCTTCTGGATTTCGTTCTACTGTTCCACTGTTCACCTGTTCAACTGTTCTCGCCCGAAGGGCGCCGGCCGGAGCGTTTGCCCGTGGACCCCCGAAACAATCAGCCACGATCGGGGCAGTTGACCCAACTCACACGCCGAAACATCGCCTGCATTAGAAGAAACGCTAATGCCCACTAGAGGGCGAGTCTCAGCGTTGACCGGAGGCACTGGCGGACGAGCCGCCAGTGGCACCCGGCGCCCGCCGGTGGTAGTCCACACCCACGTAAAACGGTATCTTATCCATGCCCGTTGCTCCTAAGAAAAGACCAGGGTATCCAGGCGGTTGTTATACCGCCTGGAGCAACGGGCTTTCATCCCCATCTACCGCGGACCGGTAACGGGAGGTTGCATCAGGCGATGAGCGAAGAATCGGGATGGTCTCGGCGAGGGATTCTCAGCCCCCGCGGGCTCGGTGCCGCGGCTGGGGGGTTCTTCGGCGCGGTGATCCCCGAGCCGGCGCTGCCCGTTGACCGCAGCTTCGGCCGCTGGTGCATTGCCCGGCGTGCGATGGCCTGCGAGTTCAGCGTGTTCCTGCCCGACCAGATGCCCAACCCCGCCCTACCGGGCGAGGCGGCGCTCGACGTCATCGACGAGACCGAAGAACTCCTGACCGTCTTCTCGGCGAGCAGCGCGGTCAGCTACGTCAACCAACATGCCGCCGACGGCCCGGTCCGCATCGACACCCGCCTGTACGACCTCCTCGAACGCTCCGCGGCCCTCTCGCAACAGACGCACGGCGCCTTTGACGTCGCCGGGGGAATAAAAAGGGACATCACTGGAATGCCATTAACTTAAGCCGCATCTCTCTTCTTTTTCAATCGTTTACGCCATTCTCGCTGCGGTGTTATCATCAACGGGTACTGCTTAAGGCGGCGATTCTTGCAGCGCGGTTCGATGCGGCCGGCGCGCACCGGGTTGACCACCAGTTCGGGCAGGGATGCAGCAGGCTTGGGCGGCTGCAGCTATCGCAGGGCGTCAACAAAGCTGATCCGGTGCGGGCGGACACGCTGTCGCCGAGTGGCTTTAACCGTAACCAAGCGCACCAGGTTGTAGACCAGCAAGAAGATGAGCGCTTCTTTCAGGACAGTCTCGACCTTGTGCCCCTTGAGCACGTTCATGTTGAGCGTAATGGCATTTAAATGGCATTCTGAACATCACTGATTATTGACACTCGTCGGCATCGTCGGTATGTTCGGGATCGAAGCCAGTGGGGTCAGAGCTTGAAGAGTGATGAGCACACGAACACAGGCCGGAAGTCTTTTTCGCCCGCGATGCGTGTTTCTTCGTCGCTGGTCAGGCTAACGCGCGGGCTCGTTTGCGGCGCGAGCGTTCGCTGGTCATCACGGCGTGGCCGACGAAGGCGACTCTGCCACGACTGGAAGCGGCGTCGCGCCGCCGCATCCAAAGGGGCTTCGGCCGTGAGCTCAGCCGAACGGCTGACGCCGGCTTCGGTGGCTTCAGTGCAGCCGGCGGCGAAGGCGCTAGCCCTCCGATCCAACATCGACCTCAACTCGCCGGCGATCGGCGGCGTAGGCGAACCGGCCGGCTCGGTCAGCGAACCGGTCACGATCGAGTTCACGATCCGCGACGAGCAGGAGTAGACCCCAACGCTGCAAAAAGAATAACCACGAAGGGCCCGAAGCACACGAAGAGGACGGGAAATCGGACGAGAAGCCGAAGAAAACACCTATCTGGCTCCAGGTTCAGTGCCTATGCGTGAACTGGATCGTCACAAATCCCATTCTTCGCGGGCTTCGTGGTGGTGTCTTCTTATGCAAGTGGGAGGTAGACCACACGAGCAAGCCCCTCGGCCGTCCACGAGGACGGTCGGCGAAGCCGCCGACGGGGGAAGAACACCGCCCAGGGACCCGCCATTGCGGACATTTCTGCCGTGCCCCTTTGGCGCAGCCGAGAATGCCGGTCCACAGGTCGCCGCAGGCACACCCCATCCGCATTCCTGCGCTTGCTAACGCCCCATTCCAAGGAAGGGGGGTAAGAGCAAGCTCAAGAGCAGTGGCACACGGCCGCTGAATGGGGTCCGGCACGTTTGATGCAATCGCCCTGGATGCCGCCATGGAGGGCAGGAGGCCGTCTTGCGTTGGGCATCGGCGTCGGGTAAAATCACGTTCTCATGCAATTGTTCAGGATCCAACTCGGGAGGCATCTCGGCGGCCGGAGCGGTACATACGTGCTCGCTCATTCCGGCCGCCGGCTCAATGACGACTGACCCCCCTTCCGTCGGTACCCCCTGCCGAGGGGTGTTCTCTGCTCGATAGCTGGAAATCCGATCGCTCCGGAAAGGAGTTGCTCTCGTGTCTGTTCCATACAACCAACGCACGCATTCCTGTGGCGAACTCCGCGCTGAACATGTCGGTCAGACCGTTGTGCTGGCCGGCTGGGTCAACAACTACCGTGACCACGGCGACAATCTCGTGTTCATCGACCTGCGCGACCGTGAAGGGCTGACCCAGCTCCGGTTCAACGTAGACACCGATCCGGAGGCCACGAAACGCGCCCGGACGCTGCGCAACGAGTACTGCATCGCCGTCCGCGGCGAGGTACTGCATCGCGGCGATCAGGTCAGCAAGAAGTTCCACACGGGCGAGATGCCCACGGGCGAAATCGAAGTCAGCGTGCATGAGATCGATGTCCTCTCGCAGTCGGAGACGCCGCCGTTCGAAATCTCCGACTTCGTGGACACCAACGAAGACCTGCGGCTGAAATACCGGTTCCTCGACCTGCGCCGGCCGAAGGTCGCCCGGGCGTTCCGGATTCGGGCGCAGGCGGCCCGGCTGATCCGCGAGTACTTCGCCGAGCAGGGGTTCCTCGAAATCGAAACGCCGTTCCTGACGAAATCGACACCGGAAGGCGCGCGGGATTATCTCGTCCCGTCGCGCGTGCAGCCGGGCTCGTTCTACGCGCTGCCGCAGTCGCCGCAGCTTTTCAAGCAGCTTTTCATGATCGCCGGCTTCGACCGGTATGCCCAGCTCGTGCGCTGCTTCCGCGATGAGGATCTGCGCGGCAACCGCCAGCCGGAATTCACGCAGCTCGACCTCGAAATGGCGTTCGTCAAGGCCGACGACGTCATGGGCATCGTCGAAGGGTGCCTGGCGCGGGTCTGGAGCGAGATCCTCGGCTACGAAATCAAGCTGCCGCTGCCGCGGATGACCTATGCCGACGCGATGAGCCGATTCGGCTGCGATGCGCCGGATACGCGGTTCGGGCTTGAGCTGCAGGACGTCACCGAGTCGCTGAAGGCAATCACCGCCGACGAGTTCGGCGTCTTCGCCAATGCCCTGGCGGCCGGCGGCATCATCAAGGCCATCTGCGTCAAGAAGAGCGAAGGGGCCGAGAAGCTCACCCGCAAGATCACCGACGGCCTGACCGAGGCGATCAAGGGCATCGGCGGCGGCGGGCTGGCCACGACCAAGGTCCAGGGCACGGCCGACGCGCCGGAGTTCGCCACCGGCATCGGCGCCCGGATCCAGCCGTATTGCGCGGCGATCTGCAAGGCCACCGGCGCCGAACCGGGCGATCAGCTCTTCTTCGCACCCGGCAAGCCCGCTGACGTGGCGAAGTATCTGAGTTTCGCCCGCATCCGACTCGCGCACGAACTCGGGCTGATTCCGGCCGGCCACTTCGAAGCGCTATGGGTCGTCGACTTCCCGCTGCTGGACTGGGACGAGGAAGAGAAGCGCTACGTCAGCCCGCACCATCCGTTCACGATGCCGCTGGAGGAGGACATCCCGCTGCTGGCCACCGACCCGCTCAAGGTTCGCAGCCAGGCGTACGACCTGGTCATGAACGGCGAGGAGATGGCCGGCGGTAGCATCCGTATCCATCGTGGCGACGTGCAGCGCCGGGTGTTCGAACTGCTCGGGATCAGCGAGGCCGAAGCCCACGCGAAATTCGAGCACCTGCTCAACGCGCTGCGGTTCGGCGCCCCGCCGCACGGCGGCATCGCGTTCGGCTTCGACCGCTGGACGATGCGACTGGTCGGCACGGACAGCATCCGCGACGTCATCGCGTTCCCGAAGACGCAGCGGGCGGTCTGCCCACTGACCGACGCGCCGAGCGAGGTCGCCATCGCACAGCTCAACGAGCTGGGCATCGATCTTTCGGCGGAACTGAAGGCCAAACGAAAGGCGGCCGAGGAATCCAGTTCGATGAACGTGGGTGACCACATCCACAAGCACGGCCAGTAGCCGCCGCCGCAACCGGATCGACGAACGATGGGCATGCAACGCCGGAGGGTAACATGAAGGCGATCATGACGATTCTCTACGGCGTGACGCCCTTCGTGTTCCTCGCGGCACCGCTCAGCGCACAGCAGGACGGCATTGCCGAGCAGAGCCCCTCGCTGGAGCACGGCCTTGACTGGGGCATCGGCGGGATGGGCGGCGTGTACTTTCTGCCCGAACCCGGCGAGTTGATCGTCGAGGTCGCCCGGCGCGACCGGAATCGAACCGGCAGGCCGACGGAACTGCACGCCATCCTGTTCGGTCCCGACCGGCAGGTTCTGGCCGAGAAGACCATCCCCGACGATGGCCAGAAGGCCGGCAGCGGCCTGGGACCGGTGCACAGCGTCAGACTCTCGGCCCAAGTCGTACACCGCGGCGTGTACGGACTGAACATCACCGCAAGCCAGGACCGTTACGGCGAACACGTCCTGTGGGGATTCCGCACGAACTGCGCCCGCTACGTGGTGGAGACCGCCCGTGGCCATCGCGACGCACGCCACCTGGAACCCATCGTGTTGCTGCGACCGGACCGGCCTGTCGATGTGGCCTTTCTGCCGCGCGGCGGCGCTTTCAACGTCCAGATCGCCGACCTGCCGCCCGGTGAAGATCCCATAACGATGTACGACCACAAGGACCAGCGGGTCGCCGTACTGAAGCCGACGGAAGACCACGCCGCCTCGCACCGCTTCGCTGCCGACCCTGCCCGCGGGCAGACTCCGTGGCGGCTGCACCTGCCCAAGGGACAGGCCACGATCGAGATCGAAGGCGTGACCTCGTGGACCGCCGACGACCTGTATCAGGACATGGCATGCTGGAGCCCGGAGAGAGCCTCCTGGTTCCCACTGCTGGAGCACCGCTGGCTGCTTCAGCCGTACCGCCATCTCGCGTATGACGAGCCTGAGGCCCGCGGGCGCTTCGCATTCGCACTGTACAACAACTCCCGCCACGAGCAGCGCATTCGTTTGCAGCTCGAGTTTCCCAAACAGACGTGGGCGGCCGAGATCTCGCAGCCGCAGGTGGTGGTGCCTGCCCGTTCGAGTGTTGGCGTCGAAGTGCGGTACACCGCGCCGCCCGCCGGCGAGCAGCGCATAGTCCATCTGCGTGCCACGCCGACCGATGCCGACGACTTCACTACCTATGCGACGCTGACGGTGCGGGGTGGGCAGGCGCCGGCCGCTCAGCCGCTAAAGATGCCCATCGTACTGCGACCTTATGAGCACGAGAACGCTCAGTTCGGCTACGCCCCTGACTATCCCATCAGCAACCAGGTCTATTTCGACCTGGAGAACCGCCCCTTCCTCCGTGTCCCGACCGGTATCCTGACCCCGCGCGACGGACAGTGGGTCGCGGTGGAGTTCACGCCGAAGAACGTGGCCATCGCTCCGCCGCTTCGGGAGGTGCCCCGCTCGATCAGCTCGACCAAGATCGCGTTCGACGCCGACAACGATGTGTATCTTCTGGCCGGCACGGAATCACACTTTGCGCTGCTGCACTCGTCCGACGGTGGACGGAGCTTCCGAGCGTATCCCATTGCCGGCCGGGAGAACGAACTGCGGCATTTCGACATCGAGCAATTCTCCGGGCACAACCTCCCCGACGGTCCCCCGCCGTTTGTGCGGTATACCCGCACCCGCGGGGGCACCGAGCGCCCGCTGTTCTGGCGACGGGAGAACGACCTCGATCTGTTTGTGCCCCGCAAGCAGGACGGGCGCATCGTGATCGGTGAGCCGATCCGTCTGTCCGACATGGGCCTCGGGCTGGCGATGCACTCCGGGCCGCCGGCCACCCTCGTATCCAGAGGAGAACGCGTGCACGTCTGCTGGGGCGAGGCCACCGATCCCGCGATCGACGTGCCCGGCGTGCCAGCCTTCGTGGTCACCTATGACCGTGAACATGGCACTCTTGGAGAACCCGCGCGGATCGGGTACGGACCGCCGGCCAACGATGTGCACAACACCCCAAGCATCACGATCGACAGCGCCGGCTACCTTCATGCTATCGTCGGTACCCACGGCAGGCCCTTCCTGTACACCCGTTCGCTGCAGCCGAATCATGCGCACGGGGGCTGGACCGAGCCGGTGCCGACCAGCCAAGGGGCCCGGCAGACCTACGTCGGCATGGTCTGCGGTGCCGACGACACGCTCCATCTGGTCTTCCGGCTCTGGCACAGCGGCGACGAGCCGTTTCCCGCGACGGGCCATGGTCGCCTGGCGTACCAGCGCAAGACGCCGAACGGCGACTGGGAGCCACCGGTATCCCTGGTGGTGCCGGCGTTCGGCGAATACAGCGTCTACTACCATCGGCTGACCATCGACCAGAAGGGCGCCCTGTTTTTGTCCTACGAGTACTGGTCGACGCACTGGTTCTACCGCAACGATCAGTCTCGCCGCACGCGCGCCGTGCTGACCTCAACCGACGGCGGCCGCCAGTGGAGACTGTGGTAGTCCGATAGTTAGGTGTCTTATATGTAACACTATCGCTGGTTGCCATGCCCAAGCGAAGCGCGGGCATGACGGTACCCGCGGCCTCGACGTGCCGCCCGCCACAGGAGCCGGCACGCACCCGAGCGGCATGTGAACGCGCCCAGGCGGCGGTTTCCTCCTACCTGTCGATCGGAGGCATGGGAAACAGCTTGCTCGGCACGCGGGCGTCTTTCATGATCGTTTCCATGCGGGCCATAAGGTCCGGGTGCGTGGCGGCCAGGTCGTTCGACTCGCCGATATCCGTCTCGAGATCGTATAGCTCGATTTTGAGCGGCGTCGGGTTGCCGGCGCGGAGCATGTCCTGCCGAACGGCCTTCCATCGTCCCAGCCGCACCGCCTGTTGGCCGCCATAACCGGGAGTCTCCCAGTAGAGGTACTCGTGAGGCTTCTGGTTTTCGGGCTGTCCCAGCAGTGTCGGCACGAAGCTGATGCCGTCGATGTCGGCGGGCGGCCTGGCCCCGGCCAGCTCGGCAAGCGTCGGCAATACATCCCAGAACGCCGAGACATGCTCGGTCGTCGTGGCGGGCTGGATCCGGCCGGGCCATCGGGCAATCATCGGGACGCGAATCCCGCCTTCGTACAGACTGCCCTTGAGGGCCCGAAGTGGGCCGACACTGTTGAAGAACGTGTAATCGACTTCCTTGTCGAGATGCGTTGTGCCGTTGTCCGAGGCGAACATGACGAGCGTGTTGTCCGAAAGCCCCAGTTCATCGAGCAGCGCCACAATCCGGCCGACGTCCTTATCGAGCCGGCTGATCATCGCGGCGTATGCGGCGCGCGGCGCGATGTGGGGCGTGTAGCCGCGATCACCCACGAACGGCGTCTCGTCCCACTGGCCGAGATACGGTTTGAGTTCCTCATCGGGGATGTGCAGCGCCAGATGGGGAATCGTCGTGGGGAAGTACAGGAAGAACGGCCCGTCTCGGTTCTCCTGAATGAACCGCAAGGCCGCATCCAGCATGCGGTCCGGCGCATAGTCCGTGCCCTTGAACGGCGCGTACGCGGCCGGGGCGTGCGGATCGGCCCCCGCGGGCAACGCAGTGTGCCCCGGCACGGGCGGATCGTTGTTCAGGGGCACCCTTCGGCGATTCTCCCACAGATGGCCGGGATAGTAGCTGTGGGCGTGCGTCTGGCAGTAATACCCGAAGAACAGGTCGAAGCCCTGGGTGTTCGGATCGCCGGTCGTGCCGACGTGCCCGAGGCCCCACTTGCCGATAGCCGCCGTCGCGTAGCCCTTGCGTCTGAGCACTTCGGCGATCGTCACGGCGGCCTTGGGGATCGGCGTCTGGCCGGGAAATTCCCACCCATACTTGGCCTTGAGACGATCAAGACCGTCCGGCTTTCTGTTGTTGCGAACGTGGGCATGGCCAGGGTGCATGCCGGTCATGAGACTGCATCGCGAGGGCGCGCAGGTCGAATTGCCGCTGTAGTGCTGTGTAAACCGCATGCCCTCGGCGGCCAGCCGATCGATGTTGGGCGTGCGGATCTTCTCCTGACCATAACAGCCCAACTCTGCGTAGCCGAGGTCGTCGGCAAGAATGTAGACGATGTTGGGCCCGCGTTCAGCCGGTCGGCACGCGGCCAGAACGCACGGCATGGCCGCGAGGGCCACGACCACACCGGCCGAGCGCAAAGGGTGATCGCGCAAACAGGCCATTTTGCCAAATGACGAAACCTGCAAGTGCCGTCTCAAACACGTGATCCGCACTGTGAGTCGTTGCATGACGCATCCTTCGTGTGGGTCTGCTCACAGGCCACAGGAGCCCGAATCAGCCAAAGGGACGTCCCAATCCGATCCGCGGTGCTCGCCGCATTTCCCCTCGCATCCGCTTTCTCCCGCCTCGGCGCTGAACGCGGCGTACACGCAAACATCCGGCCCGGCCCTCAGTCGGCTCGCGCTGGTTGGGAAGCCGCTGCTTCGAGCAGCCATGCGCGGTTGAAGCGGGCCAGGGTGATCCGTTCGTTGTAGACCTTGTCGCCGCATTCATACAGACAGAGGATCAC